>JBGCEM010000183.1:0-21594 GCA_045106335.1 Paracoccaceae bacterium | reverse complement strand
TCTGAACTCAGCAATTAATAAGAAAAACCATCTTAGAGAGATCTGTTTGTTGAGCTTCATTGTCCCTGAACCCAAAACCAGCCAAAGTTCATAATCCGTTCAAATTTGCCTTAAATTGTCCTTTGTACAAGTCTGTGATCTCTTCAATGAGTTTATCCATGCTGCTGCTTGTACGAATGGCCGCTTTTTCCGCTGCTAGACCGCATGGAATTTACCGCATGGAATTTTCTGCTTATGCCGCATTGTTCGCGCTGCGAGCGCGCGCAGCATAAAATCACAATGGCCGGGTCGGGCTCTTTCGGTATCTTCGCCGCAACCTGAATGTACGACCGCTTTGAAGGAGTGTTCCCGGCGCCGATTTCTAATGCACTGAGATTGAATAGTTTTTTTGCACTGTCATCTTAAGCTCAAACCTATGTGTCTAAAAACTCAAGACTCGTGAATTGAAGAAAGCAGTAGCTCATTAAAATCAATATCTTACAGCGCTCACGAACTTCAAACTATGTGTCATTCTACACCTCCTTAAGCGTTTGTTTTATTGGTATTGTTTGGCTTTTAGTGGAAATCGTTCCCACATTTGTTCCCACACTTTGCTTTCGTTTGATTTGGTTTCGTCACACATCTTTCGCGCCGGTCACTAATTTGAGTTGATCGTCGCGGTTGATTTGGCCGTAGC
The DNA here is from genome assembly GCA_045106335.1 of Paracoccaceae bacterium. Lineage (GTDB taxonomy): Bacteria > Pseudomonadota > Alphaproteobacteria > Rhodobacterales > Rhodobacteraceae > Aliishimia. Next base: position 20,918 of record JBGCEM010000183.1, on the reverse strand, counting down.
TGCGTAAAGTCGTCAAAACATCTGTGTGCCCAAAGTTCTGCGACGCTGCGACCAGTTCAGCCACAGATGTCGCGTTTTTGGCCGCATGGCGTGCCAGCATGTGGCGAAAGGCGTGGGGGCCGTAGTTGGGAAGGTCTGCAGCTTCAAACGCTGCGCGAACGATCTTGCGCACAGGTTCGGTGCTTTTCCAATGGCCGCGCGTTAAGCCGCTCGCTTCAAATCCCGAATTTAATTTCGCCGCAATTGCCGTTGCGGGGAACAAATGATCATCGGGGCCGTAGAGCGCCACTTCGTCACAATAGGTCATCCAGTCCGCTAAGGCGGTTTACGGGGCTGTGTGAGGACTGTGAGCGAGGCTTGCAGCGATTTGTGGGCCACCTGGACTTGGGCAAATTTGGGCAAGTTTACGAAATCACAGGCAAGAGGCCATCGTGAGCCGATACGAAACCCTCAAGCCCAGTTCAAAACCATACTTAGCGCGATCCCGCTAATCACGCCCAAATGCAGGCGCTAAATCCCCTTTGAACGAAAGGAAACCAAGATGAGAAAAGTGATTGAGGAAAACGAACGGATGAAACGCAAATACGTGTTCTATCTGGAGGAAGCAGATGGTCTGGATACCAAGTCTACAGACAAGGTTTTGGCCGCGATCCTTAAGTTTGAGCATTCCACAGGTTTTAAGTCGTTCAAGCGATTTCATATTGAGCAAGCCGCCAAACTCAAAGTTGCTCTTTCCCAAGCAAAAAACCCACATGGGCAACCCTTGAGCCATTCGACAGTGGACGCAACACTGGCCCTGGTGCGCAAGTTCTTTCATTGGTTGGCGGGACGGCCGGGCAAAAGGTGCTGACCTATAGCGACACACGTTACTTCAACAACAACCGTAAATCGGCACGCATTGCCCATACCGCCAATGACAAGGAATGCCCGTCTCTTGAGGCTGCGTTTCATGCTTTCCAAGCCATGCCTGAAGCCACGGAATTTGAAAGGCGGGACAAGGCGCTGTTTGCGTTTTTCATGCTCACGGGCGGACGTGTCGGGGCTGTGGCGTCCCTCAGGCTCAAGCATATTGATCTATTCAATGGCAAAGTGTTCCAAGACCCCCGCGAGGTGAAGACGAAAGCGGCCAAAGCGATTGATACCACATTCTTTCCTGTTGATTCCGCCTATCTGGAGTGCTTCACGGCGTGGGTGGACTATCTGCGAAAAGAGAAGTTCTTTGGTCATGCCGATGCGGTGTTCCCCAAAGCCCAGATGGGATTCGAGGAAACGGGCGGATTTCGAAAGATTGGGCTGTCGCGCGATCCATACGCAGCCACGACGCCGCTGAACAAGATAATCCGCAACGCCTTTGGTATGGTGCAGTTGCCGCAATACACGCCACACGACTTCCGCACGACCTTGATCAAGATGGCGAATGATTGGTGCAGCACTGTCGAAGAATTCAAGGCATGGGGCATGAATCTTGGCCATGAGAACATGGCTGTGACGATGGGGTCATACCTTCCTATTTCCAAACAGCGCAAAGAAGACCTGATCAAGGGTTTGAAACCGGCATAACGCCGAGAATGCGGGCTGCTAACCGCATGATGCACCGATGGCTACTGTCAGCCCGAAGCGGACATTGAATTGAGAGGCTCGATGACGGGTCAGCGGACTTTTCCGACATTCATTTTCAGGGCTTCGCTGACGCAGAATTCGTTTGCATTTGCAGCACTTGTTTCGCTGCATCGCGGCCTATGTCACCAAAGCAGCCGTTCACGTCCATCAAAAGTCACCAATGCAAGGCAAAGCTATGTCACGATGTTCCAGCAACCGGTGTGTCGTCGGCGAGGGCAAGCAATGTGATCGATGTAGCTCTGTAATGCCCCAGAGTCGGGTTTCAATCGTTTTGGCCGCATGCGTGCCGCCCATGCCGACAACCCAAGACGCTACTGTCGGCGCTGCAATCAGCGACACATTGCTAGAGTCATGCTAGCCACACCATGCGCCGAAAAGACGAAGAATCATTCGATGGTTCTTGAGCGTTGCTGGAGCGAAGGCAGTCTGCGATATCTGTCGGTACAACATAATAAGTGCTGTCCGCTTGCCTTTAGGGCCGTGAGAATACCCAGTACAACCATCATAGTTATATGCGTATGGCTGCGCGTCTGACATCGACGGCGTCTTGATTGCGCATTTAAGATCGTTTCCTTCATACGATCTGAATAGCCTTACTCGTCGCTATTGCGAACCCGAACGTGGTAGCTGAGTGGGAAAAGCTCAAGGTCAAAACGGTCGCGGATCAATCCCCAGACGCCCTTCGGGGCTTTGAACATCACCACAATTGCCACGACCCCAAGTGCAATCAGATATATCGTACCAAAGTCAGCAAGCGTTTCGCGCAAGGCGAAGAACAGCAGTGTGCCAAGGATCGGCCCTTCAAGGGTGCCTATCCCACCGATGACAACGATAAAGATCACGAAGGCCGTCCAATCATTAACGCTGAAGGCTGCATCGGGTGAAATCCGCAGCTTTTGTAGAAAGATCAGCCCGCCAATGATCGCGGTAAACGCGGACGTCACCACGTAGACTTCAAGCTTGGTTCTCCAGATATCGATCCCCAGCCCCGATGCCGCGACTTCGCTATCGCGTATCGCCGTCAAGGCAAGTCCGCGCCTTGTTCGCAAGAAGGCGTAAATAGCAGCGATCACGATTATTGCGGCACCGAGCGCCAGCCAATAGGCCAACGCTTCGCGACCCGAACGGGAGTCTGCGAGCGACTTTACAACATCAACGGGCAAGGACGACCCGGACCCGCCGCCAAGGGAGGAAACCTGGGCAAACGACAGGCGGAACACCTCAGCGACGACCCATGTTCCAATGGCAAAATAGGCCCCTCGCAAACGAAAGATCAGAACGGCCATCGGAATCGAAAGGGCCGCAGCCAAAAGCCCGCCGATCAGGATTGCGGGAATGGGATGCAACCCGCCAAAGATCGTCAAGGCAAACAGCATATAGCCGCCAAAGCCAACAAAGGCCTGCTGTCCAACAGAGACCAAACCTGCATAGCCCGCCATTAAGTTCCAAAGGCATGCCAATGACAGATAAAGAAAGATTTCCCCCATAAGGCGCAGGTCAGCGCGCCCTGCCCACCAAGGTGCGGCCACCAGCACGATCAATGCCAATGCCGCGATAATCATCGCAACCCGTGATGCGCGCGTGCTGCGCGTGACGATCGGCGCGCTCAATGGTTTACCCTCGGGAACAGGCCGTTCGGGCGGAAGGCCAGCACCACAAGAAACGCGACATGCCCCGCCAACAGCTGCCATCCCGGATCGATCTTTGCGCCAATTGTCTGAGCGACGCCCAATATAACGCCGCCCACAAGCGTTCCCCACAAATTGCCAAGCCCCCCGATAATGACGGCTTCAAAGCCAAAGATCAGGCGCCCGCCCCCGACGGATGGATCAAAGCTTGTGCGCATCCCCAACAGAATTCCTGCGATTGCAGTCACCGCCAGTGCAAGTGCCATAGCCAGCCCAAAAATATGGGCTTTGTTGAACCCCATAAGTTGCGCGATTTGTTGATTGTCTGATACGGCGCGGAACCCGCAGCCAAGGCTGGTTGCGTAGAAAAGCCATTGCAAAAATGCGATCACGGCAACGGCGATACCAAACGTCAAAAGCGGCAACACGCCAAGCGCCAAACCGCCCACCTCAACGCTTGCCGTTTCGATCGCACCGCCACTTAGTTTTTGAGGATCTGCGGTGTATGCTTCGAGCAGGACATTCTGTATAATCACCGATAAACCGAAGGTGACCAACAACGGCGGCAGGATATCATCGCCAAGTGTTCTATTCAGCAAACCACGCTGTAACACATAGCCAAAGCCGGCCATCAGCGGCATCACAATCAAAAGTGCTGCAAACGGATGAATGCCAAGCATCACCGTCGTTGTCAGACCAAAATAGGCCGCAAGGACGATTAGGTCGCCATGGGCGATGTTCACCAACCGCATAACCCCAAAGATCAGCGACAGCCCAGCCACAAACAGCGCGTAAAGCCCGCCAAGCAAAACACCCTGCACAACAGAGTTTGTCCACTCAATCATGCCGTGACTCCGAAATAGGCCGCGGTGATTTCATCGCGGGTCACATCGCCCGTCCGGCCTTGCAGCGACACGCGCCCTTCTTGCAAACAATAGACACGCGACGACACTTCAAGCGCCCGAGAGATGTCTTGTTCAACGAGAATGGCCGTCATGCCTTCGCTGATGATCCCCGGAAGGGCCTTATAGATTTCGCCAATGATAACCGGCGCCAGTCCAAGGCTAATCTCATCAAAAAGGATCAAATCAGGGTTGGCCATCAGCGCGCGACCGATCGCAACCATTTGTTGCTGCCCCCCCGAAAGGGTGCTGGGCTGTTGGGCTTTGCGTTCCTTTAGAATTGGAAACATGTCGTAGATTTTGGCAAGCGTCCAAGGACCGGGCCGCCCGACCGTTGCACCCACCAGTAGATTCTCATGCACACTCAGCGACGGGAAAAGTTGCCGACCTTCGGGCACCATTGCCAAACCCAGATGCGCAACTTGGTCGGCCCTTAGTCCACCAATAGATTGACCCCTAAATCGCACTTGGTCAGGTTGGTTCCTAACAAGGCTTGTTATAGATTGCATCAGCGTGGTCTTACCGGCCCCGTTGGCCCCGATGATGGCCACAACTTCACCCGTGTGGACCTCCATATCGACACCATAAAGCGCCTGAAAATCGCCGTAATGCGCATTAAGGCCCGTCAATGAAAGCAAAGGGTCAGACATTGGGATCGACCCCCAAATAGATTTCTTTGACAACCGCGCTGTCCATGATCGTCTCGGGCTCACCCTCAGCAATTTTTCTGCCAAAATCGATAACGATAAGCTTTTCAACAACGGCCATGAGGGCATGAACGACATGTTCGATCAAGATGATTGTTGTCCCCGCAGCATGGACAGCTTTGATGGTGTCAATCAATGCCACACATTCGGCATCGGTCAGCCCGCCTGCAATTTCATCCAGCAGAAGTAACTTTGGCTTTGCCGCCAGCGCACGTGCCATTTCCAAACGCTTCCGGTCCAAAAGTGACAATGAACCCGCACGCGCGTTCGCCTTGTCCAGAAGCCCCGTCGCTTGCAATACATCCAGCACATGGGTTTGGGCGTCGTGTGCAGACAGACCAGCACCCAGAGTTGCACCGACCAACGCGTTTTCAAAGACAGTCATACCACTGAAGGGTTGCGGCACCTGAAACGACCTGGCGATCCCCATCTTGCACCGCTTTGCAGCGGGCAGCGCGGTGATATCTGCACCGGCAAATTCAATGCAGCCACTGTTTGGCTTTAAAGCGCCGGTAATCAGATTAAACAAAGACGTCTTGCCCGCTCCGTTTGGTCCTAAGATGCCAACAGCGGCACCTTCTTCGATGTCAAAGCTTGTATCTTCGGCAACCACGACGGCACCGAAGGATTTACTGAGACCCGAAACAGACAGAATAGCGGACAAGACTTTTCCTTAACCGAGCAACTTGAGCTCACCGCCCAATGGAATATTGGGCGCTGCTGCGTTGTTGGTGATGACAAGGTCCATGACGTCGCCAGTCTTCTGCCATTGGCCCGCGACAAGCGGTGTCTTGGTGACGTTTGGCACGGGGCCAGCCCCGAAATTCACATCCCCCACAATGGTCGACGTATTCGTAGATTTGATCGCATCAACGATTGCCATTGGATCATCCAAATCAGCAGCGCGGGAAACAACATCCTTCACAACCTCAAACAAGGCGTGTTTGAAGCCAATGGGCTGCGTCCAAGGGCGACCAGTGGCGGCGGTGTAACCACTTGCAAGCTCGTTAGCACTCGCGCCTGTCAGCGATGAGTTGAACGGATGGTTCGGGCTCCACCAGATTTCAGAGGTCAGCCCGTTGCCACGGTCCCCAAGGCTTTCGATAACAGATGGGAACAGCAATGCCTTACCAATGGTCACCACTTTCGGCCGGAAATCCTGCTGGGCTGCCTGCGCCCAGAATGTCGCGAAATCCGGAGCAATCATGTTGCCTGTGATGATTTTACAGCCCGCGTCTTTGAACGCAGAAATATAATTCGAGAAATCGTCGTTCAGCGGTTGATAGCGACCGGGATCAGTCAGCGTGTAGCCAGCGTCGGCCAATGGTTTCGGGAAGCCCAGTTCAGGATCACCCCACGCGTTGCCGTCAGCGTCATTCGGAAACAAACCGCCAATGTTCTTGGCCGCGCCTGAGCCGCCCCAAAGATCGAGGAAGTTCCCGATCACATCTTCGAGTCCCCAGAAGAAATGATAAGTGGAATCAAACCCTTCGGCGGGGTTGCCATTGCGTCCGAAAAAGTAAGGCTGCCATGGGCAATCGGTCGTGATGCATGGCACTTCGTTAATCTCGGCTTGGTCCGATACAGGGTTCACCGTGTCAGGCGTTGATGCAGCGACAATGATGTCGACCTCATCGCCTAGGATCAAATCAGCCGCAACCTCGGCAGCGCGGTTCGGGTTTGACTGGCTGTCCTTTGAGATAATCTCGATGTTGTAAGACTTCCCGTTGTTTTCGACGCCACCAGACAGCGCGGCCTGAATACCTTCCAGCACATAATCATCTGCTTCGCCAAAACCTGCCAATGGACCGGCCCGCGGGCTGACGTGTCCGACCTTGATTGTCGGCGTCTGCGCATAAGCGCGTCGCAGTCAAAATCGCGGGTGCCGCGGCAGTTGCCGCCAACCCACCAAGAAGTTTGCGTCTGTTTGTCGTAATCGTCATGGTATTCTCCACCCACAGAATGTTTTTACCGTAATCACCGACAGAGCGACTTGTATAAAGTGAAGCTCAGCTTACGACGCCAAGGCCGTTTGTTTTATCTTGAACGCTGCCTTCGCCAGCCCCTTCACCAGTCGCGATGCTGCGATTTTACCGCTGCGCGCAAACGCCTCGTGATTGCTTTCCACTTGGGTCAAATCATACAAATAATTGACCATTGCGCCGCTTGATTGCGCGAAACCTCTGTCAGAACTGTCGGCGTTTGCGTGTACGTCAAAGACCTCGGCCCCATTGCCAAGGTGGAAGCGAGCAACCGGATCAAAGGGCTCCCCTGCACCGCCTTTTGCATCTAACAGATATCGTGCTGCCATAGCGCGTACATCTTCTGACGGCGCCGATCCCTCCAGAACGGCAGCAGCAACATGGCCGATGTCAGCATCGCCCAATTGATCCGCAAGCCATGCGTTCAGGCGCGGGATTGGCGACAAAGTTACGAAATGGGTCAGATGAGGCAGTTCCACAGACAGCTGCTTGGCCACTTGTTTGATCAACAAATTGCCAAAGCTGATGCCCTTTAGCCCCTCTTGGCAATTTGAAATTGAATAGAACACCGCAGCAGTGGCCTGATGCGGCAAAAGTGGTTCGCGGTTTTCGGACAACACGTCGTCAACGGATTCGGGAATATGATCACTCAGCGCCACCTCGACAAAAATCAGGGGCTCGTCAGGCATGGCAGGGTGAAAGAACGCAAAACAGCGGCGATCCGACGGGCTGAGGCGGCGACGCAAGTCATCAAGATCGTCAATCTCATGAACGGCCTCGTAAGCCACGATCTTATCGAGGAGCGAGGCGGGCGCGTCCCAATCAATCTGTTTGAGAACGAGAAACCCGTGATTAAACCAACTCCGCAACAGCAATGTGAAATCCAAATTCATGCGTCCCAGCGCAGGGTGATCTTTCATCAACCGCAACAAATCAACCCGCATCGACACAAGGTCCGCTGTAGCGCCTGAGGGCTGGTTTAGGCGGCGCAGCAGCGTGCGACGATGTCCGATGCTGGCCGCAAAGACGTCTTTGTAGGCATCTGTTGTACCGGTTTCTGCATAGACCTGCGCAGTTTCTGCTAAACCTATGGCGTCCAGTTCAAAGGTATCATTTACCAGCTGAAAAAAGCCGAGCTTTTCTGCGTCATCAAACGCGCGGTAGCGGGCTAGGATCGTCTCAGCAAGTTTCACGCCAGAAACCTCCCCCTCCTCTGATAACAGTGCATGGCATAATGTAACCACGTCACGCGGGTCGTTGTCATTGCGCGCCACACCCCGGCGATCAAATAACGTCGTTAGAATATCAGGTAAGAAACGAGTGCGTTGCACGGGACGGCTCCGGTATGGGTTAAGGCAAGCTGACCGTCTGCGACGACAAAGACACCGTGAAGCTTAGCGATCCTTCGTTCACCAGCCACTTGCGGATTTCATAGGCCCGCGCACCGGTTGCGTGCATCGGGTCGCCGTCGGCGATAGCGCGGGCGGCATCCAGATCAGCGGCGCGGTAGATGATCATTCCCTCGGCTTCCATCATGTCGCCAGTCGCATCCGACACCGGCCCTGCCATAACCAGAGATCCTGCGGCTTCCATGTCTTTTTGATACGCAAGGTGATCCGGCAACGTCGCCTTCACCAACTCCATATCGCCTGCTGGCACTGATCTGACCACGAACAGCTCCATGGCAAGCGCGCCGCGCCCTTTGGCTTCGTTTTTATACTCTTCCCACTTCGGCATGGTGCGACTCCCCTTTGGTCCAGCCCAACCCTAGCCCCTAATTTCCAAGCGGCACAATAAAAAATCGATTTTATTGGACAGCACCCAAAAAACACGACACTTTTAGGCGACGAATCTGGGAGATACCAATGACAGATAGCGCATCCACCAATGCGGTACGTGAAGCAGCACAAGACGAAGTGCGGGCAATGCGGGACACGCTTGAGACGTTGGACGCCGCACAGATCGACCTGATCCTGACCAAGGCACGGTCCCACTATGCGTGGACAGACAAACCCGTCAGCGATGAGCTGCTCAACCAGATTTTCGACATAATGATCATGGGCCCGACGAGCATGAATACATGCCCTGCACGGATTACGTTTGTGCGCTCGGAGGCGGGCAAGGAAAAGCTGGCCAAGTCGTTGAAGCCTGCCAATGTGCCAAAAGTGATGGGCGCACCTGTGACAGCGATTATCGCGTTTGACCTCGAATTCTGGACCCACTTACCCAAGCTGTTCCCGCATGAAGACCGTCGGTTCATGTTTGAAGGCAAAGCCAAACATATCGAAGACACAGCCTTTCGTAATTCCACCCTTCAGGGGGCATATTTCATGATCGCAGCGCGCGCGTTGGGGTTGGACGTAGGTGCGATTTCAGGGTTCGACAATGCAGTTGTGGATGAGGAGTTCTTTGCAGGCACGTCGCTGAAATCAAATTTCTTGTGCAACCTGGGCTATGCAGATGTGGACGCACTGTTCCAACGCCTGCCACGTTTCGAATTTGACGAAGTGTGCGAAATTCTCTGATCAAAGGACGATGGCCTGATGGCGATTAAAATGAAAACCTCGGTAACGCTATCTGCCCAAGCAGATTGCTCGTCGCATTCATTGGCCGAAGTGGCCGTACGCGACCTGGTGCAGGTGATTGATGAACCCACAGAGCGTGGCGGCACCAACAAAGGTTTCACCCCCACGGATACGGCGCTAAGCGCATTGATCGGTTGCACAAACGTTATCGGCCACAAATGTGCTGATAAGCTTGGCGTGGACATCGGCAATCTGAATATCTCGGTCAAATGCCGGTTCAACCGTTTGGGTGTGATGTTGGCTGACGAAATCGATATGCCCTTTGAGGAAATCGATCTTGTCGTCGTCGCGGACGGCGCGGCTTCACACGATGAGCTGCAAAAGCTGGCCAAAGAAGTCGCCAAATACTGCCCGCTCGCGAAACTGTTTCGCGGCGCAGGCACAGTCATAAACGAAGAATGGCGGAAAGCCGACTAACCACTTTTCTGGGAGGAGAAGACTATGAAACTGACACGACGCATTGCATTGGCGACGACCGTTGCCGTTGGGTTGACGGGGGCCTTAGGAGGGGCAGCCACAGCACAAGAAAGCATCAACATGACAGCGATCGACGGTTACCCTGAGCGGTCCATGTGGGTCAAAGAATTTTCCGCATTCTTCATTCCACGCGTGAATGAATTGCTGGCAGAGAATGGCAACTACAATATCAACTGGATGGAAGCCTATGGCGGCCAGATCGTAAAGCCACGCGGCGTGCTAGAAGGCATCAAGCTGGGATTGGGCGATATCGGCATCGTCACGACGATTTTCCACAACTCTGCTTTGCCGTCACAAGGTATTTCAGCGGTGACACCATTTATCGCAGCTGATGCGCGTGCTGTGGCGACTGCAGTCGACGAAATTGCGCGTGAATTCCCGCAGATGGGTGCAGAGCTTGCAGCCGAGAACCAAGTTTATCTTGCAACGGGTGTTGTTCTAGACACGTACCAGATGTTTTCGACCCAGCCGTTGAATTCACTGTCCGATCTTGAGGGCCTGAAGGTTGCCGGTGCTGGTTATAACCTGCGCTACCTTGAAGGCATCAACGGTGCGGCTGGTGTGCGCGGCGGTTTGCCTGACTTTTACAACATGCTGCAAACAGGCGTTGTTGAGGCAGCGATGCTGTGGCCAGAAGCGGCGAAGACCTTCAAAATCGCTGAAGTTGCACCTTATATGTTGCAAGTCGATCTTGGCGCTGTGAACTCGAAGACTGTCACTGTGAACGCTGACGTTTGGGCGGACCTGCCTGTTGAGATCAAAGGCATTCTGCAAGCTGTCGCAATCGAATACCGCGATCACGTGGCAAGCATTGCAATGGACCGCGCAGCTGCATCCCGTCAGGCCTATATTGATGGTGGCGGCACAATCGTCGAGATGTCCGCAGCCGAGCGTCAGGCTTGGGCGGATAGCATGCCAAACATCGCTGCTGAGTGGGCCGCGAACCTTGATAGTAAAGGTGCACCTGGTTCTGAGATGCTGAACGCATACATGGGTAAGTTGGCGGCTGCCGGCTTTACACCACTGCGCGATTGGGCGGCGGAATAAGTCTGGGGCTTTAAGAAAATGATCGTCACGGGTCTTCGAAAAATTGAAAGTTGGGTCGTGACAATTGCGATCATCGCCAATGTCAGCGGCGCGTTTGTGCTGCTGGCCTTGGTGGCGATCATGAACGTCGATGTGATATCGAGAAACCTTTTTAACGCGCCGTTTCGTGGCGTGGTCGAGGTTGTGATTTTCTCACTCGCGTTAATTGTGTTTTTGCAGCTGCCGGATGTTGTGCGCACCGGGCGGCTGACCCGGTCTGACGGATTTTTGGGGCTAATCCGCGACCGCGCGCCGCGCGCTGGTGAAGCCATGGCCCGCATTTTGGATGGCGTGGCCTGCGTGTTCATGTGTCTGATCGTTTGGACGGTTTGGCCCGAATTTACAGAGGCGTTTGAAAGCTGCCATTTCTTTACCCCGCCGGAGTTTGGACCAGCCCCTACAGGTAACATCTGGGTTGATTTCAAAGCAGGCCTTTCGCGATGCGACTACTTTGGCACGCCGGGCATTTTGCAGGCTCCTTGGTGGCCTGTGCGCCTTGCGATTGCATTTGGCTGTGCTTGGGCCGCCATCCTGTTCTTTTTCAAGACGGTCCTGGGTGACACCCAAGACCCGCGCCATGCAACCGCGCAGACCAGTGGCGAGGTATAAGGCATGGATCCGTTAACAATAGGCATGTTGTCGGTCGGCGCGATTGTCGTGCTTGTCTACCTTGGGCTTTATATCCCCGTCGCGCTTGGCCTCGTGTCGTTCGTGTCAATCTGGATGATGTCCGGTAAATCCATCCTTGCGTTCAACTTTCTAAAGGTGGCCGTGGGCGACGGAGTGACGGAATACAACTTTGCTACCATTCCGTTGTTTACGCTCATGGGGCTGCTGGTTTCCAAGGCACGGCTGGGCCGGGATATCTATGATGTCATGAACTCGGCTTTCCGCAAGATTTTGGCGGGCATTGGCATGGCAACGGTGGGGGCGAATGCGATCTTTGCTGCGGTGACCGGATCGTCGATTGCATCGGCTTCCGTGTTCACCAGAATAGCCGTGCCGCAGATGCTGCGCTATAACTACAACAAGCGCTTTGCGGTGGGCGTCGTGGCAGGATCGTCTGTTCTGGGGATGATTATTCCGCCTTCGGCGATGCTAATCATCTATTCCTTTGTGGCCGAAGTTTCGGTGGGCGAAATGTTCCTTGCGGGGATCATTCCGGGGCTTTTGTTAACGGCCGTTTACATGGTGGCTATCGCGCTGACTGCGCGGTTCTGGCCGTCGTTCATTGGCGCGGACATCAAGACAGACGAGATGCCAGCAATGCCCCGCGGTGAGATGATCCGCAAAGCATGGCCCGTACTCGCGCTGATCTTGCTGGTTCTTGGCGGTATTTACACAGGTTGGCTGACACCGGTTGAGGCGGGTGCTGCTGGCGCATCCTTTGCGTTGGTTATCGCGCTTGCGCGCCGCTCTATGTCGCGCAAAGAGTTCTGGGAAACCTTGGTCGAAACGGGCCACATCACAGCCGCCATTCTGTTGCTGATCGCCATGGCGTCCTTTTACAGCCGCATGTTGGGCTACGCAGGGCTGCCCAATCAGCTGGACGCATTGTTGCAGGAATGGGACTTATCATTCTTCCAGATCATGCTTCTTTATGTAATTTTGATGCTAGTCTTGGGCACCTTGCTCGACACGGCTTCGATCATTTTGATCGTGGTGCCCTTGTTCATCACCTTGATCGAAAGTCAGGGGCTTAGCCTAATCTGGTTTGGCATTGTCACTGTGATTGGGGCTGAGATTGGCCTTTTGACGCCACCGCTTGGCATATCGTGTTTCGTGATCAAAGGTACGCTGAACGATCCCAATATATCGCTCAAGGATGTGTTCCTTGGCTCACTGCCTTTCGCCTTCCTTATGCTGCTGGTGCTGATCGTGATCATCCGATTTCCGATCCTGTCCACGGCCCTTTTATAAACTGTTGGAGTCCCAATGAAGAACGTATCAATCGACACCATCACTCAGGCCTTTGTGGATTACTGTGCCGATGACACTGATCCTCGCACGCTGTTTGTACTTTCCAAAATGGTCGAACATCTGCATGCCTTTGCCAAAGAAACCCAGCTGACCCACGCTGAATGGTCCCGCGCGCTGAAGTTCGCGACCGATGCGGGCAAGATTACTGATGATGAGCGCAATGAATTTGTGCTGATCTCTGACGTGACGGGCCTGTCGTCTTTGGTGGACATGATCGGGTCACAGCATAATGGCACATCGTCATCCGTGCTCGGCCCGTTCCACTCAGTTGGCGCGCCGATGTTGCCTGTGGGGGGGGACCTGAAGAAAGACAATGACGGTGCAACTGTTGTCATCGAAGGGCATGTCAAAGACTTAGACGGCAACCCCGTTGAGGGCGCTGTGATCGAGCTATGGCAGACAGCAGAAAACGGGCTCTATTATTCGCAAGACGGGGATCAAGGTGACTTCAACCTGTGCTGTTCCATGACGACGGGGGCCGATGGCCGCTACGCCATGACCACCGTCAAACCCGCCCCCTATATGGTGCCCGACGATGGCCCCGTGGGCGAGCTGTTCCGTGCCACCGGCCGCACCCCGTGGCGCCCGTCGCACCTACATTTCATCGTGCAGGCCGACGGTCTGAAATCGCTCGTCACAGAAGTCTTTGCCGACGGTGATCCCTACCTTGATCGCGACGCCGTTTTTGGCGTGCGCGAGGACCTGATCATGACCTATGTCGAATGCTCTGATCTTGACGCGCTGCCCGATGACCTAGAAATCGGGTGCAACGCGACCCTCCCTTATTACAAGGTCGATTTCGATTTCGTCCTTGTCCCAGAAAACACATAAATCCTGCCCTTAGAAAAGGAACATAAGATGCGCGAAACACATCTCGAAGACGGCAAATGGTGGGTCAGCCCCTACAACTTTGAATCCGACGTGCGGGACGGTTTGAACCTGCCCGAAAAGGTCGAAATCCACGACGCGACACTGCGTGACGGTGAACAAACGCCCGGCGTTGTGTTCTCGGTGGATGACAAAATCGAAATCGCAACCAAGCTGGATGAACTCGGTGTGGACCGCATCGAGGCTGGCATGCCCGCGGTATCACCCGACGACGTCACGGCGATCAAAGAGATTTCTAAGCTAGGCCTGAAGTCCAAGATTTTCACTTTTGCCCGCGCAATGAAAACCGACATCGATCTCGCCCTTGAATGCGGCGCGGATGGCGTCGTGATCGAAGTGCCGATTGGCTACCCGAAACTCGTCACGCAGTTCGGCTGGACATGGCGAGATGTGGCGGAAAAGACCGCCCCGATCATCAAATACGCCAAGGACAACGGCCTGCACGCGCTGTTCTTTCCCTATGACACGACCCGCGCGCGCAAGGATGATCTGACGAACCTGTGCAACTACATAATGGACAACACAGCGCCCGATTCCATCGGCATCGTCGACACGATGGGGTGCGCCACACCCGAGGCGATCAAACACATGGTGCGCTGGGTCAACGAGATGACCGGCCTACCCATCGAAATCCACACGCACAACGATTTCGGCATGGGTGTAGCGACCGAACTGGCCGCCGTCACAGCAGGTGCGGTCTGCGTGCATTCCTGTGCCAACGGTCTGGGCGAACGCACGGGCAACGCAGCGCTTGAAGAACTGATGATGGGTTTGCACCTCTTGTATGGCTACGACACGCAATACAAGCTCGACAAAATCCCTGCGCTTGCCGAAATGATCGCCGCCAAATCCAACATCCCGATTGCCCGCAACAAACCCGTGCTCGGCCACGGCAATTTCATCCGCGAGTCCGGCATCGGCATTAACTACGTGATGAACGACCCGCTGGTTATGTTCGCCACGCACCCTGCGTTGACGGGCAAGCAAGGCGAAGTCGTTTTGGGCAAGAAATCCGGCAAAGCCTCGATCATCTACAAGATGGGCGAACTTGGCATGGGAGAGCTTGAGGACGACAAGATCGGCGCGATTTTGGCTGAGGTCAAAAAGGCCGGCATTGCAAAACGCGATGTTTTGTCCAATGAGGAGTTCGCAAACATCGTCGCGTCCGTAAAGTCAGCCTAAACCGAGGATAGTCCAATTCCGTTCCAGTCCCTACCGACCCAGTCTGAATCAGCAACCAAGTTGGCTTATCGGCAACTGCGGGAAATGCTGTTGACGGGTCGGTTGGTGCCTGGCGAAAAGCTCAAGATCGACGGGCTTCGTGAGGTTTTGGATGTGGGCGCTTCGCCTATTCGAGAAGCGCTGAGCCTTTTGGTGTCGGATCAGTTGGTGGTCCGACACGAACAGCGCGGATTTCGCGCAGCCGATGCGGGTCGCGATAATTTCAACGAAATTCTAGACCTGCGTAGCACGCTTGAGGGGAAGGCTTTGCGTCAAAGCATGGCGCGAGCAACCCCTGAGTGGATCGAAGGATTGGTGGTGGTTCATCACCGGATGACCCGCGCCAAGACCGCCGGAACCGAAGCATTCGAGGTGGAGCACAAGAATTTCCACATGGCCCTGATCGGCAATTGCAATTCACCGGTCATGCTGCGGATTTGCGATCAGTTATATGATCTCAACATTCGTTACCGCTACATTGCCGGTCAGTCCAAGGATTATAAAGGCCGAAAGGTCGACGACGAACATCAGGTGATCCTCGGCGCCGTTATTGCAGAAGACACCGAAAAAGCGGTGGCACAACTGCTGTTGCATTATGAAAAGACCGGCGACTTTCTCAAAGCCTACATCGAGTAATGCCGGTCCTTCTTCTTATTATTTATCGAGATGCGGCGGTGTGATCAGGCCATTGGCCTCGGCATCCGCACGGTCCCAATAGGCGATGTAGATGCCCAGAGGTTCCTTGCCTGCAGCCATTTTCTCGATGATTTGCGGGCTGCGCGTGATGCGGGAATGGTGCTGACGCGCCCACTCGAAATGCAAGTCTCGTAAGCGTTCAATCTGGTCTTGATGCTCGGCGCTCTCGCCAAGGTCATGCAATTCATCCGGGTCGGTTTCCAGATCAAACAGCATCGGACGCATCAATTCGACATGTACATATTTCCAGCGGCCATCAAACACCATCACAAGGCGCGCATCGCTTTGATCGACGTCAACCTCTTGGCGGGCATCGCGTGTGGAATAATCATATTCTGACACGCAGTAGTCGCGCCATTTCACGTCCTGTCCGTGCAACAGCGGATGCAGGGATTTCCCCTCCATCACGTGCGGTTTTGCCTCACCGCCCAAGATTTCGTGGAACGTTGGAGCCAGATCGATGCCCTCGATCAGTTTGTCGGTGGACGTGCCGCGTGTGGCATCGGCTTGCTCGCGGGGATCATAAACAATCAGTGGAATGCGCGCGGAGCAATCAAAGAACAGGTCCTTCTCGCCAAGCCAGTGATCACCCATGTTGTCACCATGATCCGAACAGAACACGACCATCGTGTCCTTCATACGGCCGGATGTTTCAAGGTATTTGAACAGCCGCCCCATGTTGTCATCAAGTTCTTTGATCAGCCCCATGTAAACGGGGGCGACCAACTCGCGCACATCTTCACGTGAAAAGCTTTCGCAAATGCGGGTCTTTTCCCATGCCTGCATCAACGGATGCGTGTGTTCGCCGTCACGGCGATTGACGGCTGGCAAATCGTCTTTTGAATACATGTCATTATAGGGCGCAGGCGCCATATAAGGCCAATGGGGTTTGATATAGCTGAGGTGGCACAGCCACGGCTCATCGCCCTGACTTTCCATAAACTCGATGCCACGCGTGGTCAGCCATGCGGTTTCCGAATGTTCCTTTGGCACCCGCGCGGGCAGCGAGGCGTTTTCCAAGAACCAACCTGATTTCTTTTCCCCATCCGGCCCAATGGACGTATTGGCCCATTCTTCCCACGGCGTTTCGCCGTCCATACCATGTTCGCGCAGATAACGTTCATAGTCTTCGGCATGACGGTTCTTATCAATGGCAGCGTTGGTGCCGTCGTCGCGGACGTATTCTTCAAACCCGCACTGGCTGACCAGCGCACCGATGGTGCTTTCGGGGTCAATACCAAGGCGTTTCATCCCGTCCTCGTCGGGGCGCATGTGGGTTTTTCCCACAAGGGTGCTTGTCACCCCGACTTCGCGCAGATGGTCGCCCAACGTCGGCTCGCCAACACGCAATGGAAACCCATTCCATGTGGCGCCGTGGCTGCGCACATAGCGGCCTGTGTAAAAGCTCATTCGGCTGGGGCCGCAGATGGGCGATTGCACATAGGCCCGATCAAACCGCACACCTTTTGACGCCAATCGGTCAATGTTCGGAGTTTCGATGTGTTTGGCACCATAACAGCTGAGGTAATCCCAGCGCAGTTGGTCAGCCATGATCCAAAGGACGTTCATTGTTCAGCCTTTCTGGTTACCTAACGCGGCGACATGTAGAGGTTTTCGGATTTCAGGATTTCGATATTTGCATCCTCGCGCGCCATGGCACGCTGTACGGCCGGGCGATCATTGTTCATTGCGAAATGGTGTTCAATATTGGGGAATTTGGACCCGTCATAGCCAACACCCGTTATCCGCGCCCAGACCCAGTACAGATATGCATCAACAATGGACCAATCGGCCCCATACCACCACGGGCCATCCGCAAGACGCGCATCGATCATGCCCATGATTTTGTTCATGTCTTTCGCACCCGCAGGGCGCACAATCTCGTAGGATTGGGCCGCATCCGCGATCATCTTTTGTGGCATGGCAATGCGCGTGACGACCGGATGCACTGTGCCCGCAAAAAACGCCAGATCGGCGGTTTGTTTTAGCTTGCCCAACGTATCAGTTGTCGCGGGCATCAGACTTGCATTGGGGTACTCGGACGCGAGCCACGTCAGGATCGCCACATTTTCGGTCAACGGTACACCGTCGATCAACAATATCGGCACCTTACCCTTCGGGTTCAGCTTCAGGAACTCTGGTAAATTTTGCTGATTGGCGGCCGTTCTGATCAATGATGTCTCGAATGGAACGCCAATTTCTTCGAGCGCGATGGTCGCAACTCTCGCACAGGTATTGGGTGCAACAAATAGCTTCAGGTCGGGCATTGATTAGAATCCTAATCTAGTTATTAATATCTTCACGACCAAAAAATCGATTTTTTGACCTGAGGCAATAAAAGCATTAAAAATGGGCACTGTCACGGTCAAAGACACCACATCATCTGGGAGGATATTTGATGTCACGAAAGCTATTCACGGTTCTTGCCGCAGCAACCTGTGTCGGGTCCAGCGCCTTTGCACAGACCATCTTGTCGGCCGAGACAGCCGCGCCGAACACCACACCGGGTATCTCAATCATATCGCTGTCAGAGGCCGCAGCACAGGCCGGGATTGGTGATATTCAGGTGACTGCCGGGCAGACATTGACCAATTCAGTCCAAAACGTCGCCGAAGGTAAAACCGACATCGCAGCAGCCCCGTTCATTTTGCCGTTCCTGATGTCGCGCGGCGTTGGCCCGTATGCGGGTCTGGGCGCTGAATCGGGCGCAGCGCTGACAGATAATCTCGCCGTTCTCTACACTTACCGTATTTCGGTTCAGGGTATGTTTGCCTATGACAGCTCCGGTATTTCTGGCTGGGATGGCTTGGAAGGCAAAACAATCTATAACGGTCCGCCACGCGGTGCCGCGCTGACCAATGCTCGACTTTTGGTAAAGACAGTTGCAGGTTTGGATGAAGGCCAAGGCTACACTGGTGTGCAGGTCAACTGGGGCCAAGCGGTTAAAACCATTCAAGACGGATCTGCTGACGCATTTGTCTTGCCGCAAGCCTTTCCTGATCCACGCATTACCGCCGCGCTTGCGTCTGGTGACATGACGGTCTTTTCCACACCCAAGGACGTTTTTGAAAGCGAAGCGTTTGCGAACGTCGCAAAACTGCCCGGGACAGTGGCTTTCACGATTCCGGTGGCAGATATGGGGTATGGTGATGGTGTCACTATTGTCTCAGACGACGATACCTTTCGCGGCCCTGCCACCGTGGGCGGTGACATTGTGAACGTCAACATGGATTTCGATACGGCCAAGGCACTGACCGCCGCGTTCATTGAAAACATCGAACCCATCTATCATGCAAAGGCTGCGTTTATGCCAGTGACATGGCACGGTGAAACAGATCTGGCGCTAACCGATATGTGCGGCAACAATCCGTTGAAGTACCACCCAGGTGCGGTGGCTGCTTGGGAAGAAGCTGGATACACAATTCCCGAGTGCGCTCAGTAATCTATCCAGTCCTGAAACGGGCCGCATGCGATCGCACGCGGCCCGATTTTTAAAGGTTTCAAACTATGCCCGACGATGTGCCTGAACAGCAAAACACCCGCGATTTTTCGCAGGGTTTGTTGTTTGTATTGTCCTTGGCTTTGGTAGTCATTGGACTGATCAATTCCACCCCGGGCATCCCTGGATACGACGACTTTTCTGCTTCAATCTTGGGCGAAAATGGCACCCGTTTCCGCAAATTCCCGACTGAATGGTTCTACCCATTTTTCTTTGCCCTGATGATGGGAGTCGTCGTGCTGAAACATTCGCTGTGGCGCGACTGGAAAGATCGGTCGTCGGCGCGTCGTGGCTTTGGCCTTGCGCTTGACTTAGCTCTTGTAGTGATGGCTGCGACAATCTCCATCACCTACTTGATCGAAATTGAATCCGTCTGTCTGATAGATCAGTTGAACGGGGACCGCGCGCGCCTTATCGCGAAGAGCCTTGCTGCAGCTGTTGAGTTCAACGAAAGCCTTGGGTTGCCGCCCCCCTCATCGGTCGACGACCCGCAATGCATCAGTACGACGGGCGGTTGGCTTGTGCTTATTGTTGGCGTCGCGGTGATGGTGTTCCTGACCTACAATATCAAGGTGTGGGGCTTGCCGCTGGTCATCGTCGCTATTCTATTCGCGGCCTACACAATCCTAACCGTACTGGTCTGGTATTTCTACGGCGCGGACGACATCAACAAATACTTGGTGACCAAGCTGGCGGGCGAACCGCGCATGTTGTCGGACGGGCGGCCACGGGTGCATGACATCTTGGTCAACAATTCATCGGGTCTTTTGGGCCGCTTCATGGATATCGTGCTGAACACGATCTTCCCTTATCTCGTCCTGGGATCGCTCTTCGGAAGCTCCGCAGGCGGACGTTCCTTGATCAAATTGGCGTTCCGCTGGACACGCAAATTGCGTGGTGGTCCGGCCCATGCGGCCATCGTATCCTCCGCAATCTTTGGTACAATCTCTGGCGGGCCGATTGTGAACGTCCTTTCAACGGGCGTGCTTACGATCCCTATGATGGTCAAACGCGGCTTTTCCAAAGTTTTTGCAGGCGGGGTTGAGGCCGCGGCCTCATCAGGCGGATCCATCATGCCACCCGTCATGGGCGTGGCAGCATTCGTTCTCGCGTCGCTTACATCGGTGCCCTATTCCAGCGTGATCATCGCCGCGATCATCCCGGCGGCGGCCTATTTCTTTTGTCTGTTCCTGTCGGCGGTTTTCCAGTCGCGCAAACAAAACATCACCGCGATTGGTGAAATGACAGAAGACATGATCCTTGAACGGCAGGATTACCTCAACCTTATCATGGTGTTCGGTCCAATCTTTGTCATCTTGGCCCTGCTGTTGATTCCCAAAGACGCCGTTGGCTGCGGACTGTTCGGGGGCCTTCTGGGGGCAGACCGTGTGTTCACCGATGGCGGTTGCTCGGTGCAAAACCTCAGCTGGTTCTTGCAGGCTGTCCAGAACGCGTCCGGCTCCGCGGGTGCTGCGGGTTGGTGGGCTGTCATGTTGCTGATTGCGCTGCTGTTCCTTGATCCCGAAATTCGGGCGCGGCCCGGTAAAATCATCAATGCGCTGTCAGAAGCAGGCGTTTTGATTGCCACGCTGTATCTGATGTTCCTTGCCGTTTCGATCATCGACTTCTGCCTGTCTTTCACGGGCT
>JBGCEM010000182.1:0-6726 GCA_045106335.1 Paracoccaceae bacterium | reverse complement strand
CTAGCATCTGCACGCGCAATCGCACGATGACCGGAGTGAAGTTTCTGTTTCGCGTGACCTTACGGCGGCATGATCTGGTGGCGGAGATATTCAGCCTGAAGGAGCCGGTCAAAATCCCGCTGGTGCTGAGCCGCAACGAGGTCAAACGTATTCTCCTCATGGCCCCGAGCCTAGTCAATAGCGGCGGAGCGGCCGCCAGTTTGTGATCCGACGAACAGATAGTTTTTGCGCCCGATATAGGATGGTGTTTGTCGGTCGCGGCAAAATTGAGCGAGCCATCATCCTGTAGAAACGAAGCGAGATCAATCTGGCCGACAAGCGAGATAATCAGCCCGCGCCATGTCCGAAATGGTCGGGCGATACTTTCACGGATCATCACGATGGCAATGGGCGGCAACAGCATCAAAGACCGCAAGAGCGTACCGCCGTTCAGATCACGCAAGTCTGTAAACATGTCCTGCATATTTGCTGGAAAGGGATAACCGATAGCGGATAGCAAGCGAAAGAAAACCGGCAGCAGCAGTGTCACGCCGATCAGCAATACGCCAAGCGCGATCAGAATACTGCTAAAGAAGATAATCAGATCAAAGACCAATCCCAGAAGCGATGCAAAGACATAGGCAAAATGCGGCGGGGTCTGCCGTATTAGCATTTGGGCGCGCAGGCGATCACTCATGCGCTAGATGACCTTGGCGATCCACTGTGTGTGCTCGCGCGAGAACGCATCCTCGGCTTCGATCACATAGGCACTGCACGCGGTTTCGTTGTCGATGGGCATGAACCCTGCGCGCAGTTTCTGGATTTCAAGCGCAGTGAGCGCGTAAGAAGCCGACAACTCTGCATAGCGTTTTGCCTGAGCAAACCCAAGCAGGGAGGCTGCAAGCACAAGCAACGGTTCGGACACCCAAAGCACCTGCCCGCTGATGAAGGGGCGATAGATCTGGTAGGCCACAGCCGCAATCGCGACCACATAGACTGCGACCACACAGAACAAGCTGAATTTCGATGCCTTTTGGTTAAAAGCAGCCTTCTTTTTGTACCACAGCATCTGATCATCGATCCGATGCTTGAGGTAGGCTGCCTTGCGCGTGTCAAAGTCGCTTTCGCGTAATGCCTGCATTGCGGGCGTGAACTGTTCCGACACGTCTTTGTCCGCGATCAGCACCGCGCTGTTCACACCGGGAAAGGCCACAAGTTCGTGCAGCCGATCAGCGAACAGGGCTTTGGCTTGGGCAGGGGGCAGTTGCAAATCAAATGGTGCGGCTCCCATCATATAGCGCCAAGAGACTGTTTTGCTGGATTCAGCCAACGCCCGAAACCCGTACCACCTTTCGTTCGGTTTAGCCGTGGCCAACATCAGCGCCGCGACGGCCCCAGTGACTAGTAATCCGAAATAGCCAACCAGCAGAGCGCCTTGCATCAAAAACCCTGTCAGCAATGTAATCAGGCTGGCGAAGAACAGACAGAAATATTGCGCCCAAAGCATGCGAAAATACATGCGCTGTGTTGCGGCAGCTTGCTTGTCTGCGGCCAGATAAATGTCTGGAAAGTCGTTTTGCTGCATGTCCCCTGTTGCCGATGCGCACCGCAATCGGCCATCGGCTAGCCCCTTCATAATCTAAATGCATAACCTTCTGGCGCGTCAACCATAAATCCCACCTTTTGCGTTCACACGGGCGGACTTGTCACTGCGACACGCGCGGTTGTAGTTCAGCTGTTGAGGGTGCCAGCTTATCACGCCGGAGGTTGCGGGTTCGAGCCGGCCAATCGCGGCACTTTCTTTGATCATGCTCGGATCCGATCGGTCCAAGCCTGAAAGCAGCCGACGCCATATTTCTCCTGGCAGAAGGTTTCAATTGCTAATGCACAACATCGGGAACACTACATCGGTCATCCGATCCCGCAAGGCGATCACATTTCTGAAACGCTTTGGCATTCGCCCGATTGAGGTAGAACGCGCGACGGGTCAGCTTGACCCGATTCAGGAACCGGTTGCAGGATGGCGTCAGCAGGCTGTGCGGATTGAATGTTTGGGACGGTAATGAGGGCCTACTGCAACGTCATGATCTTGATGCGTGTGCCTTTGCCAAACACAGCAAAACTGCGCCCATCAGGGGACCATGGACTGCCGTTAAGCCGGCTTCCAGAATGCCATTCCAAATTGCCCTCCGTCACCAAAAGTGGCTCTGCGCATGACAACGGATCCCAAAGGCGCAGGCTTGCGTCGTCAGCCACAGATAAAAGCCGTTGACCATCCGGGCTGAAGGAAACAGCGCTGACACCGCCACGATGGCCTAGCAAAGACGCCGCTTTTCCGCTCTCAAAATCCCAAAGGAGGATTGATTGATCATATCGCCCAAAGGCCAGAAAACGCCCATCCGCGCTCCAATCCAGGGAAAGGATCGGGCTTTTCACATTCAGATCCACGCGGTGCAGGCACGCTTTCGTGGCGGCATCAATAATGGCGACCCCCTCGCGCTCGCCCGGGGCCCAGCCGGTCACGCAGGCATAGACATCCCGTGTCGGATGCCACGCCATCAAACGACACATAATCTCTGATTGTAAATCTGGCAGCCAATCGTAAAACGACTGACGGTCGTCTTCCGTAAGGATTGGGATCGCCGCAACAAAACTCCGTTCAAATAAACCGATGTATGTGCCCGACGGGGAAACCATCAAACGGGTTCCATGCCGAGGCAAAGGTGCTTCGACCGTATAATGCGCCAATTTGCGGTGGCCCCTCTCAAGGACGGTTACCTCGTATCCACGCCCGGAAGCATCAGGAATATTTAAGAGCCGCTTAAGCCAATTTTCGCTGCGCGCACCCGTTGCAAGCCCAGTATGGATCCACATCTGCCCATCAGGCGACGCTATGACCCGACCCCAATCCGGGTTGTGATAGGATGTCATTTTACTGGCCCAGCTATAGTTTTCTGACGACCCGTAGGTTGAAACAGAGGTATGCCTACGAAACGTGTTTCCCACATACATCGCGCTTTTCAAGTCAGGATCGGTAGCCACATCTAGAATAAGAACCTCGCGCCACCTTGGAACGCTAAACACCTCTTTCAGGTTTGACGTTTCAAGATCAATTGAGAAAACGCGCTGCGATTGCGCCAACAAAAGCAGGTTCTCAGCGCACCATGTCAAGATAAGCGGGACAGACCATTGAACGCCGTCCGGCCCTAGCTTGGCGCCATCAATGGACGCAGCAAATCTGGTGCCAATACGGTCTGTCCAAACCTCGTTCTGACTTGGGGCCGGCAGCAGTGGACCATGGTGATCAACCTCAGTGGCAAATGGGTTTTCAATGCGCTTGGAAACCGGAACTCCAGGATGCGGGCGGACGCCTTTGATCGTGTCAGCAAGACTTATTGCCTTTTCCTCAAGCCGCCCATCCATTGCATCAATCCAGTGATGCGTTTGGATCAGATAATCCAGACGCTCTGCCAATGCGACGTCTTCCAGCCTGATCGGATAGATTATCTTTTCAAGGTTAGCGGCGCGCGTCACTTCGCGGTATACGTGGCCAGAGATATTTGCAGCACCCGAATATAGCAGAACAAAGCAATCTGACGCTGCGATCCCGCGCATGATCTCTTCGGTCCAAATGGCTCCTGGCGCTATATTGCGCGGTGCGATCCAGCACGTCAGGCCCACACTTTCCAACTGATTGACAAGAATCTGCGCTGCAGCGCCGTCCTTGGTAGAATAACTAATGAAACACGTAAAGTGCGCCGCGCTGTCGGTCATAAATGCAACGTTAACGAAGCCTTTCCAAAAAATAAACGCTGTTATTCCGGCCAGCGGGCTGGTCGTTGTTTCCATAACCCGGAACGCAGGTTCAATCGCGTGCACTTTGATCCGCGACCCCGATGATTGTAGTGGGCAGCCCCATGGTCGCAGCCATCTGCACAACATTGGCCGTCCCAACGGGCAACCCTGGCCGACCACTCGCATTTGAAAAGAAGCTCATACCGACGATCTATCTCTACACGCCCGAAGATGGGCGGCCCGCGACATGAGGAAATGGCACGCATATTGCTTTCGCTGCGGACACAAAGGAAAGTGTTCGAGCCTTTCATGACGCCGCTCTGAGACTTGGCGGAAGCTCCGAGGGCGAACTAGGTCCACGCCCGCACTACGGCGAGCACTACTATGCAGCCTATGTCCGTGATCCAGACTGCAACAATCTTCAGGCAGTCTGCTATGCGTCCGAAGACTAGGCCGACACACCTCGGCGAGGACACATTGGCCAATTCTGGTTAGCACAAGGATCGTCGGAAAGCCGTCATAGCTTCAGCCGCGCGAACTAACGCTCCGTCCTGGATACTGTTGAAAAACTCGGTTTTTATGTCTGACTGACGAAATTTTTCGCCTTACAGAGCGCTCAGCATTTGGCGGCAAGAGGGTCGGTCAAAATGACCGTCCAACCATTATATACTAGCTCTCCGCACCTCAGGAACGATCTCATCTGACTTGTCGTTGTTATGGACTTTTGCAAAAATATTGCGATGTTTGGATTTCGGAGTTTTTCAACACAATCTCCCGCAGATCACCAGTTCGTTGCCTGTTCGATTTCGCGAGCGCAGCGAATGGCTGGAATGCGGGCTGCGACCGCGGCATCCGCTGTCCACGTCGGACGGCGGCTTTGGGCCGGCCAGGCTTGGGGTGACAGCCGAAGCGCTCATTTAGTTGGGCCTAGCGAAACTGTTTCACTCGGCCTACGATGGAAATGTAGATCTTGGAAGTTTTGCTCGCGATGATGATTAGAACATGAAGTATTGAGGTTGCCGATGGCTTTAGAGCAGTCAACAGCCGTTGGCGAATTTGAGGAAGCGCTACGAAAACTCGGCTGGTTGTCTGCCTATTCTCGTCAGGTTCTGATCACGAGGCACTTACTTCGAAACCTTGCGGCGATTTCCCACCCAGATGAAATACTCCCCAGTGTTTCAGGTGATTTCGTACTCGACCTCTTTAGATGTTCGATAACCATACTGTCAGGCGTCAACCGCGAGACTAAACAGTTCTCTAGCCCATACGACCCGCAAGATAGACCTGAAACACATCACTTGGCATACTCGCGGAAGAACCGAATTTTCAGTGCTTCGATTGCAAGTGGGATGCCTGATGTGCATTTCCACATTGGCTCGGGAGGTGGGATCGGGTTTGAAAACTCTACCGAGGCCACCGTCGAAGACCGATTGTTGAGTTCTGAAATCCTCGCCGTTTCAAAAAACGTGGGTTTGACTACAAAGGCTTTGGCCGATGAGCGTGTCGCGGCCCTAAGGAACGAAAGACTTTGGCAACAGCAAGATTCAGAAAACCAGGCTGCTTCAAAAGGTTTTTTTGAGAATTGGTACGAATGGGCAGGAAAGAACGGGTCCTTCTGGCGTGAGTGGTACCAAGGCCTACTAGATGGTGAACCGCTTGATTGGGGATTGCAGCGTAGGATAGCTCAGATCGACGATGCAGTTTGGGAAGCTGGCATCGAGGCCGTGGCTTCAGAAATTGAGAAGATCCGCAACATCTTTGATTTAGAAATGCGCATCGGCGACCTGCAAGCTGATCTTCGCCGTGCAACATCCAACAGGCACGGCATTGGTGGGAACAACCCCCCAGAAACACTCAACGACGCTACCATAGCGAAGGAACTAGTGATCGTTTGGCAGCCCTTGGAAGATCTTACCAACGAAATTGCAAACGGCGACCCCGACGCATCGCGCCTACAAGCGATCATTGAGAGGTTAGTTTCGGCTTTGAATACAGGCTTTGCTTGGTGCCTAGGAAAGGGCAACCTTGCTGTCGATACTGCGATCAAATGGGCAATCCCAGCAGGTGGCACGGGTTACTTGGCGCTAAACCCTGAAAAGCTGGAGGCGGTCATAGAAGGGGCGAAACGGCTGCTTGGAGGCCTTTGAAAACCGTCGGTGCTGGCCCCGTCAAAGTATACCTGTGCTGATCATAATACCGAACACTACGAAGACGTCGCGACGGAAGCGACTGGCGGTGAGTCGAACGCGGGCTGAAGATATGGCTGATATCGGAAGGTGACGGCTCCGCTGCGCATAAAGGGCTGGCGCGTTAATCATAAGGAGGTTGAACGCTTATGGGGCGAAGAAGGTCTGCATCTGCCGCATCGGCACAAGAAGCGAAGGCGGCTACATCTCAGATGTGTGGTACATCTACACCTGTGTGTTTCGATCAGTTTGCAGTCGGGCTGCGACGCCATCGATAATTCGTAGCTCCAGGTCGGCTTTTCGTGAACCTTTCCACAATGTATCAGCAAGCGCGATTATGAGCTCTTCAAACGACGCACTCATGCTGGCGTATTGTGAGTGGCTGCGGCAACACTGAGCAATTTCGGCGTCAACCCCATGTTCTAGAAGTAACTTTTCGCCTGCTGCTTCATGCAAGTTACCACCTTTTTCAAGCTCGTTGGGATGAACGATTTTACCCGCATCATGTAGCGCGATGCCGACTTGAACGAAGCGTTTGTCGTATTGAACCCCAAGGTCAAGCGCGACATTGGACCGTCGTTTCAAACCGACCTTTCGCTGCGTCTTGGCCGAACTCGCAGGTCGCGGACAAAGGGTGAATTCGCTGCAGTTGAGCCGATGGCTGCTTTGGAAAAATTTGACAGCGTATCTGTCAGTCCAGAATATGTCATATTGACCTATCAAAGCCGCCAGAGAACTTCGTTTGTAGTGTTCAAGTTGAGCGAAG
>JBGCEM010000181.1:0-4537 GCA_045106335.1 Paracoccaceae bacterium | reverse complement strand
GATCGTCGGTCCGGAGTTGCGGTCGGCCTTGGTTTAGCGCTTATGGCGGCCATTTGGACTCTCGCGGCACTTATGGGGCTTGAGGCAGTTTTTCTAGCGTTCCCTTGGGCCTATGCTTTGGTGAAGTTCGTGGGAGCGATGTATTTGATTCATATTGCTTATCGAATGTGGATGAACGCAAATGAATTATTGAAAACCGATGTAAAACCTGCTGCCCATGCTGTCAAACAGGGTTTCATGATCAATGTCCTCAATCCAAAATCTGCATTGTTTGCAGCTGCTATGATCGTGGTAATTTTCCCATCGGAATTGTCCATGCCTGAAAGCCTCTTGATTGTTGCAAACCAATTTTTCATTGAGGCGCTTTTTTATGCTGCTGTCGCATTCGGAATGAGCCGCAAGGCCATAAGTCAGAGTTATCTTTCGGCAAAGGTCTACATTGATCGGATTTCAGCAGGGGTCCTAAGCCTGCTTGGCTTGCGGATAATGTTCCACCGTTAAGCAAAGCTGCAGTTGCGTCTTGCGGAACCATCCTGATTGGCACTGAAATCTAAATAAGCCGCCGATCGCACATCGCGCAGCATTGGTGACTCTGGGGCTCAGAGCCGCCTAAAGCTGGCGCGGCACTGCCGGTGCGGCGAACCGACCAACACCGGCCATCTGATCGTTTGGCCAAGCCCCTGCAATCGCAGCTGGTCCTGCGCTCAGCACTCGTTGCCAGAACAGCGGCTGCGTCGGCGCTCTGAGCAGCGAAACCCAACTGCGAGCCCAGAGTTCAGGGTGCTGCGCAAAGCATCAATGTCAACTTTGCCGGTGCACCGCGCTTGAGCTGACCTGGTTCGCGGCACCGCGCTTGCAAGTTCGAAATAGCTGCAGGCTACTTTGCCCCCCAAGTGAGCGCGCGGTTGCTTGGGGGGACAGCGCGCTAAAACCCATACCAGATCGAAAAGATCGCGCAGTACAGAGGTTGAGGCGAAAATCTATTGGCACAATTGCTGTTTCGCGATTTTCCGTAGATCAAGATGCAATCACACTTGGTCTTCCCTCTTTTGAAAAACCCGACAAATCACCATTTGGCAATGTCAGCGGACAAAGTTCGCTTCGTAGTAACCAAATAATACCTTTCGGGTTCAGACCTCAGCTACGTTTTCATCTCACGCTTTTTGAGAAAGGGATGACACTTTGGCAAAATCGATCCATTCTATGATCAGAGTGCTGGACGAAGAGCGTTCAGTTCAGTTTTACAATCAGGCTTTTGGCCTAAAGACGGCAGATCGGCTCGATTTCGAGAACTTCACATTGGTCTATCTGTCGAACGACCAGAGTGATTTTGAGTTGGAGCTGACAATCAACAGAGGTCAAGCAGACGCCTATGATCTTGGCAACGGGTACGGCCACTTTGCGGTTTCTGTTGACGATCTTGATGCCGAGCATGCCCGCTTTGTTGCGGCAGGTCTAGATCCCCGAAAAATAGTGGATTTTGCGCCTGACGGAGACACAATTGCTCGGTTCTTCTTTGTCCAAGACCCCGATGGGTATGAGATCGAAGTGTTGCAGCGGGGTGGCCGTTACAAATGATTGATGTCGACCCCGGCTCGCAGATTGTCGGGAAAACGAAACTAGGGAGGAAAGAGAATGACAACTTCAAACGGTCTGAAGTCACTTACGCGCCGAGACCTGCTTAAGCAAGCAACGGCTGTGAGTGCGACTGTCCTTGTCGGGACTGGTTTTATTGCCGCTCCGAACGCCGCTTGGGCAGCAGAAACGAATGTATTGGCTCCAGAAACAATGGCTACACTCGTTCAAATGGCGCGTGACATCTATCCGCACGATCAGGTTGGCGATGAATTCTATGTTATTGCGGTCAAAGGCTATGACACCGATGAAGCCGCCGAAGGCATCGAGGCCGGCATCGCCGCGTTGAACGCCGCGGCTCAGGGTAAGGGGCATGCCAGCTACCTCGACATGGGATGGGAGCGCGACCGCGTCGACATCCTGCGCGGTATGGAGGACAGTGCGTTTTTCCAGCAAATCCGGGGTGGCCTCGTCACCGGGCTTTACAACCAAAAGGCCGTTTGGCCGATCTTTGGTTACGAAGGCGCTTCATTCGAGTTCGGCGGTTACATTGACCGCGGTTTCAACGACATCAACTGGCTATAAGGAGGGACGGCACCATGACGGCACCTTTTGACCTCACTGACGACAGCGTTGTTGTCATCATCGGAACCGGCGCGGGCGGCGGCGTTCTTGCAAATGAGCTTGCCCAAAAAGGCGTAAGCGTTGTTTCTCTTGAAGCAGGCGCACGCCACACACCTGCTGATTTCATCAATGACGAATGGGATAGCTTTGGCCAATTAGCTTGGCTTGACCCTCGCACGACCAGCGGTGATTGGCGCGTTGCTAGGGATTTTTCCGGGCTTCCAGCCTGGATCGTGAAGTCCGTCGGCGGCACAACCCAGCACTGGGCCGGTGCATCACTGCGTTTCCAGGACCACGAGTGGAAAGCAGCGTCAACCTACGGCGACGTGCAGGGCGCATCGCTGTTAGACTGGCCAATTGACGCAGAAGAAATGGACCCTTGGTACACCAAGGCCGAAGACAAGTTGCAGGTGACCCGGACAGGCGACCGTCCCGGATTGCCTGGAAACAACAACTACCTTGTGTTCGAAAAAGGCGCAAAAGAGTTGGGCTATGAGCAGGTCCACACTGGTCGCATGGCGATTGCATCCAAAGACGACAGCGATCGGACTATGTGCCAACAGACTGGTTTCTGCTTTCAGGGCTGCAAATGGGGGGCCAAGTGGTCTGCGGGCTATCATGATATCGAAGAAGGCGAAGCCACCGGCAACCTAGAAGTTCGTTCTCAATGCCATGCAGCGCGCATCCTGCATAACGAGGCTGGCAAGGTTACGGGCGTGGAATACTATGACAAAGACGGCAATCTGCAGATGCAGAAAGCGCGGATTGTCTGCGTCGCGGGCAACTCATTCGAAAGCCCACGCTTGCTTCTGAACTCTGCCTCCTCAATGTTCCCGGACGGGATGGCAAACAGCTCTGGTCAGGTGGGTCGCAACTACATGCGTCACATGACCGGCTCCGTCTACGGCGTCTTTGAAGAGCCTGTGAAGATGTGGCGCGGGACAACCATGGCAGGGATCATCCAAGATGAATCGCGCCATGACCCGTCACGCGGATTTGTCGGTGGCTATGAGCTGGAAACCTTGTCCCTGGGTCTGCCGTTCATGGCGGCGTTCCTTGATCCCGGCGCTTGGGGACGCGAGTTCACGACGGCGCTTGATGCATATGAAAACATGGCCGGAATGTGGATCGTAGGCGAAGACATGCCGCAAGAAACCAACCGCGTCACGCTGAATCACGCGGTGAAAGACCAATACGGTCTGCCAGTCGTGAACGTGCATTTTGATGATCACCCGAACGACATCGCAATGCGTAATCACGCCTATAAGCAAGGTCAGGCGGTCTATGATGCCGTAGGTGCTACGCGGACGTTCCCAACGCCGCCATACCCGTCAACGCACAACCTCGGCACCAACCGGATGTCTGAAAATGCGCGCGACGGGGTGGTCAACCGATGGGGTCAAACCCATGACATTGAGAACCTGTTCGTCTCCGACGGGTCCCAATTCACAACAGGTGCCGCAGAGAACCCGACCTTGACGATTGTGGCCCTCGCCATCCGTCAGGCGGACCACATTGCCCGCGAAATGAGCGCAGGCAACCTCTGATCTCTCGGAGATAGGCCAAAGGGAAGCCCCGCGAAAAGGCGGGGCTTTCATTCAGTCCTTAGCCACCTGGCTAATGCTGTTTACGCGGAACCGCACGTTTGAGTTCGCGACCTTGATAGTGTTCGGCTTCTTGGTTCAGGATTTCTTCAGCCGAGAGCTGCTCAAAGCCGACACTTGAGGACGTTGGAAGAAGACCGTTCAACTGCAGATCCAAAAACCGCAAACAACAGACACGCAAAAATGAGGTGAAGTTGCCTAAGTCATGACCTTCATCAATGGATTCGTTGTAAAGTTGATGCAGAAGCTGGGGCACATTAAGGTCATCTTTCGCCGCGATCTCTTCCAGAACTGTCCAGAACATACTTTCGAGCCGGACGCTCGTCACCATACCATCCATGCGGATTGACCGTGTTTGACTTGCCCAAAGACCGGGGTTCGCCCCAACGAATAACCGACACATGATGTTCCTCCAACAATCGCGGTGTTCTTGGTCGATACGTTAATGCAAGATCGCAGTGATCACCAAGCGTATTCAAGTCTGAGATAACTGTCGCCGGGCAAAGAGCAGCTACGCTTACGGCAGAAGTTTACGTTGCCCACAGCTTAAGAGGAAGGGCGGACATTCGTTTGATTGTGAGGAATGTCTCCAATGTTTAAGGTTTTTCGATGCGGGCTTGAGCGCAGTTTTTCGGCTTGGTGCGACGGTGGCCCGCGTTGGGAAACATGACTAGGAGGAAGCCGTGGGGTCTGGGTGAGGCCTATGGGGAAAGCGTGAAGCAGGCCCTATTTCA
>JBGCEM010000180.1:0-2740 GCA_045106335.1 Paracoccaceae bacterium | reverse complement strand
CATGAAAACCATTCCAGTCGCACCGCCCAAAGGCACCTTCATGTGGTCGGTTGTGACCTCATGCAGGTTGAATGCGGGAAATGCCGTGAAGGTCATGAAGTTGCCGTCCGCTGTGCCGCGCTGCAAAGACTGATAATGCTCTGGCAGGCTGACGGACAGCGGTGTGCCGCCGTAGGCTGTCACGACCTCGGATGCCATCGGGCTGCCGACCATGATTTTCTGACCGTCCAGTGCCGTCATGTCGGTGACAGACGTGCCGTTCAGGTGGATCGACGACTGCGGAAATGGAACGAAGAAGAGCGGGACATAGTCAGCCATTTCGTCAGCAAACGCACCGTCTTCGTAGAGCTGGCAGAACGCCATCGCGCTGGCCTCGGCAGAGCCTTCGCTAAAGGGGATGGTCGAAACCAGAGACCTCGGAAACCGGCCCGGATCAAATACCAACATGCCCCACGCGATTTGCACGACATCATCAGTAATCCGGTCAACGTAGTTTGTGGAACTGACCAGCATTTGCCCGTGGCGCACCGCAAGTTCCAGCGCGTCGCCCCCTTCGGCGTTCACTTTGTCAGCCCACGGACTCAAAAGACGCTGGTTCAACGGATGAATGACAACGTTGCCTGTTCCGAAAGTCAGTCTTTCTGCTGCTGCTGCAATTGGTGACAACGCCGTCGCGCCCGCCAAAAGCAAAGTTGTAAGTGTGCTGCGCATCTTTTCCTCCCAAAGAAATGTCAAAAGGCCACATTTGGCCTGTTGCAGCAGGATACAGTGATGAGTCGCGTTTCAAAATTTAATTGATTGAATGTTTGCTATTGATTCGATGAATGTGGCTGTCGACCCATGCATCCATCTTATCAATGACTGGTATTCTGCAATTTCGTTTTGGAAATAGATGACCCAGATTTAGTCTTGTCACTACTAAGAATGAGGGGGAGGGCCCAATGCATATTTCTGCGCAGGGTTTGATTCCGTCTGTGGAGGAGAAGACCAAATGAAAACTGTTTATGCTGCGGCTGCGTTCGCCGTTCTGGGCACCGTTCCTGCTATGGCTCAAGACTATAATGTTACTGTGACAAACAACACAGAGAACACGATCGCACCTGTGATTGCACTGGACGCACTTCTGGCTGCGCCCATTATGTTCAACGAAGATGGCACAATGTCCGATGATTTCGTGACAACTGTTCTTGAGGGCGATCCACGTCCGATGAACGGCAAAATGCCGGAAGCAGTCGCGGGGCCCATCCTTGGGACGTCTGGCCCTCCAGGCGTGCTTATTGCGGCGGGCGAAACTGCTTCAGCTGATATGTTCCTGATCGGAACAAACACACTGCGTTTCTACGCCAAAGGCAACTACGGCCCAGATGCGGACACGGTTGTGTCAGGTGTTTATGACATTTCCATGGGGGGTGGCACGTTCACGCTTAACCGCTACGACATCGGCGCGTCCGAAGGCACGAACGAGATTACACTGGTCGAAGAAGACGCCGTAACGGTTACGATCACACTGAACTAATCCAACAATTGCAGTCTTTGCAACAAGCGCCCCCGTCCATGGTTTGGGTGGGGGTTTTCATTCAGGCGGGGGCACTTGGCGATCTACCTATGCGCTCGGACTCTAGATAAGGGGTGGTTCCATGACCCAATTCGCGCCAACAGACGAAACGATTACTTTGGATCAATTGAGCGCAGATCCTTTCCCGATCTATAAGCGGTTGCGCGCGCAAAACCCTGTGGTGCGGGCCACCAAATTTGGGCGCACATTGCTGACCAAGGCCGTGGATACCAAATACGTAAAAGACAACCCAAAGTTGTTCAGCTCGGATGACCCAAAAACACCGATGACGCGTGCATTTCAGGCCCATACGTTAATGCGCAAGGATGGTCAGGCGCACTTGCGCGAACGTATGGCCATGGCCCCCGCCTTTGCCCCCTCGGTCATCAAGACTGAATGGGTTCCAGCCTACACCGAAATCGCTCAGGATTATGTTGCGCGTTTGCCCCGCGGTGAGGTCGTGGATTTGTTCGACCTGTTGGCCGGTCCTTATGCCGCGCGCGGCCTCGCGGTGCTGCTTGGCATGGAAGAGGCGACAGACACGCAGATGCAACATTGGAGCCAGGCCCTTATCGACGGAGCTGGTAACTTTGGTGAAGTCCCACAGTTGTTCGCCATAAGCGACGCCGCCAACGCCGAGATGAACGCATTGTTGGACGCAGCCCAGGACCGCCACCGCGCCGCGCCAAATTCATCCGCGTTCTCGGTGATGTTAAACGCCGAAGACCCGATCGAAATGAGCCAGATCTACGCCAATATTAAAATCGCCATTGGCGGCGGCATTAACGAACCGCGTGATGCGCTTCTGACGACGCTTTGTGGTTTGCTGGGCAATCCTGACCAACTTGTCGAGGTCAAGCGGCAAGGCGATTGGGACAAAGCGTTTGAGGAAGGCATCCGCTGGGTCGCTCCAATATCGGTTTCCGCCCGCCGCGCCACGCAAGACACCGAAATCAGGGGTTACCTGATCCCCGAAGGCGACACTGTGATGACCATTCAGGCGAGCGCAAACCGCGACGAGGACGTCCATGAAGATGGCGAGGTTTTCGATGTTTACCGCCCCAACCAGACCCACCAATCATTCGGTAACGGCCCGCATTTTTGTCAAGGCACCCATGTGGCGCGCCGCGCCATTGCACAGGTCATGCTGCCTATCCTGTTTGACAGATTTCCAAACATGACCGT
>JBGCEM010000179.1:0-17252 GCA_045106335.1 Paracoccaceae bacterium | reverse complement strand
AATAGCTTTGCTCAGTCACACTGATCTGTCTGATTGCATCAATCCGGGGCATGCCTTGCCCTATCAGAACTTCAACCTGCCGTAACTTCACGACAATCTCTTCGGGCTTGGGTTTCCTAATCGCCATCTCTGGTCCTCCGACTTCCTAACTATAGGAGCGGACCACTTCAAAGGGGGAGGCTCAGGTAAGCCTGCGGATTCAGGCTGTTCATTTTAGCGGTTTCGATAACAGTCATGGCGCGCGCGAGGGTTTCGCCTCCGGTGTCTGATCCGGCGAAGAGCCAGTTACGGCGACCAACGCCGATTGGGCGCATGCCGCGTTCGGCGGCGTTATTATCGATGAGCAGGCGCCCATCCTCCAAAAACAAGGTGAAGGAGGACCACCGTGATAGTCCATAGCGGAAAGCCTTGGCTAGATCGCCTTTGCCCGGGATGCGGGTGAGTTCAGCCTCGGCCCAGGTGCGGAACGCGTCCACCTTTGGCTTGCTCTGCTGTTGCCGGGCAGCATGGCGCTCGTCGGCAGGCAAGTCTTTGATGTCACGCTCGATATCATAGAGCTGGCCAATGCGATCCAGCGCTTCCTTTGCGATCCCGGACTTGGTTCCGGTCCAGATATCATGGCAGTCCCGCCAGAGATGCGCCCAGCAGGCGGCTTCACGGAACTGGGCGCTGCCATCGGCACGTGTCTCATAAAGAGCTTTGAAGTCAGTGTAGGCATCGGCCTGAAGGATACCGGCGCTGTTTTTCAGGTGCTTGCGGGGGTGTTCGCCCTTTCGATCCGGTGAGACGTAATAGACCGCGCCCGGCGGCGCTTGGCCGCCGATCACTGCGAGGAGAAGACCGTGATGATTGATGCGAACTAAAATGAAGCAATAGGTCTCCGGTAAAGCCGGGGCGATTCATGCACGACGTGCCATTGCGGCGGTTGCTCTGTTGGTTTGTGGGCTGAGTTTCCGGCTCATAGCCGAGATGTTCGGTCAGCTCCGCCCCCAACATCCGTTCCATCAGGCGGACCTTCAGCACTTTCATCAAGCGCTGATCGCCCAGTAAATCATCAGCTTTCTTAACGCCGCTCAGCAACTCGTCTAAAACGTCCTTGCAAATCGTCATTGTTGTGATGCGCCTTCTGTTTGGAAGCACGCGCCAAATCACTCGCACACAGAAGATCGGACACTTTCGAATCCAGCACCAATAATTTTATGTGGGGAACGATGACAAATGAGAATCCTGAAGTCCACAAACCCTGGTCGCCGGATGCAAACTTCAAAGATTGTCGGAGCCAGCCGTCTTCAGAAATCTTCCCAACTTGATAGTTCTTCTTCCGACAGCGTGCTGACCTTAAGAGCATTCCCACCATGGGTGCTCAAATGACTAGCAGCCACGCCTTGGGACACATTAGTTTCTGGCTTTCCGGCTTCTGACAACTCATCATTGCAAGCAGGTGATTCCTCAAGAGGGGTGCTCTCAACCTGTGCGTTCTTCTCATGAATACCAAGATCGAAGCGAGACGCCGCTTTTGCGAGAGCATCAGTTTCTGCAATCAGCGCATGGCTGGCTGCAGTGGTTTCTTCGAACATTGCGGCATTTTGTTGGGTGACGTGGTCCAAATCGTTAACCGCCGAGTTAACTTCATTTAACCCAACGGCTTGTTCGCGCGTAGATACAGCGATGTTAGACACAAGCTCAGAGATTTCCGATATTGAGTCAACGATCGTAGCCAATACGGCTCCAGTTTTATCAACCAGTTCGACTCCCGTTTGAACCTGGGCTTCACTGGCCGAAATAAGTCCATTGATTTCGCGAGCCGCTTCGGAAGAACGTTGTGCTAAAGCGCGTACTTCAGTTGCAACCACTGCAAAGCCACGACCAGCTTCGCCTGCACGGGCAGCCTCTACCCCGGCATTTAAAGCTAATAAATTGGTCTGAAACGCGATATCGTCGATAACGCTTGTGATTTTGGAAATCTTGTTCGACGATGACTTAATTCCATCCATTGCGGAAATTGCGTCTCGGGCAACTTTCCCACCTTCTTGGGCTCGACCCTGAGCTGCGTTAGCTTTGTCACTTGCACCTTCTGCCCCCAAAGCAGCCGATTTAACTGAGCTGGTCAATTCATCCAGCGCAGAAGCAGTTTCTTCAAGTGTTGCCGCCTGACGTTCAGTACGCTTCGACAAATCATCTGCCGCGGCCGTGATTTCGGATGTTTCACTTCGAATAGATGCAGTGTTTTGAACAACAGAACCGATTGCATTCAAGAGCGACTGAGATGCGGAATTGTAATCAACCCTTAGGTTTTCGTAATCCTCTGGAAACGCTGTTTCGATTTGAGCGTACAGTTTGCCAGCAGACAAGTTCTGCAGGGCTTCCCCCAAGGCAGTCACGACTTTTCTTTGCTCATTGTTTGCACGCTGTTTTTCCAATTCGTCGCGCTGCTTGCTCAAATGTTCTGCGGTAATGTCCATTCCCAAATACAAGCTTCTTTCAATACTCCCATCCAATCCTTTAATACCGACAAAACTGCCATCCGTGATCCGCGATTCACCAGAAGCGGCGTTCGTGAAACCGATGCGACCGTTAAAGGATTCTTCGGAAAGCGGGTCAGAACATTCTGATTCCGAAGCACAAAACAGACCGGCCAGCGAATAATCGAACAATTGATCTGCATTGAGACCCAATAGATCGATAAAATTCTGGTTGGCCGCTTCTAGCACACCAGTACCTGAGAATTCAGCACGACACAAAGCTGTATCAATACCAGCCATCAAGGCTACGTTGCGCTGTGCATCCGTGCGATCGCTCCATTCTACGACCAATCCCGTAACTTCGCCTTTAGCGTCACTAGCCGCATTCAGCTTAATACGGACGCGTCGCTCACCAATTGCAATAATTTGCGACTTGGGCAATTGACCTTTTGGATCGGATTTCACAATTTGCAAAGACTCTTCGAGCAAAGAGATATCTTCAATCGAGCTACCTACAACATAATCGATGTCGATATTTGGCCAAATCGTATGCAAATCCCCGCCAAAAGACCGCAGCAAATCCTGACATGCCGTATTGCAAAACACCACAGAGTTGTCGTTCCCTACAACCATCATAGGCGCGGTTGAGCCTTGGAATGCCGCGCTTTTGAATGCACTATCCTTGGCGGCTTGCTCGCCTTCTTTAAGTTGCGAGCGAAACTCTTCTAATCGGCCGGCAATTTTGCCAATTTCATCCCGGCGCTTCAAATTCGGAACATCGTGTTCCAGGTCGCCGCGTGCGACAGCCGAAACGGCAGCTTCTGTGCGGGACAGCGGACGAGACACATACAAACCCAAAGCCAATGCCATGCCCAGCAAAACAAGAACGAACAGTCCGCCTGAATAGTACTTCTTTTCAAGCCACGTCACTTGCGCTTGCTGCAGCGCGAAATCTGGCGTCCACAAGGTGACAACTGCGCCAACAGCAGCGCCGTCGTTTCCAAACAGAAGTGGCGCTGCATAAATCATACCATCTGACGTACCCTTTGCTACGCCTTCAGCGATGGCTTGAGCGGCCAAACTGGACATCACTTCAACCAAAATATCATCATCAATTTCAGGGGATTTCAATGCAATCCCTGACGCATTTACAACCATCGATGTTATTAAATTTGCACCAACATTGGCTTCCGTGGTCATCATAATTTCGGTAACCGCGGCTTCGTTGCCAAACTTTACAGACCCGCCGAGTTGCGCGGACACTAATGTTGTCACCGTTTGAGCGTCTTTTGCAATTCTGTCTTCCGTAAGACGTCTATTGTCTTGCAGAGACATGTATTCATTGGTCGCAAAAACGATTCCGATACCGATTAAAAAAATGAAAAGAATCTTGAGAAATAAGCTGTTAAAAATGCGCAACTTCATGCTTAATCTGTGCTCCATCTTTGCCCGGCCTCATCGAAATTGACGGGCTCACAAAGCACGAGCTACAGAGAAAACATTTCTTTGAACTTAACACGTGACCGGATCACCAAACCGCAAAAAAACGCACCTATTTTAAGCGACGCAAATTCGCAAACGCGGCTAAAGCTCAACATTCTTCCCATTTCAGCATTTAAAACAACATTCTAACGTAGAATGCAAAGATTAACACCCGAAGCCGCGCCCACTCTTGTAGCCTAGTTTTTCATCAAGATCCCTCTGGGCCCGCACAAAATTTAAGCGTAGAAATACCATTAAAAGTCGAATGAACTTAGGGGCGTGTTTACAAAGCCGCATCCTCGCGGACCAAGTCCGAACATTTTTCACCAATCATAATGGCCGGTGCATTTGTGTTCCCTGACACGATTTCTGGCATAATCGAACAATCCGCAACACGCAGGCCTGAAATTCCATGGACGCGCAATCTTTCATCCACAACTGACATCTTATCCTGCCCCATTTTGCATGTGCCCGTCGGGTGATAAATTGAGGCCGTGTTGTTGCGCGCCCAATCCAGAGTGGCCTCGTAATCATCCATCGGCAAGTCCGCATGAGGTCGGAACTCGGCCGAGATTTTTTTGTCCAAGGGCGCACAGCGGGCGATTTTTCGCGCGATGTTCACCCCACTGACCACAGTACGGCAATCGGTTTCCGTGCTAAGATAATTTGGAATGATCTTTGGATATGCGCGCCCGTCTGCACTGGCCAGTCGAATTTCTCCTTTAGATTCAGGACGCAATTGGCACACAGACATCGTGAATGCCGAGAATTTATCCGCGCCTTTGCCTGGGTTTTCAGCAGATAACGGTTGCACGTGGAATTGAATATCCGGCGTTTCCATTTCGGGTCGTGTCTTTAAAAACCCAGTGGCCAGGCTGGCAGCCATCGTCATGGGCCCGGCCCGGAACATCAAATATTTCAATCCGATGCGCGCTTGACCGAATAAGCTAGACACCTCGTCATTCAACGTTGGTTCATGGCATTTATACACAAGCCGCGCCTGCAAGTGGTCTTGCATGTTTTTTCCGACACCGGGCAAATCCGCGACGACCTCGATGCCATGTTCTGCCAATTGGGCACGCTCGCCTATGCCAGACAACATCAGCAACTGCGGGGAATTGATCGCACCACCTGATAAAATGATCTCTTTAT
This sequence comes from Paracoccaceae bacterium, assembly GCA_045106335.1. Taxonomy (GTDB): domain Bacteria; phylum Pseudomonadota; class Alphaproteobacteria; order Rhodobacterales; family Rhodobacteraceae; genus Aliishimia. Next base: position 12,156 of record JBGCEM010000179.1, on the reverse strand, counting down.
GCGCCGTTACTTTGTGCCACGTCCCGGCCTTGTCTTTATAGCTAACAGCCGTTGCCCGCTTGTCTTCAATCTCTATTTTTTCGACTTGGGCATGCGTAATAATCGTCAGGTTTTCGCGTTTCTTCGCAGGGTTTAAAAACGCCACAGCAGAAGAGCACCGACGCCCGTTGCGCGCAGTCAATTGGAAAAAGCCAACACCTTCTTGGTCTGCGCCATTGTAGTCTGGGTTGAATTTGTACCCAGCTGTCTGCGCCGCTGCGACCCAAGCGTCCGTGATTGGACGCTGGATCCGCATGTTTGAGACGGACAGATTGCCCTCATCTCCGTGAAAGTTGTCCGCGCCGCGTTCGTTTTGTTCTGAGCGCTTAAACAACGGCAACACATCATCCCAGGACCAACCGCGATTGCCCATTTGCGCCCAGCGGTCGTAATCCTGCGGTTGTCCCCGCACATACAAAAGGCCGTTCAATGAAGAAGACCCGCCCAACACCTTACCGCGTGGCCATTCAATCGAGCGACCATTCAAACCTGGATCGGGCTCTGTTTTGTAGCACCAATCAACAGCCGGATTATGAATCGTCTTGAAATATCCGACTGGAATGTGAATCCATGGATTGAGATCGCGCCCCCCCGCTTCCAGCAAGACCACTTTGTTTTTCGGGTTCTCACTTAGACGATTGGCAAGTACGCAGCCTGCACTGCCCGCACCCACGACGATGAAATCGGCTTCCATAACGACTTTTTCCTCCTCATACTAGAAAAACACTATGCAGATTAGAAATACTATTCTAGTCTTTTTTGAGAATATACGTCTCGATAATTGCCAATATGGGAGGACAACATGGCAGTATATGATCGCATCAAGGGCGTTTCACGTCGCGATTTCTTTAGGATAGCAGGGACTTACGGGATGAGCTCGACGCTTTTGGCGGCGGGAACGTTCGGTGGGGCTATGACGGCGGCGAATCTTGCGAAAGCGGCCGAGTCATCCTACGAAAAGCGGTTCGCCAAGGAACCAAAGCATACTTTTAAGTTGGGTGCGGCCGGTTTCAATCCACAAAACTTGTTGATTGAGCGCGCGGGTGTTCTGGAATTTGCACGTGATTTAGAAAGCCGTACAGACGGTGAAATTCGCGTCGAATTCATCGGCAACAACCAGATCTGTGGCCAGGTGTCTTGTGTTGAAAAAACACAGCAAGGCATCGTCGACATGTATGCAGCGTCCACTCAGAACTCTGCGGGCGGTGCGCCGTACCTCAACGTTCTGGACTACGCCTACATGTTCCGTAACCGTGCAGACCAGTACCACTTCTTGTACTCGCCCAAGTCTCAAGCCATGCTGCGTGAACCATATGAGCGCCGCCACGGTCTGAAATTCCTGTTCAGCCACGCAGAATTGCGCGGTATTCAGTTGGGTCTGGCTTGGCAAGACAAACCAACTGTGACGTCTGTTGAGCAGCTGTTCGGTACGAAAAACCGCGTCACGGGCACACAGCTGGGTCGCATTGCGATGACAGCTTTGAACCTGAACCCGGTTCCAGTTGCCTGGGAAGAAACGCTGGATGGTCTGAAGCAGGGCCTGATTGATGGCGCGGAAACATGGGCGTCGGCAGTTGCGTATGCAAACATGTCGCCAGTGGTGTCCCAGTCTGTTCACTTGAACTTCTTCTGCGGCACCGAGCACACGGCAATGTCCGCATCGGCCTTTGACGGTCTGGGCGGCGAGCTGCAAGATGCGGTTATGGAGTCGTCCTACCTGGCACAGGTACATGTCCAAGCGGCAAACGAAGCGGCATTGGTCAAAACCGTTGGTCAATCCGACCCAATACTGCCAGACACGATCTTTGCAAAGAACAATGTGCGCAACGCATTCTTGTCCGATGCGGAAATCAAGAAGGCCGAAGAAATGTGCTCGCCCGAATTCCAACCCCAATTGTGGGAACAATGGCGCGAACGCATCAACGGCTGGCAAGGTGGCGCAGACACGTATCAGGAAATCTACGACGAAGTGCGTACGATCCCTGCCGATACGCTGCCTGAAAACGTTGAGCCCCGCCGGTGGTGGAAAGCTTAATCGCTTCATAAACATTCTGAGCCGGCTCCATCACGGGGCCGGCTTCTTCGTCCGAGAACGCTAAAAATGCGCCGGATTGATCTAAAAGCTAATTAGGGAGGGGCGCCAGATGTCAGTCTGGTCAGATATGGCCACCATCGTCTCATCGACGTTGAGCGGCGACATTAATTTCAGTGTTGTAAAAGCCTACCGTTCAAATGCTGCCTGGCTTGTGTTTGCGCCAGTCACATTGATCGGGGCGATGATATTTTATTACCGCGAACGGGTTGCAGAGGCCTTTGAACACAAGATTGGGTTCTCTGCCACACGGTACACGCACCCAATTATTGCAATTATTTTGTCGCTTGGCCTCATGGCCGCGTTTTTACCGCCGGTTTATGACTTTCTCTTTACCGCAACAGGAGGCAACTTGCGTCTGTTGGTCGTGATTGTTCCCATTTTGCTTATCCTTTTGGAACGTTCTCCAGAACGCACAATTGTGGTCTATTGCTACATTATTATGGCGGTGATCATCTTTATTGGCGTCATTCAACGCTTCGTGTTTTCGGTTCAGGTACCATGGTCCACGACGATCCCGCCCCTGCTGTTTATGGTCATGGCCTGGTATGGCTGTGCCTTCAACATTCGCCTGCGGACTCATCTTAGCTTTTCAGAATTCCGCACCAAGTTTGGCCGGTCTGGGCAGCTGTTCTGGCTGACATTTGACAACGTGTTATGGCTGATTTTCTGCATCATTGTGGTAACAACCACGGCAAGGGTCACCGTGAACACCTATGACAACTTCGCCATTGTTCTAGGCACAGATGACATTATGCGTTGGTGGTTCATTATTACCATGCCGATTTGCTTTATATTGCTGGCCACGCGCGCCATCGAAAACATCGTCGAGGACTTCACAAAGTTCAAAGGAGACGGGCCAATGATCGAACAAGCCGTGATCGGGGGGGATACCTAATGTCTGACGGTACATGGATTACGATAATTTCACTGGCGATGACGTTTCTGTTTATGATGGGAACACCTGTTTTGTTGATCATCTTTTACTGGGTTGTCGGCTGCAGCTTTGTCTTGGATCTTACCTTAGATAACACCGGCGCCGAGATGCTGAACGTCTTTAAAGACGGTTTTGCGTTGATGGCGATGCCGTTGTTCATCTTGACCGGGGATTTGATCAACAAATCCGGAATTGCGAAACGTCTGTCAGACTTCGCCTATGCCTGCCTGGGTTGGCTGCGTGGCGGTTTGGCAATGGCCAGCTTGGGTGCTTGCGGCTTGTTCGCGGCGATTTCGGGTTCGAACTCGGCCACTACGGCAACAATCGGTTCAATGCTGCACCCAGAAATGGTCAAGGGCGGGTATGACGAACGCTTCTCGGCGGCCACTGCGGCCGCGGGCGGAACAGTCGGGATCATCATACCACCCTCGATTATCTTTATCGTGTATGGGTTCTTAATGAGCCTGCCGATCTCAGAGTTGTTCATCGCCGGGATCATCCCTGGATCGTTGATGGTTCTGTCCATGATGGTCATGTGTTTTGTCGTCTGCACCATCAACGGCTGGGGCTTCTTGATCGCTTTGTCGCCATCGCGGGTGTTTAAAACGGCTATTGGCGCGTGGCTCGGCTTCTTTGCCATCGGATTGGTTCTTTGGGGCATTTACACAGGTAAGTTTTCGCCAACCGAGGCCGCGGGTGTGACAGTGGGCTTTTGTATCATTGTCGGCATGCTGAGCTATCCGGCCAACAAGCTGCTGGGGACATCAAGTGACACCCCGATTGAGGAAAAATCAGTATCCTCGATGTTTGTGGTCGAAGGCTTCACCTTAAAGGAAATCCCGTCCATCGTGGTCCGCTCGGCCCAGATCTCGGGCATCCTTGCACCGCTGATCGCTGTGTCTGTGGTCATGCAACAGATCCTGTCCCTGCTTGGGGCGCAGGATGTGATCGGTGAATTTGTGACCTCAATGGGTGGGTATTATCCGGTTCTGTTCACCTCAATGGCGATGGTCTTTGTGGCGGGCATGATCTTGGAATCGCTTCCCGTCACCATCATCTTGGCCCCAATCTTGGCCCCAATCGCCGCATCCGTTGGCGTGGATCCTGTGCACTTTGCGGTGATCTTCTTGGTTGGTGCGTCCATCGGGTTCATCACGCCGCCATATGGTTTGAACCTCTACGTGGCGTCCGGTGTGACAGGTGTTCCCTATTTCAGATTGTTGCGGTATTCGACCATGTACTTGGGATCGTTGCTATTCGTCTGGATTTTGGTCGCCTTAACTCCAGAACTGGCCTTGTCGCTCCTGCCAAATCGTTAACGATACATAGGAAGACACATGCCTGAAGACAAAGCACCTGAGACCAAGGGCCAAATCCCAACCAATCTTAGGCTGCTTTATCTTCTGGAAGAGGTGGCGCAAGCCGGAGCGCCTGTCGCCGCCTCGACGCTTTGCGAAGCGCTGGATCTTCCTAAACCGACGGTCCACCGCCTTTTGACCACCGCTGAAACCACCGGCTTTTTGCAACGCGATGTCGACGGTCGATCCTATGGGCCCGGTCGGCGCATGCGGCGCTTATCCATCAACACCCTTAGCTCACAACGTGTCCGCACAGAACGTTTGCGAATAATGAAAGCCCTGGCGGAAGATGTGGGCGAGACCTGTAATCTGGCAGCGCCTGGGCGCGATGGTATGGTTTATCTGGACCGCGTCGAAACCCATTGGCCGCTGCGCATACAACTTAATATCGGGGCCCAGGTCCCGTTTCACTGCACCGCCAGTGGCAAAATGTACTTATCCACACTGCGGCCAGACAAGTTAGATCGAATTTTGCGCGATCTCAATTTTGAAAGCCGTACAAGTGCGACAATCACCGATGCGGCAACTTTAAAGGACGAATTGGCACGCACAAAGTCACGTGGCTATTCCACAGATAAAGAAGAGTTCATGGACGGGATGACCGCCATCGCCGCGCCAATTTGTGATGATCGAGGCAGATTGTTGACGACCTTGTCCATACATGCCCCTGTTCAAAGAATCTCGCTGATTGACCTGATCGACCAACGCAACAAGCTGCAACACGCCGTCACGCGCTTAGAAGTGCTTGCCATGGAATAGGTCGTTTGACTTGTCTTACGCATCCCCCGAAAGGACCCCGCTATGATTGATCTAACCGGCCAAACACTTGTCATCACCGGCGCCTCGCGTGGGATCGGAGCGGCGAGCGCCACACATTTGGCAACTCTTGGCGCCCATGTGGTCTTGGCCGCGCGCAACGAAGAAGCAATCAAAGAGATCGCCGAACAGATCCAAGCAGATGGGGGGCGCGCGTCGGCCATCGCCGTGGATGTGGCCTTAAACGCAGAGGTCACGGCAATGATTGATCACGCATTAAAGCACACGGGCCGGGTTGACGCTTTGATCAATAATGCCGGACTGATCGATCCCATTGCGCGTCTTGCCGACAGTGATCCCGAGGCCTGGTCCAATATCGTCGACGTCAATTTGAAGGGCGTCTATTACGGACTGCGTGCCGCCCTGCCCCCGATGTTAAAAGCCGGTGGCGGTACGATCTTGAACATCTCATCCGGGGCCGCAACCAATGCCCTCGAAGGATGGAGCCATTATTGCGCCACTAAAGCCGCAGTCCTGTCTCTGACCCGTTGCACGCACAAGGAATACGCCGATCAAGGTATCCGTGCCTTAGGCCTATCGCCTGGGACTGTCGCCACGGATATGCAAGTGCAGATCAAAGCGTCTGGCATCAATCCAGTCAGCGAAATGGATCCAAACGCCCATATCCCCGCTGAGTGGGTTGCCAAAGCCATTGCCTATTTGCTGACGCCCGCAGCAGATGCGCATTTGGGGGGGGACTTTTCGATCAAAACGGATGAGGGCCGCGCAGCCGTTGGATTGCCACCGCCGGCATAAAGATGCCCAACAAATAGCGCTTTAGCGCACCGGGAACTGCTTCATACAGGCAGAGCTTTTGGTGCGAAAATCTCGGATATGTTCATTAAACGTGTATCGCTGCATGACTGTGTTAAACGCCTGCCCTTTTTGCTGCGGATCGCCGCTGACGTAACGCGTCATAATCATCGTCGACACAATATGAAATGCCCGCACTTGATCCTGCTGCAGATAGCCGGCGCGCGCCGCCGCCGACGGGACAACAGACAGGATCGCAGCACACCGCAGGGCCGCGGCTTCACGCCCTTGATAGACCTTATTTGCCGTTGCTGGCCCCGCCAGGCACAACCCCAAAGCAAAAAACATCAAGATCCGAGCCGTCCACATCACCAATTCCCCTACACCACATGAGCGACTATATATAAGTAGCGCGATCCGCACAGGGGAAAACTGTTTCGCAATTAAAGCAAACCCATCACGTTTGGGACAGAAACACTCAGATCCCAGCCAATTCTGGCACAAGCAACACGGACCACGCAAACCAGCAAGCCCCCCCTTGGCCTGTACCCCCGTCCTGCCTATAAGCCAACTGCGACCGCCAAAGGATTCCAGCATATGCGCACGGCACTGATCACACGCAACACAGCCGAAACCGATATCTCGGTTCAGGTCAATTTGGACGGAACTGGGATCTATGACATGTCGACCGGCGTTGGCTTCTTTGATCACATGTTGGACCAATTGGCCCGCCATTCCCTGATCGATATGACGATCAAGGCGACGGGTGATCTGCATATTGATGATCACCACACTGTCGAAGACGTCGGCATTGCCCTGGGCCAAGCCCTGACACAAGCTCTTGGGGACAAGACCGGAATTCGCCGCTATGGCAGTTGCTTGTTGCCCATGGATGACGCCTTGGTGCGCACTGCGTTGGATCTGTCCGCGCGCCCATTTTTGATTTGGAATGTCGATCTGCCGACTGCTAAAATCGGCACATTTGACACCGAGCTGGTCCGCGAATTTTTTCAAGCCCTGGCGACCCATGGCGGGATCACGCTGCATGTGGATCAGCTGCACGGGCTGAACAGTCACCACATCGCAGAAGCCGCTTTTAAATCTGTTGCCCGCGCCCTGCGCGATGCCGTCGAGGTCGATCCGCGCAAAGCTGATGCAATCCCATCCACCAAAGGCGCGCTGTAACCCGATGCTGACCGTATTGATCGACTATGATAGCGGCAATCTCCACTCGGCGCATAAAGCATTCGAACGCATGGCCCGCGAAAGTGATGCCGGTGAAATCTTGGTGTCCGACAAGGCCGAAGACGTTGCCCGCGCCGACCGGATTGTGCTGCCCGGCGATGGTGCCTTTCCAGCCTGCATGCACGCGCTGCAAGGCACGGGTGGCCTGTTTGATGCGCTGATTGAGGCCGTCGAAATCCGCGCCCGGCCCTTCCTTGGCATCTGTGTCGGCATGCAGCTGATGGCGCATGAAGGGTTTGAATACACCCCCACTAAGGGGCTTGGCTGGATCGACGGCACGGTGCACAAGATCAAAGCGCCGGGGCTGAAAATTCCGCATATGGGCTGGAACGATCTTCAAATCGACACGCAGCACCCAGTTCTGGACGGCATTCAGCCGGGCGAGCACGCGTATTTTGTCCACTCTTACCAGATGGAAATGGGCACGTCCACACATCGGCTCGCCCATGTAGATTACGGGCAGGATGTCACGGCTATTGTCGCCCAAGGCACGAAAATCGGCACCCAGTTTCATCCCGAAAAAAGCCAAGCCACTGGCCTGCGCCTGATCCGCAATTTCCTGAAATGGGCACCCTAGCCCCCAAAGGCTGGCACAATAGCCCGGAGTAATTCCATGATCCTCTATCCCGCGATTGATCTTAAAGACGGCCAGGCCGTGCGACTTGTGCATGGGGATATGGAACGATCGACGGTGTTTCACGAGAACCCCGCCGCACAAGCCATGGATTTTGTAGACGCAGGCTGTAAGTGGTTGCATCTTGTTGATTTAAATGGGGCTTTTGCAGGCACACCCGTCAATGCAGCCCCCGTCGAGGCGATCTTAAAGGCCACCAAAACCCCGGCCCAATTGGGCGGAGGCATTCGCGACATGGCCACGATCGAAGCCTGGCTGTCCAAAGGCCTGGCCCGTGTGATCCTTGGCACAGTCGCCGTTGAAAACCCCGATCTTGTGCGCGAGGCGGCCAAAGCCTTTCCGGGCCAAGTCGCTGTTGGAATCGATGCGCGCGGCGGCAAAGTCGCCACAAAAGGCTGGGCCACAGAAACGGATGTGGACGCCACAGATCTGGCCAAGTCTTTCCAAGACGCAGGCGTTGCGGCAATTATCTATACGGATATAAACCGCGACGGTGCCATGGGTGGTCCCAACATCGACGCCACACAAGCCCTGGCCCGCGCCGTGGATATTCCGGTGATTGCCTCAGGCGGCGTGTCGTCCTTGACGGATTTGAAAGACCTCAAAGCCACCGGGGTCATTTCCGGCGCAATTTCTGGACGCGCGCTCTACGATGGGGCGATTGATCTGAAACAAGCCCTGGCAGAACTCGCCGACTAAGCTCGCCCTCGAACACGCAAAGCACCCGAAACACATGCTCAAAACACGTATCATTCCTTGCCTTGATGTCGCCGATGGCCGTGTTGTCAAAGGTGTGAATTTCGTTGATCTGATCGACGCGGGCGACCCTGTGTCGGCTGCCAAAGCCTATGACGCCGCTGGCGCAGACGAGCTGTGCTTCCTTGATATCCACGCCACCCATGAAAACCGCGGCACCATGTTCGATTTGGTTCGCCGCACCGCAGAACAATGCTTCATCCCACTGACGGTTGGGGGCGGCGTGCGCACCACTGCCGATGTGCGTGCCTTACTCTTGGCCGGGGCCGACAAAGTCAGCTTCAATTCCGCTGCCGTCGCAGATCCCGACGTGCTACGCCACGCTGCCGATCAATTCGGCAGCCAATGCATCCTTTGCGCGATCGATGCCAAAACTGTCGCACCCGGTAAATGGGAGATCTTCACCCATGGCGGGCGCAAGCCGACCGGAATAGACGCCATAGACTTCGCCAAAACAGCGCGCGACAAAGGTGCGGGCGAAATCCTTCTGACCTCCATGGATCGCGATGGCACCAAAGCCGGGTTCAACTTGCCCCTCACTCGCGCAATTTCGGACGCGGTCGACATCCCCGTCATCGCATCCGGCGGGGTTGGCACGCTTGATCATCTGGTCGAAGGCGTCACCGCAGGCGGGGCCTCTGCCGTGCTGGCCGCCTCTATTTTCCACTTTGGCACCTACACAATCCAAGCGGCCAAAGCCCACATGGCCGCAGCGGGCATCCCCATGAGGCTGACATGACCCTCGAACAGCTCTATGCCACAATCCTGCAACGCAAAACCGCCGATCCCGACAGCAGCTGGACAGCCAAATTACTCGCCAAGGGGCCGGAAAAATGCGCCGAAAAGTTTGGTGAAGAAGCGATCGAGGCGATCATCGAAGCTGTCAAAGACGACAAAGCCGCCCTCACCTGCGAAGCCGCAGATGTGCTTTACCACCTTTGTGTCATGCTCGCCGCGCGAGATGTGCCCCTATCAGATGTCCTCGACACTTTGGCCGCGCGCCAATCGCAATCCGGGTTGCAAGAAAAAGCATCGCGCTAAGCTGTGGGACGGTGGGTGGGGCGATGTGCGCTCGCGCACGAGCGACGCGCCCGTCCCCTTAAAGCTTAGATGAAATCACCCCTGTCGCAAAACCACCCATCCGCAATTCGCCAAACAGGCGCTGATACTCAATTTTGGGACAGCGATTTTGCACCACATTCAAACCCCGGTTTTGTGCATGTTCCGCAGCTTCTGCATGGCGCACACCAATCTGCATCCAAATGCTCGACAGGTTCGGCAAATATGCAATTGCTTCATCGACAATGTCAGGCACGAATTCTGAGCGCCTGAAAATATCAACCATATCAACATCTTTCGGGGCTAAGCTAAGATCAGATATCACCTCAACGCCAAACAATGTTTGACCCGCAGAGACCGGATTAACCGGAACGATGTCAAACCCTTTCAACGACAAATATCGTGCAACAAAGTAACTGGGGCGCACCGGATTAAGCGACACCCCGACAACCGCCACTTTCTTTGCCGACTGCAACACATCTTTTAAAAACTGATCGCTATACGTTTCCATACCCTGTGCTACGCGACGATTTACCTTGAGAGAAGAAAAAAACGCCCCCAAGGCGAACTTGAGGGCGCAGTCACGGAACGAGGGACAGTGAAGATCGCGCGTGTTCCGAACCCGCGACCGTTCCAGCGAGGTAGGATCCCACTGGAAGTTGAATCCACATTGTCCCGATTCTATGAATGAAAGGTTAACTATGATCCTAAAATAACGTGTTCCCCTCTCAATCAAAAATATCTTCGATTAGATCAAATGCCTCTTCAAAAAACTCTTTCATGAACCCTTTGCGTTTCTTTCTTTTCTTATAAGATTTTGGCGCCTTTTTCGTCTTGAAAGACATGTGCTTAGGACGATCCACTAATTCTGCATCGCGGGTCCGATCTTTGGGTAGCATCTTCAAGTCATGCAAAGGAGCGCCGCAATTTGAACAGGCCAGCTCATGTCGTTGTTTACCTTTTAAAACCAAGGCCGCTCTGGTCCCGCAATAACAACAGGTCGCGATCTTCTGAGGATGGGCCACCTGATACTCCTTATGAATGCGTCAAAGAGGCATATAGCGCGAGCGCGGCTGCGTTCGAAACATTTAGCGAGCCAAACCCACCCGCCGCATCAATCCGCACCAACACATCACAAGTTTCGCGGGTTTTCTGCCGCAGGCCTGGCCCCTCGGCGCCCAAGACCAAAGCCACGGGACGATCCTTTTGCCCGGCCAAGCAGGTCTCAATTGTTTGGTCCGCTTCCCCATCCAAACCCAGCACAAGAAACCCAAATTTCTGCATCTCGACAATGGTTTCCGCTAAGTTTCTAACCCTTAAATAGGGCTGCCGCTCTAACGCCCCGGACGCTGATTTCGCCAAAGCGCCCGTTTCAGGTGCCGCATGATGACGCGGTGCAATCACAGCCGACGCACCCAACACTTCGGCAGAGCGTAAAATTGCCCCGACATTGTGCGGATCCGTCACTCGATCCAGTAATAATACCCGTGGCACCTCAGCCCCAATCACAACATCCTGCAATTGCCCCCAGTTGAGCGCACGTACTTCCAACGCCGCGCCCTGATGCACCGATGCCGGATCCAAAGGCGCATCAAACCGCCGTGGATCGGACATTTCCGGTGTAAGACCAGATATGTCGATCGCGTCTTGCAGCTTATCTTGCGCATTGCGCGTCACAATCAAGCGCAGCTTCTCACGCTTGGGGTTTTGCAAGGCATCTCTGACCGCATGCAGCCCAAACAGCCAAACCGTTTCGCGCGCGACCCCTTTTTTTGCCTGCTCTTTTTCCACAACCCATTTGGGTTTCTTGACCATCTTTCATGCCGCCTATTTTTAAGGTTGACGCCTCTGAAACGCGCTTGTAACCACGCGCTCATGCTGATGCTGATGCATAGGCAAGTGGGCGACAGGCCGCAAGGTGTGGCAGGGGACTGTAACTCCCTCGCGGAGACGCACGCCTGGTTCGATTCCAGGGTCGCCCACCATCACTTAAGTCATTGTTTTTTGCTCAATAAAAACAAAAGCACGTTCCAGAAATGTATCGAAAATGGAGCCGTGCGACCCGCGCCTTCAACTATTTCTCTTTAAAACAATACGTTAGGCCGCGGACTCGACTCGTGGACAACTGACCGGCCCAAGTGTCCAAGGAACACACGGGCCAGCCATCCCTATCACCAGATACTACTTCGGTTTGTAAGCGGCAAAGAATGTCTCGTCATCCTCAGCCTTTCGCTTATCCAAAAGGTCAACAGCGTCGGCCCCTGCCCGATACCGCAAGGTGTCCGTCCCATCTGTCACGGCCTCCCAGATCACATCAGCCACCACCTGCGGCTCGGATGGATTGGCACCAGCGTTGCCAAATGCCGCGAATAGGTTCTGCACTGTCGGCTGATATTCGGCCATGCCCTCGTCATTGACGAAATCGAAAGAGCGGCCACCAAAATCGGTTTTGATCATACCGGGTTGG
>JBGCEM010000178.1:0-6142 GCA_045106335.1 Paracoccaceae bacterium | reverse complement strand
CGCCTGATGCGCGGCCGCGACGTACTCTTCTGACCCCGCACTTAGTGGCACGTGCCACGCACGCCAGGGCCAACGTAAAAGCGTTGCAGCAGAAACTGGCCATTACAAAACCAGACTGATTGGATTTACTGGACCGCGTGTGTACTGCACGAAAGGGCTTTATGCCAATCCGGGGTTCCTTTTATGCTGGTGGACTCACGTTCTGCAATGTTTGCCACCAAACATAGTTGAACTCCGCCAGTCCCAAGCCACCCTTCGCTCCCCTCGAGGTGCTTGCCCAATAACCGCACAGCTTCCATTCCGAGTTCACGGTTTGGCATATGGACGGTCGTCAGGTTTGGGGTCACTTGCGTGGCTAACGGGTAGTTGGCGTGACCGACAACAGAGCAGTCCAAGGGGACGTTAATTCCCATTCGGTGCAATTCATTCATCACAGTAACTGCAACGCCGTCGCTACCGCAGAAAAAACAGGTAGGCAAGAAGCCGTCCATCACCATCTTGCGCACGTCCGCGGCAAAGTTCGAAGGGGTGTAGTCTTCCGGAAATACTATCTCACGAATTTCCACGCTATCCACTTTCGAAGCCACCAATTCGAGGCCGCGCAACCGAGCCACGCGTCCGGGAAATCCGGGCTGCCCATGCACATAGACGAGCTTCCGATGACCTTTAGCGATCAGGAACTCTCCTACCGCTGCCCCCGACTCGGCGTTTGTGCATCCGATCTGGTCAATGGACATGAGCGGCGGTAGGTCATGTGCGACCGCAACCGCCGGCACATCGCTGGATTGAACCGTTTCGTAGGTAGTTCTGGCCATGGGGCCCAGCATGATGATCCCCTTAGACGAGCTGGCTAGCGCTTTCACCTCATCCGGAGACTCCGTGAACACGAACTCCAACTCCAGCCCGTTCTTTGCCGCCTGAAACTCGATTCCGTTGCGCACATCGATCCAGACTTCGCGCTTGGCAACGTCGTGGTTTTGCACCAGTACCCGCACCGGCAGTGTGTCAGTTTTGCGGGCATTGCGCGGGCGATATCCTTGCTTCTCGGCAACCTCAACTACCAGACGACGTGTCTCTTCACTGACGCCTGATTTGCCGCTAAGCGCACGCGACACTGCGAACTTGGAAAGCCCCAAGAGGTCCGCGAGCGATTGGACCGTAACCTTCGACATATCAAACCCAATTTGTTATTTCCTGTTAGCCAGACAACTGCGAAATTGTCAATCAATCGCGCCCAAGGGAACGACAAAATGCAGATTTCGGGCCTGCCGCAACCTAGAACTCGCCTGTCGCGCCTGAGCTTTGCCAGATATCTGCGTCGATCCGCTGCAAGGGCGCGACTCCTAGAATGCGGTCACTCAATTTCTCGGCGATCATTATGGTGGGCGCGTTCGTGTTGCCGTTGGTGACGCTTGGCATGATTGAGGCGTCCACCACCCGAAGCCTGTGCACACCATGCACCCTACCATCGGAATCAACAACTGCGCCTTTGTCTGTCGCCTGCCCCATTCGAGCGGTCCCAGACAAATGCCATTGCGACGCAAGATGCGCGTTCAGCAGCTGATCGAGATCACTGTCTTTGTGCTCGTCGGCTCCGGGGAAGATTTCTGCGCCGGTTAGCCCGATAAATGCCGGTTGAGCAACTAATTGTCGCACAATGCGAATACCAGTTCGCATGAGCTCTCGATCCCGCGGGTCTGACAGGTAGTTGCATAGAATACTGGGGGGTGCTGCCGGATCAGCACTTTGCAGCCGAATTTCGCCGCGACTATGTGCGCGCATCAAACCCACATGAATCTGAAACGCGTGTTCCGGTATCGGTTTCCACGTCTCGTCGTCCACGGCGATCGGCGAAATCGTAAGCTGCAAGTCAGGATAGCCGGCCGCACGGCTGGACCGAATGCAGCCAACCGCGTCAAAATGGTTGGTCCCACAGATTCCTTTGCGCGTTAGCAACCACTGCACGCCAGCGCCGAGACGCGCGAGTGGCCGGGTTTTTGGCCCTAGCGAAACCGGTTGCCTGCATCGGAACTTGAGAACAAAATCAGGGTGATCATTCAGGTTTTGCCCGACCCCTGAAAGATCCTTTACCACGTCGATCCCATGCGCGCGCAAATGATCCGCCGGGCCTATTCCAGACAACATGAGAATATGCGGCGTCCCAACAGCACCGCCACATAGGATGACTTCGCGCCCTGCATTTGCGGTTAACACCTTGTCATTGCTGTTCTTGAATTCAACGCCCGTGACATGGTTTCCGTCCAAGACAAGTTTCTGCACGTGGACTTGGGTCTTTACCGTCAGGTTGGGCCTATGCCTGACGCGATCGAGATACCCGCGCGCGGTGCTCCAGCGTTCGCCTTTGAACACCGTTTTGTCAAAGACGCCAAAGCCTTCCTGACAGAAACCGCTAATATCGTCGGAAACAGGGTAGCCAGCCTCCTGCCCCGCTTTGACAAACGCCGATGCGAGCGGGTTTTCCAGATTGGGGCGGTGGACATGCATCGGACCGTCAACCCCACGATACGTATTACCCCCGCCATCGTAGGATTCCATGCGCTTGAAATATGGTAAGACATCCGCATAGCCCCACCCGTTGCATCCAGATTGTTGCCATCCTTCGTAGTCCAGCGCATGGCCGCGGATAAAGACCATTCCATTTATGGAGGATGAACCCCCAAGCGTTTTGCCTCGGTCATGTTTGATCCGGCGTCCACCCAAGCCGGGTTCGGGTTGTCCTTGAAAGGCCCAATTGTGTTTGGTGCTGTTCAAATTGCTTAAAACTGCTGCGGGCATTTTGAGCGACAGAGCGCTGTCTTCGGGTCCAGCTTCCAACAAAAGCACGGCGTTACCCTTATCTGAACTCAATCTGTTTGCCAGAACGCACCCGGCCGAGCCCGCACCAATAATGATATAGTCAAAGTCCATCGCATCGCCTCTGTTAACTTGCCGCGAGAGCACCGCGCAAAGTCGTGTATTACTCAATCATTAGCAAAAAACTGACCAATTGCCAATTAACTGACCACTTGTTAGTTATGGGGAACTCAGTGGCTGTTGCGTTATTCTACTGGGAAAGCAATTCACTTCCAAAGGTGCACATCCATGACGCTCAGCATTGTAGGCCAAGCCAAACTGGCCTGTCTTGCCGCCGGGGCGGTCTGGGGGCTATTCTGGATACCGCTTCGCGCAATTGGGGATGCGGGTGTTCATAGCGTCTGGGCGACAGCCTTATTCTTCATGGTTCCCGCTGTGATAGCGCTTCCGTTATTTGTCATCAATTGGCCACGCATCAAACGCGCGGGCCTTCCATGTCAAATCACGATTGCTGTCAGCGGTGGCGCACTTACGCTCTATTCCACGTCGATCATGTTCACCGACGTCGTGCGTGCCTTGATGCTGTTTTACATGATGCCCGTCTGGAGCATTCTGCTGGGCTACTTCGTGCTTGGCGAAAGAATAACCCTCGTAAGGTTGCTGGCCATCTTATTGGCACTTGTAGGGATGATGGTCATGCTCGGTCTGGGCATCAGATTCCCAATCCCGCAAAATACCGGGGACTGGATGGGTCTTGCGGCGGGCGGGCTGTGGGCTGTTACGATGGTACGCGTCCGCAGTCATCCTGAACACTCTGCCAACGATATGACTGCTGGTTTCTTTCTCTGGGGAGCTACTCTAGCGATACTCGTTGCACTTATCGTTTCGCCTGAGAGCCTCCCAAATGCGAAACAAGTCACTTCAGTTTTGCCAATGCTGGTCATATTCATGGTCCTCTTTGCGATCCCGGCAACTTTTGCCTCCTTGTGGGGGCCGAAGTTCCTGAACCCGGGCGTCGCTGGATTGATGTTTGTGCCAGAGGTGGTGATTGGAGCGGTCTCTGCAGCACTTCTTGCGGGCGAAGCGTTCGGTGGACGTGAAGCGATCGGCATAACGCTCATTATCGCAGCCAGCCTTTTGGAAACCGTTTCCGCGCTGGCCCACAAGAACCAAACCAAAAACGTACACTAGCGCGCAGAAAACACGTCTTTGAACTCTTCCCTCAGCACATTCTTTTGAACCTTGCCCATCGTGTTGCGCGGCAGTTCCTTCACAACGATCAGTTTGCGCGGGTGTTTGAACCGCGCAAGGGTTTCACGGATGCGCGACATGATACCGTCAAGGTCAAGAGGCGTATCCCTCTGCGCGACAAGCACACCCAGAACGGTTTCCCCAAAATCCGCATGTGGTACGCCAATCACGACGCTTTCCAGCACTCCGGCTTGATCATCAAGGATTAGCTCAATCTCTTTGGGGTAGATGTTATAGCCGCCGGAAATGATCAAATCCTTGTTCCGCCCTATGATATGTATGTACCCTTCGCCATCGACGCAGCCCAAGTCGCCGGTGATGAAAAATCCATCGTCGCGCAGCTCCGCCTTGGTTTTTTCAGGCATTTGCCAATACCCAGAGAACACATTTGAGCCGCGGACCTCGATTTGCCCGATCTCCCCTTGCGCCACTGTTGCCCCAGTATCACCGTCGGTGATCTTCAATTCGACGCCCGGCAAGGGCAACCCGACAGTGCCTGGCCGCCGTTCCCCGCTATACGGATTGGAGGTATTCATGTTTGTTTCCGTCATGCCGTAGCGCTCAAGGATTTGGTGCCCGGTCCGTGCCTCGAATGCGGTGTGTGTTTCTGCCAGCAACGGCGCCGAGCCAGACACGAAGAGCCGCACGTTCGCACAGACCTCACGGGTGTAATGCGGATCCGCCAAGAGGCGGGTGTAGAACGTAGGCACGCCCATCATCGTGGTCGCAGCTGGGAGCCACGATATGATCGTGGCAGTGTCAAATCTTGGCATGAATACAATACTGCCGCCACAAGCGAGCATGACGTTGGTGGCGACAAACAGCCCATGGGTATGGAAAATCGGCAGCGCATGCACCAGCGCGTCGTCACAGGTGAAGTGCCATTCCTGAGCCAGCGTCTGGGCATTGGACAACAGGTTATTCTGCGTCAACATCGCGCCCTTCGAGCGCCCCGTGGTACCCGAGGTATAAAGTAACGCTGCAAGGTCACTGCCTGTCCGCGGCACCGTCTCAAAAGCAATCGGCTCCGACGCGGCCTTTTCACAAATCGTGCCGCTACCATCGGCATTCAGAGTTTCTATCCCAACACTCAATTGGTCGGCGAAGCTTGCCAACGCAGTCCTGTTTGTATCCTCACAAATGACCAGTGCTGCCCCGCTATCCTCTATGAAGTAAGATAGTTCGCTTGCAGTATATGAAGTGTTGAGCGGCAAGAAGACCAAACCTGCCTGAACGCAAGCAGCATAGAGCATCAACGCTTCGGGGGATTTGGGGACACAAACCGCAACCCGATCGCCTGACTTTGCGCCACAGGCGCTCAGGACATGGGCGAATTGTGCGGCCCGTGCCAAGAATCGGGCATGTGTGATTATCTGCCCGTCAAGCAGTCGCAGAAAGGGTGTATCTTTGTCGTGATGCACCCCCAACAAGGCATCATAGAGTGGATTGGACATGAAGCATCATCCTGATTGAAGGTCTGGCAAAATTGCCGTTTCAGCGCGTTGTCGCACGCCACTTGACGCGACCACCTGTGCTGTTTGTTCGAAGCGTTCCTGGTTTTGCGCAACACGTGGGAATTTGTAGAGGTAATTCACCATCACGCCACCTGACTGCGCCAAACCCTTTTCGGATAGGTCCGCGTTGGCGTGAACCGCATGAACCTCGGCCCCGTTGCCCAGATGAAAACGCGCCACAGGATCTAGCGGCCGCTGTTTCGTATCTTTGGCATGCAGAAGACAATAAGCCGCCAATGCTGACACGTTTTCTGGAGGTTGGTCCGCCTGACTGTTCCCTTGTTTCGACAACCATTTGTGGAACCCCGGTATCGGCGATAGCGTTACGAAAGTTTCCAGATTTGGTAATTCAGCTGCTAAGTCAGAGGCCACTTGCTTAATCAGCGAATTCCCAAACGAAATCCCCGCCAGACCCGGCTGGCAGTTTGAAATGGAGTAAAAAACTGCGGCGTTCGCGTCTTCTGCGGCGTGGGCTGCGCGCCCCTCATCCAATAGCTCTTAAATCGAGACCGGGATACCTTTTGTCAGAGCGATCTCAACGAAAATCAACGGCTCGTCTGGCA
>JBGCEM010000177.1:0-3416 GCA_045106335.1 Paracoccaceae bacterium | reverse complement strand
GCCTCGCCCGCGCCTTTCGCCCCCAGCACAGATGTTTTGGTCGGGGTTTCGATATGGGCGATGGTGATATCGGGCATTTCGCTGGCCATGGGCACCATATAATCGGCCATTGTCGCATTCAGGAATTGCCCGTCAGGTCCGTAATGACATTCCTCATAAAGCGCGCCACCTATGCCTTGAACAACGCCGCCGCGGATCTGTTCATCGACCAACAAGGGGTTGATCACGCGACCACAATCTTCGACCGCCCAAAAATGCAGGACCTTTACAAAGCCGGTCTCGACATCCACTTCCACATGCGCCGCCATTGCCCCATTGGTGAACACAAAGGGAAAATCAGTGACGCGGTAATGCCGCGTGGCGACCAGTTCGGGGTTTAGATCATTGGGCAATTCATTGCCGCGATAATAGACCGTGCGCGCCAGATCGGCCAAAGGCAAGCGTTCTGTGCCGTCCAGATCGGTCACAGATCCGTTGCGGATATCCAGGGTTTCGACCCCCGTTTGCAGCATCACGCCCGCCACATCTAAGACCTGGTCTTTCAAGGCTTGGGCGGCTTGCAACATCGCCTCGCCGCCGATCCCCGCCCCGCGCGAAGCCCAGGTGCCGCCGCCATAAGGCGTGGTCGCCGTGTCGCCTGTGGTCACTTTCACGCGGGCGAGATCAACGCCAAACACACCGGCTGCGATCTGCGCCAGAATAGCATCTGTGCCCTGCCCTTGTTCGGTGATGGATGAGGATACATGCAGCGCCCCCCCCGCATCCAAACGCACAGTTGCCCCATCCTGCGAGGCAATCGGCGCGCCCCCAATTCCGTAAAACATTGGACTTGGGTTGGTGACCTCGACCATCGACACAAACCCAATGCCGCGATAAATACCCTGCGCGCGGGCGTCTTTTTGATCTGCGCGCAAAGCGCCATATCCCATTAACTTAGTCAGCTTATTCAAAGCGCGTTTGTGGCTCAGATCATCCAGCTTCATCCCCGTCGCCGAGCTGCGCGGATAGCTGTCATCGGCCATTAAGTTGCGTTCGCGCATAGCGACTGGATCCATCCCAATCTTGCGCGCGGCATCCTCTAGCAAACCATCGGCAATCGCCATCGCAATCGGATGACCCACCGCGCGGTATTGACACATCAGGGTCTTATTCTGAAACACCACACGACCCTTGGCGCGGTAATTTTCCATCACATATGGCGCGCCTGTCAGGTTCAGCACTTGGTTACATTCAATCGCCGAAGTGCGCGGATACATGGAAAACGGGCCAATCCCCGTGAGGTCATCGAAATCAATGCCCACGATGGTGCCGTCTTGGGTCACGCCCATGCGCGCCTGCACAATGTGGTCGCGCGCATGGATGTCGGTGACGAAACTTTCAAAGCGGTCGGCGATGAATTTCACCGGGCGTTTCAGCAGTTTTGCGGCAGCGGCTGTTGCGATTTCGTCCCCATAGGTGTGGATCTTGATCCCGAAAGAGCCACCCACATCGTTAGAAATGACGCGCACATTTTCTTCCGCCAGGCCAAGATGTTTTGAGAAAATCACCTGCATCATATGTGGCGCTTGCCCAGAGTAATAGACCGTCAACTGATCTTGGGACGGGTCGTAATCACACAGCGTACCGCGGGATTCCAGGGTGACGCCCGTGTGGCGACCAAAGCGGAATTCGCGTTCCACCACCTGCACGCCCGGTGCGGCGAAGGCAGCATCGATATCGCCCGCGATCACCTCACGTTCCCAGGCCAAGTTGCTGCCAAATTCGGGATGGATCACAGGGGTGCCCGGGTTCAAAGCGGTCTCTGACTCCACCGCGGCGGGCAGCTCTTTATAGTCGATGTCCACCAATTCGCAGGCATCTTCGGCCAACGCGCGGGAACTGGCGATGACCATCACGACGGGCTCGCCCTGCCAGCGCACTACATCCAGCGCAAGCGGGTGTTGCGGCATCGACCGCAGCCCCGCCAAATGGGTCAAAGTGCCGACATAAGGCGTCACATGCGCGGCCAGATCTTGCCCTGTATAGATCGCAATCACACCTGCTGCGACGCGCGCGGCATCGGTATCAATGGACAGAATTTTGGCATGGGCATGGGGCGCGCGGACAAAGGCTGCATGGACCATGCGCGGCAGCTTTTCATCATCCACAAAGCGCCCCCGCCCTTGCAGCAGACGGGCGGCATCGGCGCGCGGCGCGGGCTGACCGATATAGCGGTTGGGCGTGTCAAAAATATGCGCAGGACCGGTCATGCGGGGTCTCCTTCGATCACGTCACAGATGGCTGTGACGATGGATTGATAGCCCGTGCAGCGGCAATAATTGCCCGAAATATGCTGCCGGATCGCATCTCTGTCCGCCCCGCCCCCTGCGTTGATGTACCCCAATGCACTGGCCAGCATGCCGGGCGTGCAAAACCCGCATTGCAGCGCGTTATGTTTGGTGAAAGCGGCCTGAAGGGCAGTGCTTTGGCCGCTATCGGCAAGGCCCTCAATTGTGGTGATCTCGGCGTTATTGGCTTGCGCGGCCAGCATCAAACAGCCTCGCACCGCAGCTCCGTTTACCGTGACAGTGCAGGCCCCGCACACGCCATGTTCGCAGCCCACATGACTGCCTGTGAGACACAGATCTTCGCGCAAGAAGTCGACCAAGTTTTGGCGGGAAGGCACAGTGGCCGTGACCGCTTCGCCATTGACATTTAACGAAATTTCGACGCGGCGACTCATGTGGTCCATCCTTTCAAAGCGCGGGCCAGGGCGACCCCGGCAAGGCGTTGGCGCGTTTTGGCATTGGCCTTAAGATCGGCGGTAAAGTCGACCGTTGCCAGATGGCTTTGCACTGTTTCCAAATCGTCGCGACGGCCCAAGGCCTCTTCCAAAGCGGGTACACGGATGGCGCGATCTGTGATCCCAAAAAACGCAGCGCGGTAGCTGTCCCCTGTTTGCGCCAGCGCCACACCTGCCAAGGCGTAATCCCCATGGCGTTGTGTCAGTTCATGAAAGCCAAAACGCTGATCCAGGGTCGCGGCGGGGATGTGAATGGCGACGATCAACTCATCTTCCAGGGCCGTTTCAAACATCCCCAAGAAGAAATCATCTGCTGAAATTTCGCGCGGCCCGTTTGAGCCAATCACTTCGATCTGCGCATTCAAAGCCAACATCAGCGCGGGCATTTCTGCGGCCGGATCGGCCAAGGCCAGGGATCCTCCAATCGTGCCGCGATTGCGCACCGCATCATGGGCGATATGGGGCAAGGCCATGGCGAATAGCGGGATATGCGTCTGCACGATGTGATCCGCCATCAGCTCTGCATAGCGTGTCATTGCGCCGATCCGGACTGTGCCATCCGTCACAGAAATCCCACGCAGATCAGCGAT
This sequence comes from Paracoccaceae bacterium, assembly GCA_045106335.1. Classification (GTDB taxonomy): domain Bacteria; phylum Pseudomonadota; class Alphaproteobacteria; order Rhodobacterales; family Rhodobacteraceae; genus Aliishimia. Next base: position 44 of record JBGCEM010000177.1, on the reverse strand, counting down.
ATCGGCAAGGTCAATCAACGCCTCGGGGGCAGCCACGCGGAAGT
>JBGCEM010000176.1:0-5012 GCA_045106335.1 Paracoccaceae bacterium | reverse complement strand
GCGCGGATTTGGAATAGCGCATGATCATCTCTCCTGAATTTTGAAACCATACCGCCAAAGCGGGTTTCAAAATTCAGGAGAGATGATCAGAAACAGAGTCGCTGAAGCGGACCGGCTGGAAGCCGGTGGCTTAAATCCATTAGGTGGAAAGTTAAATCGGAAACGCCTTAGTTCACATGATGTTAGCGGGCATCTTTTTAGCAAGTCTGTTAAGATGATCGCACCCGCGCAAAATCAGGCACCCACCAATTTGCAGCGTTCGGTGCCCTTGCCAGACTTGGGTGCACACGCTCGGATGGGTCCATGCCAATTTTGCGGTCCTTGCGTGAGACAAGCCAGCGTCCAATGCCGCGAAAAGAACCAGAGCTCGGCGCAGTTGGGTCTTGGGGAAAGCGCGTTTGCCACTCATCCGGCAAAGGAAGCCCACAATTTTCAGCGTTCTCAAGCATCCAAACCAACGGAATGTTCGACAACGGGCGGGCCGTCTCAAAGCCGCCAAGCATACCACCGACATCGCCGTGCGTGCCGCGAAACCACATTTGTTCCAGATGCCCATCCCACGATTGTCGACTGTCCCACATCACCGGCGTATACGCTGTACGTCGTTCATTTCGGGCCAAAGCGTGATAGCCGCGCTTGACGGATGGTCCCAAAGCATGGCTGTGAAAATCGTGTTTCGGGCGCGAGAACCGCCACAGAATTGGTGCATTGATCCCCAAAGACTTGACCGTATCCCACGCGCCGATCATCTCTATCTCAACTTTTTCATGACATTGACTGCGCGCAAACGCTTGCGCCGCGGCACTGTCTGGGCTGGTTTGGTAATGCCGATAAATATCGCGGACATTGCGCTCAATTGCATTTTCAGCACGTAGCAGGCCCACCCGGTCAATCGCCCCCGCCAAGGAACGCACCGCATAAGCCCCCCGCGAAAACCCAAACAAAAAGATCCGATCCCCAGGGCGATAGCGCGAAGCGAGATAGCCATAGGCCCGCTTGATCTGACGATTGATCCCCCGTCCCGCGATGACATCCCCAAGACGGCGCCAATGCGACCATTGAATGCCTTGTTCATAATAAACAGACACCTCGCGTCCCATTTCGCGCATCAATTTGTAGCTAAGCCCTGCATTGCTTTCCAGACCTGCAGCCAGCGAAGACATAGTGCCATCTAAAATAATAACATGAATCGTATTGCCGCGCTGCCGGGGGGCAGTTTTTGCCTCACCCCGACCGAAGATGCCCTGAAGATATCGGGCAATGCGCTTATTCAGCAGCGATCCGTTCATTGTTCAACATTTCCCAAACCCTAAGGGGCGTAAATGGCATATCGGCCTGTCGCACGCCGCGGTCCCACAGCGCGTCCTGCACGGCATTCGCCGTGGCGGCCATGGACCCAACTGTGCCCGCTTCGCCGCAGCCCTTCATGCCCATGATATTTGCCGTCGAAGGCACAGGTTCTGACGTAAACGACATCATAGGCACATCGTCGGCGCGCGGCATGGCATAGTCCATAAAACTTGCCGTAAGCAATTGCCCGTCGGGGTCGTAGACGACCCTTTCGGTAAGGGCCTGCCCGATCCCCTGAACCACCCCGCCATGCACTTGACCTTCAGCAAGCATTGGATTGATAAGATTACCAAAATCATCAACCACAGTGTAGCGATCTATGCGCACAACCCCCGTTGCACCATCGATCACAACTTCCGCGATATGGCACCCGTTTGGAAAGCTGCGTCCGTCCAATTTGGTGGTTTCACTGTGCCGCATCAGGTCATCGCGGCCCTTTTCACGCGCCATATCGGCGACTTCCAGCAGTGTTGGGGTCAAGTTGGTGCCCGGCACCCGGAAGCGTTCCTCATCAAACGTGATATCACGCGCAGGCACGCCCGTTTCATCGGACAAAAAAGCGGTGAACGCCGTTTTCATGGTCGTCGCCGTCGCGTAAATAGCGGTGTTCTGCGTGGTGACAGAACGCGATCCGCCCGTGCCGCCGCCTTTCGCGATCCGATCACTATCGCCCTGCACAAACTGAATCCGGTCCGTTGGGATCCCTGTATGATCCGACAAGAACTGCGTGAACACCGTTTCGTGCCCCTGCCCGTTGCTTTGTGTGCCGACGTAAATGGTCACTGTACCGTCCTCGTTAAAATCCACCGCAGTGGTTTCTGAAGGATCGCCCAAAATACTTTCTATATAGTAACACAAACCGACGCCGCGTAAATTTCCGACTGCAGCGTCTGCCTCTTTGCGCGCAGCGAACCCTGCCAGGTCCGCTTCAGCTTCGGCCCGGCCCAGCACTTTGTGAAAATCCCCCACGTCGTAAGTCTCATTCACAAGCGTCTGATAGGGGAACTGATCGGCACGGATAAAGTTGCGGCGTCGCAGCTCAAGCGGGTCCATGTCGAACATTCGCGCCGCACGGTCCATCACCCGTTCCAAGACATAAATCGCCTCAGGACGCCCTGCGCCGCGGTAAGCATCCACAGGGCATGTGTTGGTAAAATAGCCCTCAACATGCAGCCAAACGGTTGGAATATCGTAAACACCCGTCAGAACGCGACTGAACAATTGAGTCTGGATGGGTTGCGCGAATTGCGAATTATAGGCCCCCATATTGGCCCAAGTCTTCACACGGTAGCCGGTGATTTTGTGATCGGCGTCAAACGCCAGTTCGGCGGTGTGGCCCAGATCGCGCCCGGCATTGTCGGTCAGCATCGCTTCGGTGCGCTCGGACATCCAACGCACAGGCTTGCCAAGCACCCGCGCTGCATGGCTGGCTACGAAATATTCTGGGTACAGCATGCTCTTCATGCCAAATCCACCGCCCACATCGGGGTTGGTCACGCGCACATCTGCCGCATCTATTCCGAATTTCTTGGCCAGCGCGTTCTTGGCACCCCACACACCTTGACCGCCAAAGCTTAGGTGCAACCGCCCCTCGACCATTTCGGCAAAACAACCGCGCGGCTCCATCGAGTTGACGATAATGCGATTGTCTTCCACATCTAAAGACACCACATGGGCCGCGTTTTGAAAGGCCGCTTCGGTCGCGGCATCATCGCCCAAGCCCCAATCAAAGGCCAGATTGTCCGGAGCTTCCGCATGCAACATTTCGCCCCCGCGCGCGATATCGACTTTGGCAGGCAAATCTTCGACATCTGCCCAGATCAGCTCGCCCGCGTCTTTTGCGGCCTCAAGACTGTTGGCAATCACACAGGCCACGGCTTCCCCGACATGGCGGACCTTGTCCTTTGCAAGCCAAGGCCGCACAGGTCCCGCCCCCATGGTGCCATCGCGATTTTTGATCAAAGTCGTGTCCAACGTCGCATCCAAACCTGCCGCTTCCAGATCGGCTTGGCTTAGCACCATCACAACCCCAGGGGCTGCGCGCGCGTCATCTAAATCAAGACCCGTGATCACCCCATGTGCCTGCGTGGCCCGCACGAAATAGGCAAACAACGCCCCTTTTGGAACAATATCATCCACGTAGCGCCCCTGACCCACCAAGAACCGAACATCCTCAACACGTGTGACGGATTGCGATTTGCCGAATTTTTCCATAGCAGTCAGGCTCCAATTTTGGATCAGGTGTTTAGCGGACACTAGGCGTAGATCCAGCAATGTCCAGCGACCAAAGCTGTGACACTTGCGAATTTGCCGAACAGTGATCTGTCCATACGGGCCGACGCGTGTGGGGTTGGCAAACTTGGCACAAAGGCATCGCCGTCCCCCGGAAACGGACACGTGTCATAAAGCCCCCTTCCCCTTCGCCCCGCCGCGCGGTATCTGGCGGCCATAAACCCCCAACAAGCCCGGGAATTAGGATACATGGCCTTAGGAAAATTCGACGCAGCAAGCGCAGAGCCCCGCCTTTATCAAATGTGGGAAGAGGCCGGGTGCTTTGTCGCAGGCGCCAATAAAAAGCCCGAAGCCTCCAGCTATTGCATCATGATTCCGCCGCCTAATGTCACAGGCGTTCTGCATATTGGCCATGCCTTCAACAACACGCTGCAAGACATCCTGATCCGCTGGAAACGCATGCAGGGCTTCGACACGCTCTGGCAGCCCGGCACCGATCACGCAGGCATCGCCACGCAAATGGTGGTGGAACGTCAACTGGCCGAAACAAATCAGCGCCGCACCGAATTCACCCGGGAAGAGTTCACCCAGAAGATCTGGGACTGGAAAGCGCAATCAGGCGGCACCATTCGCGACCAGCTCAAACGCCTTGGCGCGTCCTGCGATTGGTCGCGCGAAGCCTTCACCATGTCCGGCGCCCCTGGCGCGCCTGCGGATGTAGCCGGCGGCAATTTCCACGACGCGGTCATCAAGGTCTTTGTCAAAATGTACGAAGATGGGTTGATCTATCGCGGCAAGCGGCTGGTCAACTGGGACCCGCATTTCGAAACCGCGATCTCGGATCTTGAGGTCGAAAATATCGAAACGCCGGGCCACATGTGGCACTTCAAATACCCGCTGGCGGGTGGCGTGACCTATGAATATATCGAAAAAGACGAAGACGGGAACGAGACCCTCCGCGAAACCCGCGATTATATCTCGATCGCCACCACACGCCCCGAAACGATGCTGGGCGATGGCGCAGTGGCTGTTCACCCGTCAGATGAACGTTATGCACCAATCATCGGAAAACTCTGCGAAATTCCCGTCGGCCCGAAAGAACACCGCCGCCTGATCCCGATCATCACCGATGAATACCCCGATCCCGATTTCGGCTCGGGTGCTGTGAAAATCACCGGCGCGCACGACTTCAATGACTACCAAGTCGCAAAACGCGGCGGCATTCCAATGTACCGCTTGATGGACACAAAAGGCGCGATGCGCAGCGATGGGGACGCCTATGCCACCAACGCCGCCATCGCCATGCAGGTCGCACAAGGCACCCGCACCCTATCCGAGTCTGAGGCCGACGCGGTCAACCTGATCCCAGACGATCTGCGCGGGCTCGACCGGTTCGACGCGCGCAAAATCGTGGTCGATCAAATCACCTC
>JBGCEM010000175.1:0-5415 GCA_045106335.1 Paracoccaceae bacterium | reverse complement strand
ACGCTGTTCGCCAATTGAAGGTGGCCACACGAAAACCAATCACCCCTCGCTCAAAACTTCACGCCGCAGCATTTCATTCACGCGGCTCTGCCACCCCGGCCCCGTCGCTCTAAGCTTAGCAACAACATCCCTATCAAGGCGAATTGACACTGGAACTTTAGGGTTTGAAGCTTTCGGTCTTCCCCCAACATTTTTGTGCATCTTCTTGGCGAGGACTGGAAAAGCTTCCGTGAAGGGTCTCGCCTCGGCAATTTGAACGTCAGTAACTTCGGGTGCGTCAGGGTCACTCGCGATCAACTTCTGAATCTGTTCCTCCTCAGCGTCCGAAATTAGCTGTTGTTTTTTATCTGTCATAGCAGGCTCCTTTCCTTGCGGCTTGCGGGACGCATTGAGATCACCGACACGCCTTCCGTCCCCAGAACGGCAAAGACAACGGCGATGGTCCCATCGTGCAGGCGGCCGATTGCCATATGTCGGTCTGACTTGGCAGGGACGATTATGGCCTCAAGGAAAAACCACTCGTCGAGATCAGCAAAATCCAATCCATGATGCGCCAAGTTTATCCGTTGTTTAGAAGAATCCCAAACGATCGTTGTCATCGTTATCGTATATACAATAACTTATGAAGGAATCAAGAGCCTAGCCGCTGCATTTCTCAACAGATTAAAATTGCCCCAGACGAAAGGCGTACAGCCTCGGAACAAAACAACTATTGCGATAACTCAACACTCAATGACTTAAGGTTAATCATATCTTGCACGGTCGGCTTTCTCGTGATCTTGAATAGAAACTGCCAGTTGGAGCTATTACAATGATTTTTCGCGCGCTTTCTTTATGTCTTCTTCTTGCCGCTTGCGGCAGCACCGGCCCTCGGGTTGATGCCATCCTTGGAGACAAAGATGCGGTCACAGTCAAAACGCGCGACGATCGCCCCTATGCGGTGATCCAAGTCGACAGTACCGTCGCGGCATTGGCAAGCAACCTTAACGAAGCAAGCGAAAGTTTGTCATTCCTTCCCGATCAGGGCGCAGCACCCATTGCCATCGGTGTCGGGGACAGCGTTCAGGTCGCCATCGTATCAACTAGTGACGGCGGTTTTCTCGATATCACCAACTCATCTCTTGCACCGATCTCAACAACGGCCCTGCCACCACAACAGGTTGGGACCGACGGCATGATCAGCGTGCCGCCAATCGGTCGGGTGCGGGCCGCTGGAAACAGTGTTCAGGGTTTTGAGCGGTTTCTGACACGTCGTCTTGGCGAAGTCCTTGTGTCTCCAACAGCGATTGTGAACCTCGTAGACCGCCAGAGCGCGCAGGTCACACTTGTGGGCAACATTGGAGCACCCGGCACCTATTCGATCAACCAAAACAGTAAGCACCTGACGGACGTTATCGCACTTGCAGGCGGGCCAACAGCGCAACCCGAAGACATCCGCGTTGTCATGAGCCGTGGCAATAGAACAGCCTCCGCACGGCTTGTCGACATCTATGAGAACCCAGAACTGCAGATCCATTTGCAGGCAGGCGACATCATTCGATTTGAACCGCTAGACTATGATTTCACTGTTCTTGGCGCAGGTGGTACGAATGCGAACTTCACCGTTCTGGAGTCTGGTCGCACGCTAGTTAAGGCTTTAGGCACCGCAAGAGGCTTGCAACAAGGTCGTGGCGACCCGCGTGGTGTCTTTGTCTACCGCTTGATCCCAAGGTCTGACGCTGTCGCACTTGGCGTGGATACATCACCGTTCTCTGGTGACACAGTCCCTGCGATCTTTCAGTTCAATATGAAAGAGCCGCAGGCGCTGTTCGTTGCGCAGGCGTTCGATCTGGCTAACGACGATATCCTCTACGTCTCTACAAGCACGATATCTGAGATCAACGGATTCTTCTCCGCATTCAACCTATTCATACCAACACCGCGGGAAGTGGTTGATTGATGAATAATCGGGCATAATACCATCTACTGGCCCCCACTGTTCAACTCAAAATTGAAAATAGTCAAATTTGGCAAAAATTCGCCCAAAAGATGTTTCCACAAGCGATCTGATCCGCTAACAAACAACTATAGAGATAGTTTGTTTGCTGCTGGAATATTCTTATGACACATATGAATCGCTGGACGGAATTTTCGTCCGGAAGCTCTGCCATATCACCTGACTTCTATCAGATTGATGATATTGTCAAAGGCGGTCCAGAACGCTGGTCCCTTAAATTTCGCGCTTTCAAACTGCTCTGCGACTATGGGCTGACTATTCTTGCTGCACCGTTCATTATTTCATGCGGCTTGGTTCTTTTAGTTTTGAACCCGTTTTTCAACAAAGGGCCCCTTCTTTTTTGGCAGGTCCGAATGGGCCGCTATGGCCGGCCCTTCAACATGGTCAAATTCCGCACGATGACCTGTGACGCCACCAATGTACGCGAGGCCGATGATGATCTGGAAACACACAGGATCACACGTCTCGGGAAGATTATGCGCAAGATGCGCATCGACGAATTACCGAACTTCTGGAACGTCCTGCGCGGCGAAATGAGCCTCATCGGACCGCGCCCTGACGCGTTTAGCCATGCTGAAGAATTCTCAAAGGCACTTGTGGGATACAAAGAGCGTCATCGCATAAAGCCTGGTATCACAGGGCTCGCGCAAGTTGAAATGGGCTATGCTGAAGGGTCCGAAATGACTGTATCAAAAGCAAAGTATGACAACATGTATGCGTCCCGTTCTTGCGGACGTCTTGATCTGTACATTATTTGGCGGACAATTAAGGTCATATTGACCGGTTTTGGTAGTAAATAGGTAGGCCCCTCGTTGTGCGATTTGATTTGCAGTGCTACGATGTTGGCCGGAAGGAATATAAGATGTTGAAGAAAATTGCTTTGAGCGCCGCAGTCGCGTTAAGTATTGGGATCACGACGGTACCTGTACATGCATCAATCACGCCTTCTGAATTCATTGCTGCGGCTCAGGTCAAGATCGACGAGTTGGAGCTTGAGCTAAGCGCCCTGCTTGCGGGCCCTCAAACTCCGGCTACCCAACGTCAGGCGAGAGTACTGCAGCGCACTGCATGGCAGCTAGAATCACTGTCTCGGATTGCGACCCGTCGGCCGCCTTCCTACTTGGAACGAATGGTTAACTACTACCAGCTGGCTGTCAGCGGAAACTAGCTTTCGGTCCCGATCATCGCTTCTAAACCATCCGACATTTCAAGAAAGACTTCTAAGGGGCGCGGATCAAAGCGCGCCAATAGTGTGGCGTCTGTCTGAATTCTGGAAATATCCGTGTTTAGCGATGAGGCCGCATCATATATCTCAATCAAATTTGCAACCAGCTGCAACCGTTTCTCAGCCAGCACAGCGCTATTGGGCGCAAGGGCCCAAGAGATTCGTAGCGGCTCTAGGATCGCTGCTACATCACTTCCCTGTAGCAAACGCGCCTCTGCCAACAATGCCCAAGCATGCGCATTGCCGGGATCAGCCAGAAGGCTTTTCGCCACCAGCTCTTCCGCGAGGCGTCCGTTTTCGATTATTTGCTTAACAGGCGGAACCAATTGTCCCGGCGCACGGACATCAATCGTGCCATTGATGTAGGTATAGGCAACTTCAAAGAAATACGCACCGCGATCGTACATCGAAGCGGTTAACGGCAAACGCTCTGCACCGTAGATCGTCTCAGCCCGCAAATCTTCTGTGTAGGCTGGCGCGTTCTTAATAAAACGAGATGAAACAAAAAATGCTGCACCTAATAAAAGGCACAGCATCAATTTTGTGAGCGCAGCGCACATAGTCTCGCCCCTGCCCGCTTTAGGACTTGTTCTTCAGCTTACGCACAGCCCCTACCGCACCCAATGCGAACAGCGCCATAGGCAGCGTTGCCGGCAGTGGAACAGATGCCGGTGGCAAAACGGTCTGAACTTCCACAGACACAGTTCCGATATCACTCTGGCCAGTCGGAAGTATTCCAATTGTGCTAAAGTCAACGATACCGGGCGCGGCGATAACATCAAAATTGCCATTCCCAAAGTCATCATCGAGAAGGGCGAAGAAGATGGCGGTAATACGTGCACCTGTGCTGTCCAAAAAGCCACCAGCAGGCCCAAAAGGATTGTCGGCATTAGTGAACGTTTGCACCAAGCCATCTAGATCAAGCGTAAAGCTGAAAGACAGCGCATCAACAAAAGCTCCCGCGGCACCAGCCAGAAACGAAATGGAGCCAGTGCCCGTGCTGCCAATGAACGCGTTTGGATCAGCCATACCGTCAAGCACATTGTTTGATGTAACCTCAATATCAAAGGTCTGCGTAATCGTCGTTGCATATGCCGACGTTGAAAGAAGTGCGGCAGTCGTCACCACAGCACACATCATTTTGTTCATACTAATTACCTCTAAGTGAAGTCGAATTAAATTTATGATTCTTGCATTGTTCATAATGGCAAACCCGAATCGGGTAAATCGTTTCTTGGGCGAAAAAGTGCCGAAATCAATCGATATAGAAACAATCAAATCCCCATAGAATAATTTGAACGCATCTGGGAACAATCAGCCGCCAATCATCTCTCGGCGCCGCGCAAGCTCAGAATATGACTGCGACCAGCCCAACGCCAACAGCACGGCAAACAAGCTCGCTGTCGCTGGCATCTGTAGACTGAAATCGACTGTCGCATGAACCAGCGCCGTGACAAAGCACGCCAATGCAACGCAGGCATAAATCCGATCGCGGCGACGTATACGAACACCTTGAACTAACTTTGCACCAATCAACCCAAGAGCAAGATAGAACGCCCCTGCCGCGGGTAGCCCCATTTCAAATGCATTCTCAAGATAGCTGGAGTGCGCAAGATCCCATTCGGCAAATCCGGCCTCCTGTGGAACCGACGCCCGGAAAACATCCTGGAACGCACCCAACCCATGACCAAGCAACGGACGCGCCTGGATGCCTTCGATGATCTGCGGATAGACAAGAAAGCGCAGCTCCTCACCGTCCGCCCTCATAAGCCGTCCAATCAGAACGTCTGAACTCGCGTATGCGATAAAACCAACAAGCGCAGTCAGGCCGACAAAGACCAGTAAACCAGACGCAGTTGAACGCCCGCTTTCCGACGATTGCTGCTTGGCCGCCCATGCAAGCGCAAAGACGATGAGTCCCACAATCCCTGACAAGGCACCTGCCCGCGACGCTGTTAGCGCGACGGCGGCAAGACACAGCAAAGTACCAATCGCAAATATCCAGGCACCTCCAAAGAAGGTCTCGATCATATTGCGCCAACGCCGTTTGCCCGCGGTGGCTGACCCTTCATCAACCATATTCAAGTAGACGCCAAGGTTCGTCAGCACGCCGAACATGGCATAGGTTGCATAGCTGTTCCGGTTCACGAAACTTGCGGTCATCACGTTACTCGCCGCTTCGCCGAGGATCGGG
>JBGCEM010000174.1:0-7567 GCA_045106335.1 Paracoccaceae bacterium | reverse complement strand
CGTGGAACTTTGTACCGGTCGGCCTGGCGCCAAACAGTTTCGGTTTGCGGCTCAACACCCGCGTTTGCATCCAGAACGCAAACCGCGCCATCCAAAACCGCCAAGGACCGCTCAACTTCAATTGTGAAGTCAACGTGACCTGGCGTGTCGATGATGTTCAAGCGGTGGCGTGGCGTGTCTGCCGTGGACCCGTCTTCTGTGCGTTCCCAAAAAGTAGTGGTCGCAGCAGAGGTGATGGTAATCCCACGCTCTTGCTCTTGCTCCATGTGGTCCATCGTGGCGGCGCCATCATGAACTTCACCAATGTTGTGGGACTTCCCTGTATAATACAGGATCCGTTCCGAACATGTGGTTTTACCGGCATCGATGTGAGCCATGATACCGAAATTGCGATATAATTCGAGCGGAAATTCGCGTGCCATCTGGCGTGCTCCTGAAACCTAAATGCCGGTTAAACCGACGATATTACCAGCGATAATGGCTAAAGGCTTTGTTCGCCTCGGCCATCTTGTGGGTGTCTTCGCGCTTTTTCACAGCGGTGCCGCGGGACTGAACTGCGTCCATCAGCTCACCCGCAAGACGTTCTTGCATGGTGTTTTCGTTGCGCGAGCGGGATGCGTTAATCAACCAACGAATGGCCAATGCTTCGCGACGCTCAGGGCGCACTTCAACGGGCACCTGATATGTAGCACCCCCCACCCGACGCGAGCGAACCTCGACCGACGGTTTGATGTTATCCAGCGCTTCGTGGAACACTTCCACAGGGGCGCGCTTAATCTTGGTCTCAACCCGATCCAGCGCGCCGTACACGATACGCTCTGCAACGGATTTTTTACCGTCCAGCATCAAGTTGTTCATGAATTTGCTCAGCACCTTGTCGCCATATTTGGCGTCGGGCAGAATTTCGCGCTTCTCAGCGGCGTGACGTCGGGACATCTGTTAGATCCTCTTACTTCGGACGCTTCGCGCCGTATTTCGAACGGCGTTGCTTACGATCTTTAACACCTTGCGTATCCAACACACCGCGCAGGATGTGATAGCGCACACCGGGAAGGTCTTTCACGCGACCGCCGCGGATCAGAACAACCGAGTGTTCTTGCAAGTTGTGGCTTTCACCTGGGATGTAGCTGATAACCTCAAAGCCATTGGTCAGGCGCACTTTGGCAACCTTCCGCATGGCCGAGTTCGGCTTTTTAGGTGTTGTTGTATAGACGCGCGTACAGACGCCGCGTTTTTGTGGGCACTGCTCAAGGTGCATGGACTTTGAGCGCTTCACTTTGGGCTGCCGCGGCTTACGGATCAGCTGTTGGATCGTTGGCATTTGTGTCTCTTCCCCGTCTGGGCACATCTGTATGCGGGTTGCCCCGCGGTTAAAGTCGTTTTGCGTCCCATGCGTCCATGACACGCGCAAAAACCGCACCCGATCCTAATTTCGGATCGACGCGGCGGGTCTCCAGAGGATCGGGCCATATTTCAGACCGGATCGTGACCACTACAGTACTGATATCCGACGATAAGACCTGCGTCCGGCTGCCGGGATGAGCGGCGTATAGGCGGAGTCGCCCACCCTGTCAACAGCCCCTCCGACAGCTAAAACGTTTCGTGTCAATCTTGGCCCGTTTTGCCGCTGCCACGCCGGTTTACAGACCCTGACACATTTCAAGACGCGTTGATCTGTCGCTCGCGCCACAAGGTAAATAAACCAGCGGCCACAACGATAGCTGCGCCCAAGAATGTCACCCCGTCAGGCCATTCGCCAAATACCGCCCAGCCCAAAATTAACGCCACCAGCAGGCTGGTGTATCGAAACGGGGCCACGAAGGATATATCCCCCACCCGCATCACTTGGACAGAAAAGAAATAGCCGCCAATGATGAACACGGTCGAGCCCGCAATGGACACCCCAAGATCATAGGTGACGGGTTGCCAGTCTTCAAACAGGCTGAGAATACCAAAGAACAACGCGACATTCACAGTATTAGCAACGGCGACCGTCATGGAAGGGACATGATCAGGCATGCGACGCGTGATCAGATCGCGCGCGGTTACGCAAAGCACTGCGACGACCACGTATAGCGACCACACCGAAAAACCGCTCGCCCCGGGACGCACGATCAGCAACATCCCAACCAATCCAATCCCAATGGCCGAGAAACGTCGCCACCCAATTGGGTCCTTGAACACGATGAACGCGCCCAAAGCTACAGTCAACGGCAAGGCTTGCATGATCGCTGTGACATTGGCCAGCGGCATATTGAGCAAGGCTTGCAGGAAAAAATATGCCGTTGCGATCTCAAAGAATGCGCGCAAGGCGATCAATCGCCAAGCCCGGCGTCCAAGGTCGACCCGCAGCCCCCCTAACGCAAGGGCAAGAATGATGATCAAGGCCGACGCGGCCACCCCGCGCAAGGTTAACAACTGACCAATCGGCAGCGCGCCATTCGTGAGTTTGATAAACATATCGTTAACCGTGAAGCACAGCATCGAAGCCATCATCAGCAGCGCACCATGCGTGTTAGGGCCCATATTTTTGTCCTTGTTGCAAACCTGCCGGTGCCGTGTGTGCAATCATGTCCTGATCGGAAAAGCCAGCCCCAGCAGGATGGGTCTTTACGCAAGGTCAGCGAAAAGCGTTGATCTTCATGAGAGCATGCCAGATAGAGACCTCAACACGCGGTAAACGACTACATTCGAAATCCCAAATCTATAATGACAGGACTGCTCAATGACCTTAGCGCCCGACACGTCTTGTCTGATCCCAATCGACCCCAAACCAGTCCGGATCATCAAGCGCGCCGCTCTGATTGTGCTAGGCCCCGCTTACTTTATATTCATCGCGTTTGTTCCCCTCCTCTGCAGGCGTCGCCCCGGCTTTCGCGGCTGGTTCTGGAAGCGGGTCAAACGGGCCTGTACTTGGTTCCTTTGGCTGCTCAGCATCCGCGTGGTCATGAGCGATGCCGACAAGGCCGCATTGGCTGGCGATGACAACAGCATCATCGTCATTAACCATCGCAGCAATTTGGACGGCTTCACGCTGATGGACACGGTTCCGGATGAAAAATGGTTCACTTTCGCCGCCAAGAAAGAGCTGTGCGATTCAGCGCTTTTATCCACCGGGTTCAAAGGTGCGGGGCTGGTAGAAATTGATCGCGCCAGTGGCAAGGTCGCGATGGAAACATTAAGCGCAGCTGTACGCGACATGCCCAAACGCCGATCTGTGGTTCTCTTTCCCGAAGGCACGCGCACAAAATCGGAAACCTTAGGCGACTTCAAAGCGGGGGCCGTTTTAGTCGCGCGCGAAACCGGGCGTACCATTCGCCCCATCGTCATCCATAATTCGGCCAAACTGCTGGCCCGGGGTAAATTCGTGCCCAAAAGCGGTACGCTTACGGTCGAAGTCCTCGCGCCATTTCACTGTGATCTGAACGCCAGTGTCGACAGCGATGTGACCCGGCTGAGGGACGCAATGGTCAAGGTGTTCCAGCGCGGCGTCACAGCCCCGCTTTGACCCCGAGGCCCCCGCATCGCCAATCTGACACGGCTGCGAAACGCCGCAATCTATCAGCAAACAACACGACGAAAAAAGGCCCCCACCGCGAAGTGAGGGCCTGATGCTTTCAGAGTGAAAACCGACTTAGCTGCGGCTGTCCTCTGAGGTGTCGATGATCGTGTTAAATTCAGATCCACCCGCGATATCGTCTTGCATACCAGGCGCTGCCAGTTGTGCGGCGGCCTCGGCCTCTTCGCGGCGCGCTTCGATGACCACGTTGTCCCGGTCGGTCGCAACACGGCGCATTTTCTGCGTCGCACCCCCTGTCCCAGCTGGGATCAAACGGCCCACAATGACGTTTTCTTTCAGACCAACAAGCTTGTCTTTCTTGCCCTGAACAGATGCCTCGGTCAGAACCCGCGTGGTTTCCTGGAAAGACGCCGCAGAAATGAACGAGCGTGTCTGCAAGGACGCTTTGGTGATGCCCAGCAAGATCGGCTCGCCCTTCGCAGGACGTCCGCCTTTGGACAGCGACTTTTCATTGGCCGCGTCGAATTCCTGCTTGTCCACGTGCTCGCCTTTCAGCAATGTCGTGTCCCCGCTTTCGGAAATCTCCCACTTCTGCAGCATCTGACGGACGCTGACTTCCATGTGTTTGCCGTTAATTTTCACACCTTGAAGTCGGTACACATCCTGCACCTCGTCGATCATGTAATCCGCCAATGCTTCAACACCCATAATCGCCAGAATGTCATGCGGGGCTGGATTGCCATCCATGATGTAGTCGCCTTTTTGGACGAAATCGCCCTCGGCCACTGGGATGTGCTTGCCCTTGGGCACCATGTATTCGACTTTATCCATCGTGTCATCTGATGGTTCAATCGCAATGCGGCGCTTGTTTTTATAGTCCTTGCCAAAGCGCACATAGCCATCAATTTCCGCGATGATCGCGTGATCTTTGGGACGACGGGCTTCGAACAATTCAGCCACACGCGGCAGACCACCGGTGATGTCCTTGGTCTTGGCACCTTCCCGTGGGATCCGTGCAACGACCTCACCGGCTGCAACCTCTTGGCCTTCTTCGACCGACAGGATCGCATCCACAGACATCGCATAGGTGACAGGATTGCCCGCATCATTGCGCACAGGTTCACCGTCTGCACCGGCCAGAATGATCTCGGGTTTCAACTCGTTGCCTTTTGGGGCCGCGCGCCAATCCGTCACAATTTTCTGGGTCATGCCAGTTGCGTCATCCGTCACATCCCGTACAGCGATACCGCTGACCAGATCCACGTATTTCACAGTCCCGGCTTTTTCCGCGATGATCGGAAGCGTGTAGGGGTCCCATTCGAACAGCTTGTCGCCACGACCGATTGTCTGGCCATCTTTGACAAACAGTTTCGAGCCATAGCCCACCTTGTGGCTGGCCCGTTCGTCGCCATCTTCGCCTTTGATCACCAGCTTCATGTTCCGGCCCATGACCAACATTTCGCCGGCCGTATTTTCAAGCAAGCTGGCGTTTTCGAATACGATCTTACCTTCTTGGCTGGCTTCCAGGAAAGATTGCTGGCCACCCTGCGCAACGCCGCCAATGTGGAAAGTCCGCATCGTTAGCTGAGTGCCGGGCTCGCCGATGGATTGCGCGGCGATAATGCCGACAGCCTCACCGGTGTTGACCATTGTGCCACGCGCCAGGTCACGACCATAGCACATCGCGCAAACACCTTCTTCCGCCTCACAGGTCAGGGGCGAGCGCATCTTCGCGTTCTGCACCCCAGCCTCTTCGACATTGTCGGCCATCCGTTCGTCGATCATGGTGCCCGCCGCGACAATCACTTCATCGGTGCCGGGTTTGACGATGTCTTCTGCCGCAACACGACCCAACAGACGTTCGCTGATCGAGGAAACGATTTCACCATCGTTGACAGCCGCTTCCGCGTTGATCCAGTTTTCCGTACCACAATCCAGCATACGCACGATACAGTCCTGCGCCACGTCCACCAGACGCCGCGTCAGATAGCCCGAGTTCGCTGTCTTCAAAGCCGTGTCCGACAGACCCTTCCGGGCACCGTGCGTTGAGTTAAAGTACTCAAGCACTGTCAGACCTTCCTTAAAGTTAGAGATAATCGGCGTTTCGATGATGTCGCCGTTCGGCTTGGCCATCAGACCGCGCATCCCGCCCAGCTGTTTCATCTGCGTAACCGAGCCCCGCGCGCCTGAGTGGGCCATCATGTAAACCGAGTTCGGCTCGTTTTCGGACCCATCTTCGTTCGTTGGCACCGCCGAGATCGAGGACATCATCGCGTCCGTGACCTTGTCGTTACATTTCGACCAAGCATCGACAACTTTGTTGTACTTTTCGCCCTGCGTGATCAGGCCGTCCATGTACTGCTGTTCGAAATCTTTCACTTGATCGCGCGTGTCTTCGACGATGGGCCATTTGCTATCCGGGATCAGCATGTCGTCCTTACCGAACGAAATACCGGCCTTGAATGCTTCTTTGAAGCCCATGGACATGATTTGGTCACAGAAGATAACCGACTCTTTTTGACCGCAATAGCGATAGACCGTGTCAATCACCTGCTGCACTTCGCGTTTGCGCAACAGACGGTTCACAAGCGAAAACGGTGCTTTGTTATTCAACGGCAGCATCGCGCCCAGCTTGACCCGACCCGGCGTTGTTTCAAACCGTTCATAGACCGTCTCGCCGGTTTCAGGATGGACCTGTGGCACCCGCGCAGTGACTTTGGAATGCAGATGCACTTCGCCCGCATCCAGCGCATGCTCGACCTCCTCAATCGAGGAAAACACCTTGCCCTGGCCCTTCATGCCTTCGCGCTCCAGCGTGACATAATACAGACCCAGGATCATATCCTGCGAAGGAACAATGATCGGTGCACCGTTGGCAGGCGACAGAACGTTGTTCGTGGACATCATCAACACGCGCGCTTCTAACTGGGCTTCCAGCGACAGCGGCACGTGCACAGCCATTTGGTCGCCGTCAAAGTCCGCGTTAAAGGCCGAACAGACCAGCGGGTGCAGCTGAATGGCTTTGCCTTCGATCAGCACAGGTTCAAACGCCTGAATGCCCAAACGGTGCAGCGTCGGTGCGCGGTTCAGCATCACAGGGTGCTCGCGGATGACCTCGTCCAGGATGTCCCACACTTCGGGGCGTTCTTTTTCAACCAGCTTCTTGGCTTGTTTCACCGTGCTGGACAGACCCTTGGCTTCAAGGCGCGAATAGATGAACGGCTTGAACAGCTCTAGCGCCATCTTTTTGGGCAGACCGCACTGGTGCAGCTTTAGTTCCGGGCCGGTCACAATGACCGAGCGGCCCGAGAAGTCGACGCGTTTGCCCAAAAGGTTCTGACGGAAGCGGCCTTGCTTACCTTTCAGCATGTCGGACAGCGATTTCAGCGGACGCTTGTTGGCGCCCGTAATCACGCGGCCCCGACGGCCATTGTCAAACAGCGCATCCACAGATTCCTGCAGCATCCGCTTTTCGTTTCGCACGATGATATCGGGCGCGCGCAGTTCGATCAGGCGTTTCAGACGGTTGTTCCGGTTGATCACCCGGCGATACAGATCGTTCAGGTCAGACGTCGCAAACCGGCCCCCATCCAGCGGCACCAGCGGGCGCAGCTCGGGCGGGATCACAGGCACAACGGTCATCACCATCCATTCCGGACGGTTGCCGGATTCAAGGAAGGATTCCACGACCTTAAGACGCTTGATGATCTTCTTGGGCTTCAGCTCGCCGGTGGCTTCTTTCAGCTCTTCGCGCAGACGATCCGCTTCGGCTTCCAGATCAATCTGAGCCAGCATATCGCGGATCGCTTCGGCACCAATATTGGCCGTGAACGCGTCCATACCGAACGCATCTTGGGCGTCCATGTACTCTTCTTCGGACAGCATCTGGCCATAGGACAGGTCCGTCAGGCCCGGTTCGATAACCACGTAGTTTTCGAAATACAAAACCCGTTCCAGATCGCGCAGGGTCATATCGAGCATGAGACCAATCCGCGAGGGCAGTGACTTTAGGAACCAAATATGCGCAACGGGCGAGGCCAATTCGAT
>JBGCEM010000173.1:0-11774 GCA_045106335.1 Paracoccaceae bacterium | reverse complement strand
GTGAGTTTCTCCATGGAGTCTACGAGAGAGTTTCTCAAACGTTTGGGTGTTGAGGTCTCACAGACAGGGCACCGTCGGTGGCCGGATGATCTGAAGGCGCGGATTGTGGCAGAAACGCTGGTGCCGGGCGCGACGGTGAATGATGTCGCGCGCAAGTATGACATGCGCGCGAACCACCTATCGTCCTGGCGGCGTATGGCCAAGGATGGGG
Source organism: Paracoccaceae bacterium (assembly GCA_045106335.1). Lineage (GTDB taxonomy): Bacteria > Pseudomonadota > Alphaproteobacteria > Rhodobacterales > Rhodobacteraceae > Aliishimia. Next base: position 11,563 of record JBGCEM010000173.1, on the reverse strand, counting down.
ATCTTGTTTTGCCTGCTCCGGATCCCCAGACAGACTTTGCACCACTTGTGGTATTTGATGATGAGCCCGCGCCACCTGCGCCCGTGCCTGAACCAGTGACTGCGGTAATTGAAATTATATCGGGGTCGGTTGCTGTCCGGTTGGACAGCGACGCGCCTGCGGGGCGCATTGCGGAAATCGTGCGCGCACTCGAGGGCGATACATGATCTTTCCGTCGAACCGGGTGCGTATTCTGGTTGCAACGCAGCCGGTGGATTTCCGTAAAGGGCACGACGGGTTGACCGCCATGGTACAGACGGTTCTGCGCAAGGACCCGTTCACCGGGACTGTGTTTGTGTTCCGCGCCAAGCGCGCAGATCGGCTGAAGTTGCTCTATTGGGATGGCAGCGGGCTGGTCATGGCATACAAGCGTCTTGAGGAAACAACCTTCACCTGGCCCGCGATCAAGGACGGGATGATGGCCCTGAACCATGCGCAATTCGAGGCTCTGTTTGCGGGTTTGGACTGGCGGAAGGTGAAAGCGTTGGAGACCCGCCCTCCGGCTGCGGCGGAGTGAATCAGGGCGGCGAATACAAGCGGCCATAGCTGTGAATATGGTCTATGATTCCACGCATGAGCGCCCCTGCCAAAGATCTCGATCTGTCCGTCCTGCCGCTGGAATACCGTGTCGCGTTCGAGGCGCAGGCTGCCCGAATGGCGCAGCTGGAGGAGATCAACAAGCGCCAAGAACACCTCATCGCCGAGATGCAAAATGCGCTCTACGGCAAGACGTCAGAAAAACTGAACGACGATGACCGGCAGTTGGCTTTTGAGGATCTTGAGATCGCCCTTTCCGAGATAGAAGAACAGCAATCGGAACTGTCCCCTAGTGACGACAAACCAAAGCGCAAAAAGGTCGCCAAGCGCAATCGGGGTAATCTGCCCGAAGGTTTGTCGCGCATCGAACAGGTGATCGAGCCCGATAGCTTAGAGTGCCCATGTGGATGTGGCGCGATGCACCGGATCGGTGAAGATCGTAATGAGCGGCTCGACATTGTCCCGGCGCAGTGCCGTGTGATCGTGACAGTCCGCCCCAAATACGCCTGCCGCGTTTGTACCGATGGGGTCACCCAAGCGCCAACTCCGCCGTGGCTCATTGAGGGCGGTCTGCCCACCGAAGGGGCTATTGAGCATGTTCTGGTCAACAAGTACGCCGACCATTGCCCTTTGTATCGCCAAAGCCAAATCCTGGCTCGATCTGGCGTAGACATCCACCGATCTACGCTGGCGGATTGGACGGGTGTAGCAAGCTTCCATCTCGCGCCCGTCGTGGACAGGCTGGCCGAGCATCTGAAAGCCTCGAGCAAGCTGTTCATGCCCTCTCGGCAGCATGCGTTGCATGCGCCTGCCGGGTAATAGATGAAACGACAGACCCCGTGCTCGACCCCGGACGAGGACGCACAAAAACCGGCTACCTTTGGGCGCTTGCCCGCGATGACCGTGCTTGGGGCGGCGATGATCCACCGGCGGTGGTTTACTTTTATGCGCCGGACCGCCGAGGTGAAAACGGAGAAAAGTTCCTGACCGGCTTCAACGGTATCCTCCAAATCGACGGTTACACCGGCTACAACCGGCTGACCAAATCATCGCGCAAGGGCGGTGATCCCGTCACCGTAGCTTATTGTTGGGCGCATGCTCGGCGGAAGCTGAAAGAAATCTTCGACCGCGACGGTTCCGAAATCGCGGCGGAAGGCTTGCGCCAGATCGCCGAAATCTATGCCGTCGAGAAAGACATCCGCGGCACATCCCCCGGCCAACGCCTGTCCGCCCGCCAAACCCGATCCGCGCCATTGGTCGCAGCATTCGGGGAATGGCTTCAGGCGCAACGCGCGCGGGTCTCCGCCAAGTCACGCTTAGGCGAAAAGCTGGCCTACATCCATCGACACTGGGGTGGACTGCAAACGTTCCTGACAGACGGCCGCGTCGAGATCGGTTCCAACAACGTCGAAAATCTAATGCGCCCAATTGCCCTAAATCGCAAGAATGCGCTCTTCGCTGGCCATGACGCAGGTGGCCGCACTTGGGGCCGTATCGCGTCGCTGATCGAGACCTGCAAAATCAACGGCGTGGAGCCCTTCACCTACCTGAAATCTACGCTCGAAGCCATCGCCGCTGGCCATTCGAAACATCGCATCGACGACCTGCTCCCTTGGAACTTCAAGCCGTCAACCTAAAGATTCAGTGCGCTCCAGCCACCGCTTACAGGTATCTCATATGCCCCGAAGTTTATGAAAGCTGGGCCTATGCCAGCAAAACAGGACAAATGAGGCTAGCAGCCTAAACGAAACTCTGAACCATCTTAAGTTGGCTGCAAACCGGTCGAAAATCTAGACCAGCTCTGTTAAGGCCACAGTCCAGGAAGTGCATCGTGGCGAATTTATGTAAAACGCGGAAATCCGATAAATCAAATAGATAGACGCAACAGGTCACGGCTTAAAAGCCGGTTAAGCGATTGCTCATACCAGGTTTGAAGTGTTACAAATATCAGATAGTGTGCCTACTCCAATTTTATGAAGTTCTTGCCGACTTTCACCGCCAAACTCGCGTCAAGTGCTGTTGTCAATGATGCCAAGCGGGCCTGAGCGACTTCACCGTATAGACCTCCTGCATCAGTCGAAAGTTTGAGTTGAAGGTGTTTTTTCTGAGGCTTCCAAACAATTTCGCCAAGATCTGTCGTGTTTTGGATCCACAGCATCGCGCCAAACCGCATTGCTTTGCCCAACACTTCAGCCTCTTTTTGTAAAGCAGGGTCTAGCAACCCATATAGATTTTCAAAACGCGTCCCTTCTCGTTTATTCGAATAACGATAGAGCAGAGCAAGCCCGAGATAGACCCGTTCAGAATGTTTCAAGCCCCCCAAATTTGCACGTGTTGCATTGTCAAAACAGACTTCGGCCCGGTAGTCAGGATGTGCTCTCCAGCTTACATCGTGTAGCAGGCATGCAGCCTTTACGATGCGTTTTCGGGCGTCAGGGATATTGCGGAAAATTGGATAAATAAAATTGTGCAGTCTTTTTCCAAAGCCCGGCAACCTTGCGTCTTTTGCTTCGGCAAAGCGGCAAGCTTCGATCAAAGGATCTCTGTCGCGCAATCGTTGCGGCATTTGTTCATACAGCATGCCTTCGCGAATTCCGTAAGATGAGACGGCAATGTCTTTTGGGTGAAATACGCGAACCACGCGTGCTAGAACTTCCGATGCGATGGCCACCAGGTCTGCGCGTGCCGCTGATATTCCGGCTTGGTGGCGCAGTGTCTCCATCGGGGTGCTTTTGATGAATTCGACCGTTGCGCGGACAGAAGATGGGCTCATACGGTATTCGTGAAGGACATGCAGAGGATATCCGCGGCGTAGCATATCTATTTTTGCGATCGCCCGCCAAGATCCGCCCACCAGAAACAATCGGTCGCGCTGTTCTCCTAAAGTTTGGTGCAAAATTTCGACAGTTTCTTTGATCGCAGCTCGCCGTGCTTTCTTGCCGCCAGGAAGGTCACGTAACTTCAGCGGACCTAAAGCTGAGGTGACGCGTTTGCCAACTCGGCCGTCCGCAATTTCAGCAAGTTCCATAGAACTGCCGCCTATATCGCAAACCAAGCCGTATGACCCTGGCCATCCCAAGAGTACACCTTGTGCGGACAGACGGGCTTCCTCCTCGCCGTCTATGACCCATATTTTTAAACCGGTTTCTTGGCGGACATCATTGCAAAAAGCGGGGCCATCCGCGGCATCGCGTACCGCAGCCGTGGCGACGACTGTCAGCGTTGGAATGCCCATGCCGTCCGCCAAAAGTTTGAAGCGTTTCAGTGCGTTTAAAGCGCGCGTTCGGCCTTTGGGATTTAAACATCCAGTTTGACCAAGGCCCGCACCCAATGCACACATTATTTTTTCGTTGTAAAAGTATGCCGGGCTGCGGGCCGCGCCGTCGAATACGACCATTCGAACAGAGTTTGATCCGACATCCACAACTCCAACACGAGACACAGCCCGCACGGAGGGATCGTCAAAAAGATCCGGGCCAAAAGGACCTACGTGATCGACATTTTTAGTTTGTGCTGTGCTCATAATGCGTTGCCCAGGTTCGTAGCCATCGTTGTGCGGTTTGAATTTGTCGAGGTCAACGAAATTTCAAGAAACACCGCCACGAGGTAGCCGCACCGGGTCTACATATGAATGGTCTGCACCAAATTGCCTTCAATAAAGACATCAATTCGCGCAGCAGGTGCAAACAATCCGTTGCGCCGTGTCATGCGCGCCATGACTTGTTGGCCACGCCACGTCCCGACCAAATTTTGACTTGTTCCAGACGAAATAAGCGTCGTTTCCTTGATCACGAGGTCCCCATTGATCGACATCTGCAATCTTGCATCTAAAGGCCATTGTTGGACAATCGCCATAATTTCAAGGCGCTCATAGTTGTAGGGCACGCTGATTGGCGGGCTTTGTTGTGCGCATCCTGTTAGGAAAAGGAAAATCGCCCACATTGGAAGAACAAAACCGCGCATTTGGCACCCTCAACTCGCATACATGGCGAGGCTAGAACGGAAACCTTAAAATCAAAAAAAGCAGATCAGGAAAGAAAGCTAATTTTTAGCCAAATCAGACTTAATCTTCGGCATGGGTCAACTTTGGGACATCAGCGGCGCCGGCGGATCCGCGCCCGGACAAAGACGGGTTTTCCATGAAAAATCGGTGGCATGAGAACGCAAATTGACCTGGATCCCGCTCTGGTCTTTCAAAGGATCCGTCTGGTGTCATTATCCAACTTTGTGCAACATCTGCTAAGTTCGCGGTCATAATCTGGCTCACAATTTGCGCTTTGACCGTTACGTTTTCGATCTCGACGAGAGTTTCGACGCGCCGTGTTAAATTGCGCCCCATCCAATCGGCAGAGGATATGAAAACGCGCGCTTTTTTATGTGGTAGACCTTTACCATTTCCGAAACAAACGATCCTTGAATGTTCCAAAAACCGACCCACGACTGATTTGACGCGAATGTTTTCTGACAGACCTACGAGCCCGGGGCGCAAACCACAAATTCCTCGAATTACCAAGCTAATTTGAACGCCAGCTTGACTGGCTTTGTACAAACCGTCGATCACATCTGAGTCAATGAGCGAGTTCATTTTTGCCCAGATCTGGGCGGGTCGGCCCGCCCGCGCGTGATCAGTTTCGGCGTGGATCAAATCCAATAAGGTCGACTTAAGAGATACTGGGGAAATAGACAAATTCTCAAGGCTGTCGGGCTGGGCGTAACCGGACAAATAGTTAAATACCTTTGTTGCATCCCGCCCCAGTTTTGCGTCGCATGTAAAAAGGGATAAGTCGGTGTAGATACGTGCAGTGATTGGATGGTAATTGCCCGTTCCATAATGTGTGTAGGTGACCAGATTTTCGCCTTCACGCCGAACGACAGTTGAAATTTTCGCGTGTGTTTTCAAGTCGATAAATCCGTATACGACATGTGCACCGGCGCGCTCTAAACGCCGGGACTGGCGAATGTTTGCGGCTTCATCAAACCGTGCCTTGAGTTCCACCAAAGCGGTCACGGATTTGCCATCCTCGGCGGCTTCGCACAAGGCACTGACGATGGGGGAATCTTTCGAAGTTCGATACAATGTTTGCTTAATTGCAACTACATTTGGGTCGCGTGCGGCTTGTTGGAGAAAGCGGACCACCATATCGAAAGTCTCGTATGGGTGGTGCAGTAACATGTCTTTTTGGCGAATTGCGGCAAACATATCGCCATCGAAGTCGGTGACGCGCTCAGGCACGCGCGGTGTAAAATTCGGCCACAAAAGGTCGGGGCGGTCCTCCAATACCAGTTGGCTCAGATCTGATAGCCCAATCATACCGTCCATTTCGAACAGCTCTTCCGGTCCGACTGCGAGTTCGCGCATCACAACACTGCGCAAGGCTTGCGGAGCGCCTGCGGAATGGGTCATACGCACGACTTCACCGCGTTTGCGGCGCTTTAGGGCCACTTCGAACTCTCGCACCAGGTCTTCGGCTTCGTCTTCGACTTCCAGATCACTGTCGCGCAGAACACGGAACATGAAGTGCGATTTCAGGCTATATCCTGGGAAAAGTGTGCCAATTTTTAACAATAAAAGTTCTTCAAGCGCGATGAACCTATGGGTGCGCTCTGGCGCCGGCAAAGCAACGAAGCGATCAATCTGGGCAGGAATTGGAAGTAAAGCCTGCAAAGGACGTTTGTCTTTCGTACGAACCAGTTGCAGCGCCAGGCTGAAACCGGTGTTTGGAATGAAAGGAAAGGGGTGTGCTGGGTCGATGGCAAGAGGCGACAGCACTGGAAATACGCGGTTAAGAAAGATGTCGTCCAGAAAGGTTTGGTCCACATCGTCAATCTGTTCACGGGTTAAGACGGACATGCCAGCCTGCTCTAGGGAATTGAAAAGACAATGCAAAACAGTTTGTTGGTGTTGCAGGAGTTGGCGCGCATCTTCATTTATAAGGCGCAGCTGCTCGGCGGGTGTTAGGCCATCTGCTGCGGGCGTTGTGTTGCCCGCATGGGCCAGTTCGCGCAAGCCGGCAACGCGAACAGTGTAAAATTCATCTAAATTATTAGCAGAAATCGAAAGGAACCTAAGCCGTTCGAGCAGCGGAACTTTTGGGTTCTCGGCCTCTTCCAACACCCGCCAATTAAAGCTGAGCCAGCTGAGCTCTCGGTTCCAAAATCGCTGTGGACCGGCTAAATCCAAATCACCGGGATCTTGTGCCGGCGGAAAATCTGATTGCAAGAAATCGGTGACGGTCATGTGGCGGTCTCCCATCTATGATGCGGTATCGCGCATGGTTTACCCGAGGCTACGAAGATGACGTGGCTTGCCTGCTTTTGCAAGGTTCGCAAAAGCTTCGGATCGTTAGGGTTTGCGATGTCTATTGGGCTAGCTGGCGTAAAACGTCCGCAGCCAACGGGCGTGTGATTGGCTTCTTTCGCACCAGGCTTTCGTGATTCAATCGCCGTGCCAAGTCGCGGGCTGTGGCAAATGAGCGATCCATGTGACCTACCAAATAAGGTATAACATCCGGTTTAGGCACAACTTGAAAGTCATTAAATTGCTTGGCTAAAACGGCGGACAGCAAGGCATCATCTGGGGTTGAAAGCTCTGCATGGGCAGCCGCTTGAAGACGACTGGTCAGATCCGGCAGCTTCATGTCCCAGCTTGAAAGCGGCCCAGCACCCGTCAATAACAGACTGTGACCGTTGGCCAAGACCAAATTGTGTAGATGAAACAACGCAGTTTCGATATCGTTTTGGCCTGCAATTTGTGCAATGTCTTCGATTGCAACGGGCCCCTCGGCCAAGGTTGGAATATTGGCGCTCGTCATGTCAGAGGCTTGCAAAATTTGCGCGCAGGCGCGTTGCGCCCAAACATGGGTCAGATGCGTTTTTCCTGATCCGGTCGGACCCGTCAGCAGCAGTTTTCCAGTTTCCCATTTCGGCCATGTGTCAATCAAAGCAACGGCCATGGCATTTGACGGCGCAATTAAGAAGTCCTCACGCCCCATGGCCGGTTTCGGGGGAAGGTCGAATCCCAGCTGAATTGCCATTATGGATCGTCCCGCCCAGAAGTTCCGCGATAGAGAAGGCTGACTTGGTACAAATCGCGCACCAAAAATCGCGTTATGACCCCAAGGGATGCTGCGACGGGAACTGCGACAAGCATTCCTATAAACCCAAATAATGCGCCGAACACTGACAATGCTAATAACAGCCAAACAGGATGCAGACCAACGGAGCCACCGACCAGTTTCGGGGTGAGCACATTGCCTTCAAGAATTTGACCGACAACGAAAACGCCTGCGACTAAACCGATTGAGACCCAATCCCCCCAGAATTGAAACAGGGCCAACCCAATCGCCAACGCGCCGCCAATCAAGGCCCCAAGATAGGGAATGAAAGTGATCAAGCCGGCGACAAACCCAACAACCAGCCCGAACTGAAGGCCGACCACCATCAGCGCGACCGCGTAATAGGTGCCAAGGATCAAACACACAGTTCCCATCCCGCGAATGAACGCAGCCAGGGTGCCGTCAATCTGTCGACCCAAGCGACGAATAACAGGCGCGTGATCGCGGGGCAGTAGGTCGTCGATTCGCGCGATCATGTTATCCCAATCCAGCAGCAGATACACGGCCACCACGGGAACAATAAGAAACAAAATCAGTATGTTAATAATGGAAGCAGCGGAAGACAGAACCGAGTTCAACAGCTCGCCACCACGCGATTGCACTGTTTCGCCCAAGGATTGAAGCGATGTGCGCAACGTTGATCCATCTTCCAGCAATGATGGAAACCGTTCGGTCAGGAAAGCTGCGAGGTCCCTGAACAATTTAGGCGCGATTTCAAAGAGTTGTATGGCCTGTGACACCAGCGTTGGGATCACCAATAAGGCCATAACGACGAAAATCAGAAGGGCGACAACTGTGATCGTTGCCGTTGCGGCCACACGACTTAAGCCCAGGCGCTGCAACCGATCGGCAACCGGATCCAGAAAATACGCGATCGCGCCCCCAAGAACGAAGGGCAACAAAACGTCGCCCAAAAACCATAACACAACAAAAAACACCGCAGTTGCGATGCCCCAGTATTTTAGTTGATCCGCAACGGGATGTGCCATGTGTGCGTGCGCCTTTTAGCTTGTCAACACATCGCGGTTTTGGCTGGCTTTTTCAAGGGCTGCGACGGTGTATGAGCCGCAGATTTCTTAGCGGAATTTGATCAAAACGGGAAAGAAATTCGGCCTTGGCAGGGGCGACTTTTTATAAATCATTTTCCTTTTTTTTCGGGCAGCTGGGCTTTTGGCTTTTCTCTAAACGACTTTTGCGCTTAGGGAAGACGTATGACGACGACTCCCCAAATGACTTATTCCGGGCATACCCGAGCGCTGTTGATATTGGGTCTTCCTCTTGTTGGCGGGCATTTGGGGCAGGCGGCAATTGGGATCACAGACGTGGTTATGCTGGGGCGGTATAGCGTCGAAGCGTTGGCGGCGATTACGTTGGGTTCGACGTTTTTTCACGTCTTCTTTTTGATGGGATCGGGCTTTGCTTGGGCGGTCATGCCGATGGTTGCAGCTTTTGCCGCGGAAGAGGACGAGGTCGGATTGCGCCGCGCGACGCGTATGGGTCTGTGGCTGTCGATTGCGTTTTCGCTTATCTGCTTGCCGGTCTTGATATTTTCAGATCCGATTTTGCGGGCGATGGGTCAAGTTCCCGAAGTCGCGGCTGGTGCATCGGACTATTTGCGGATTGCCGGTTGGGGGATTATTCCAGCTTTGGCAGTGATGGTTTTGAAGTCTTATCTTGCTGCGTTGGAACGCACGCAGCCGGTTTTGTGGATCATTTTGGGGTCAGCGGTGGTGAATGGGCTGGCCAATTGGGTGCTGATTTTCGGCAATTTAGGGGCGCCGGAACTGGGGCTGCAAGGGGCCGCCATTGCGTCGATTGTGACGCAGGTCTTTACGTTGATTGGTGTTGCGATCTATGCGCGGTGGGCGTTGCCGGAACATGATCTGTTTGCGCGTATGTGGCGGATTGATGGTCCGATGATGCTACGTGTGTTTCGATTGGGCTGGCCGATTGGATTGACGACTCTTTCCGAAGTCGGTCTATTTTCGGCAACAGCAGTGATGATGGGCTGGTTGGGAACTGTCGCCTTAGCGACGCATGGTATTGTACTGCAATTGGCGACAATCACGTTTATGATCCATTTAGGTTTGAGCAATGCTGCAACGGTGCGCGCGGGCAATGCACTGGGGCGGCGGGATGCGGGGCATTTGGCGCGCGGCGCTTGGGTTGCTTTTGCCCTGTCTTTAATCACGGCATTGCTGACGATGGTGGGTTTTTTGACCCTGCCGGATCCGCTGATTTCACTGTTTATGAATGAAAACGAAGCGGCGCGTCAGGACATTTTGACCCTGGGAGCCGTTTTGCTGATCCTGGCGGCGTTGTTCCAGCTGGTGGATGGTGCGCAGGTGATTGCTTTGGGATTGCTGAGAGGCGTCCAAGACACACGCGTTCCGATGATTATGGCCGTTGTAAGCTATTGGATTATTGGAATGCCGGCTTCGTATGTGCTTGGATTTGTTCTGGGCTATGGCGCGGTCGGGGTTTGGCTTGGGTTGGTTTTGGGGCTGACTTGCGCGGCTGTGATGTTGATGTGGCGCTTTTGGAAAACGATACGGCCAAGGCTTGCCGAGCAATTCGCGTAACTCTTATTTTTTCAAAACGCGATCGGCCTTTTTGCGTACCAGGACAGTGCGCAAATCGTGCATCGCCATCAGCAATTCATCGGTGATGGCATCCAGTTGCTCTGCATTGGCTTTTGACTGAGCCCATTGTGCCGTCAGGTTCAAATGGTCAATTGTGCGACGGATGTCATCAACACTGCGCTGTTCTAATATATCGGACCTGTTGGACATCCAGGTCTTAATCTCGGCCAGATCAGTCGCGCTTAAGGTATGATCCCCGTGCGGTTTCACGTCACCGTTGCGGATATTGACGATGGCAATTTGATCCATCTCAATACGACGTTGGCGATTTTCTGTGTCCACACGAAACACCACCGCCCCGTTTTCACGGACGCGAAAATAGTATTCAGGAAGCTCGCCCGCCATAGATTACCCCAGATGCACCACTGCGACGTGTAGCACAGGCATGACATGCGGGAAAACACGCAAATAGCCTCGATTTGAAGTGTTTTGCCCGCAGTTTTAAGATCAGGTAAGCGATGCGCAGAAGGTTTGGATGCGACTGCAAGCCTCGGTTAACGCTTCGTCAGATGTGGCATAACTGACCCGGAAATTGGGGCTTAGTCCAAAAGCGGCGCCAAACACCACTGCCACGCCCGTTTCTTCCAGCAAAGCCGTTGCAAAGATTTCATCATTCTCAATCAAGGTGCCCGCCGCCGAAGTTTTGCCAATCAGTCCTGAAATCGAAGGATAGACGTAGAACGCGCCCTCAGGCACGGGGCAATTCATCCCGTCTATGTCGTTCAGCATTTTGACCACAAGGTTGCGCCGACGTACGAAGGTTTCGTTGTTGGGTGCCAGAAAATCTTGAGTGCCGTTCAGCGCCTCGACTGCCGCCCATTGGCTGATCGAACAGGGGTTCGAGGTGGATTGTGACTGCACTTTGCGCATGGCCGCGATCAGCTCATTGGGACCCGCGGCATACCCAATCCGCCAGCCTGTCATGGCATAGGCTTTGGACACGCCGTTCACTGTCAAAGTGCGCTCATATAAGCGCGGCTCAACTTCGGCAGGGGTGCAGAACTTAAAGCCGTCATAGGCCAAGTGTTCATACATATCATCTGTCATCACCCAAACATGGGGGTGGCGCATCAACACGTCTGTGATCTCTTTTAACTCGTCCCACGTGTAACCTGCTCCGGTCGGGTTAGAGGGTGAGTTGAAGATAAACCATTTTGTCTTGGGCGTAATCGCCGCCTCAAGTTGATCTGCGGTCAGTTTGTAGCCGGTTTGGACGGAAGCTTGCGCTAC
>JBGCEM010000172.1:0-14291 GCA_045106335.1 Paracoccaceae bacterium | reverse complement strand
GGGTCAAACATAAGCAGCCCGCCATAACCGCGGTCCACGATGTGCTGGGTCAAGCGCTGCCAACGATATTCGCGCATTTTGGCCAGATTGGGCAGATGCAGACCGGCCCGTTCCCATTCGCGAAACGCCATCTGGGTGGGGCCGATTTCGACGCGATCGGCATCATTGGGGGAGCCATCACCAAGCGCCGCGCCGCGCGCCGGGTCAATCTTGCGGGTGTCGCGGTAATGTTGGTTCATGAGCTGTCCTCCTGATCACAGGATGAAAGCGCGGTGCGCGGCGGTCTTGCCGGATTGCGACATGGGCGTGCGTCGCTTTTGTTTACCGGCTGCGGGCGGCTTTCCAGGCGTCCCAATCGGCGCGCGTGCCATTGAACGCGTTGATGTCCACAGCGCCGGGCGTTCCGGGCAGGGTGCCTGTGGCTGTGTATTGCCAGAAGCGCCAGGGCTGGCCGGGGAAGGCCTCGGCGGGGGTTTTGGCGGTGGTGCGCAGCCAGTAGTCTTCAGAGGCCATGTTTTGCAATGCGGCGTCTTTGTAAAAGCCGGGGGTTGTATAGATGATGGGGCGCTGGCCGTAATGGGCTTCTACGATGTTCAACCAAGTGCGCATTTCGGCGCGGATCGTGGCGGCGTCGGGTCGGCGTTGGCAGGTGGGGGAAAACGGATTCCATTCCATGTCCAGCACAGGTGGCAGGGCGCCGCGACTGCGCGGCACATTCCGGATAAACCAACGCGCCTGAACCTCTGGGGCGGTGCAAAAATAGTAAAAATGATAGGCCCCGCGTGCGATCCCAGCCCGCGCGGCCCCGCGCCAGTGGTCTTTGAACTCGGGATCCAGCAGATCCCCGCCCTCGGTGGCTTTCAGGAATGCAAATTCTATGCCCACGGCCCTGGCTCGCCGCCAATCCACGAACGTTTGAAACCGCGCTGCATCCATCCCGCGCACGGCAAATTGGGTGGGTTGGCGACCGGCAAAACGCACCGGATCCGTGTCCCCGATCACCATTGGCCCAATGGGGGCAGGTCCTGTTCGGGGGGCAGTTGCGCAGGCCGCCAAGCAAGTCAGCAGGATCAGCAGGATTTTACGCATCAAACGTCACCTTTGGCATGAGATCACCGAAACCGCGCAGGCGACAGCGCCGCAATCACATCCGCAGGAAGGTCTGGTGTGCGGCCCAAAGCCAGGGCAGCGACAGTTTGGCCTGCCGCGGGGCCGGTTTGAAATCCATAGCCCCCTTGCCCTGCGGACCAGATAAAGTCGGGCATATCGGGTTCGGCCCCCAGCACCAAAGCGCGGTCGGGGGCAAAGGTGCGCAGGCCTGCCCAGGTGGCGGTCGGGCGGGTGATTTCGGGGTGCACAAATTCCTGATAGCGCGCAAACCCTTCGGCCAGAACCATATCGTCGGGCCACGCATCCATGGGCGGGCAGGGGTGTTCCTCGGCTGGGGACACGATCAACTGACCTGCATCGGGCTTGGCATACCACGTCTCGCCCGCGCCAAAGAACATTGGCCAATCGCTTACGTCATGCGCATCAGGGGCGGCAATCCGCGCCATGGATCTGCGCAAGGGCTGTAACCCTAAGGGCGCGATCCCGGCCATCTGCGCAATATCATCGGCCCAAGGCCCTGCGGCGTTAATCAATGTGTCGGCGGTGTAGGAAACGCTTGCCGCCTCGATCCGCCATTGCTGGGCGTCGCGTGTGATCGCACTGACAGGCGCGCCGGTTTGGACTTTGCCGCCATTGTGCCGGATCTGTTTGGCGAAATCTTGCAACAAGCGGTCCGTGTCGATGTCTTCTGCAGCGGCGTGATAGGCGGCGCGATTCATATGGGCGGTATTCAGGATTGGGACCATGTTGCATGCCTCTGCGGGGCCGATTTCATCACATCCCAATCCGGCCAGATCCGTTTCGAATTGGGGTGTATCGCCCGCCGCGCCCAACAGTAAAAACCCACGCGGGCTGAGATATCCGCCATTGGCCTCGCGGTGATACGCTTCTGAGGCCCGCGATAAGGCGCGCACCGGTGCATTGCCATAATTGGGCTCAAACAGAGCCGCTGAGCGCCCCGACGCATGATAGCCAATCGATGTTTCCGCCTCGATCACCGTGACCTGGGCATGTGTGCATAGCGCGGCCCCGGCGGACAGGCCCGCAACACCGCCACCGATGATGACGATTTGGCTCATTGTTCCTCAAGCCGGTCTGTTGCGGGGGGCGGTGTGGGCATCAAGGCAGACAGGCGGGCGTAAAGTGCTGCGTCCATCTCAAAGTTAAGCGCGGCCAAAGACGGGCCCAATTGATCCACATTGCGGGCGGATAAAATCGGCTGGGTGCCAAAGGGCGAGGCCGCGACCCAAGCCGCCGCCAAAGTAGCAGGATGCATGGACATATCGGCGGCAATGACGCTGAGATCCTGGGCCGCCTGCGCCATGGCAGGGACATCATAGCGCGCGTTATAGCGCATATCTTCGGTCAAGCGGCCCGTGCCCCCCGATGCGTATTTCCCGGTCAGAAGACCCCCGCCAAGCGGCGAATAGGTGCAAATCGCAATGCCCTGATCGGCACACATCGGCAGGATTTCGACCTCGGCCTGGCGTTTGACCAGATTATACATGGGCTGCAACACATCGATGCGCGTACCAAAATCCGCCGCATAGCTTTGCGCTTGCATGACCTGCCAAGCGGCCAAATTGGACAGCCCTAAATGGCGGATCTGCCCCTTTGCCTGAACCGTCGCCAACATATCGACGATCTCGCGCAGATCCGCGCCGGGGCTGAGGTGATGCAAGTACAACAAATCCACGTGATCGCGCTGTAACCGGCTCAAGCAGGTCTCAAATTGCGCCATCATCTGCGCTTTTGTGCAGGTGCCCTGATAGCCGACCTTGGTGGCGATATAGAGATCATCGCGCCCCTTAATCAACGCGCCTAGGATCTGTTCCGAGGCCCCATCATTGTACAAATAGGCCGTGTCGAAATGGGTGATCCCGGCCTCCAAACAGGCATGAAACATCGCGGAACTGGTGTCGTGATCAGCGGTGCCGCCAAATTGCATGGTGCCAAACGAAAAAGGTCGAACGGGTGCGCCTATGCGCGTTTTAAGCTGTGTCATGGCTGAAACGTGACATGTGGCGGGCGCGGGCGCAATGCAAGGTATGGAATTTCACACTCGCGCATCGGATTGGGGGCTGTTTTAGTTCCCATGTGTAGGGCGGGGTGCTTGGCACGGTTTCGTATAGGTAATGTGGGGGTCCAGCATGGGACATGCGTTGAAAACACAGCAAAGTTTGGTGCAAAATGTGTGGCTTGCGCCCGATATGGTGCTGGCTGACGCGTATGAGATTATGATGCAGGCGCGTCAAGAGCAGGTCTTTGTGTTGGACGGGTCTGATCTGTGCGGTGTTTTGTATGAGTTGGATCTGATCCGACATGTTTCGCAGCACGGCGGGTGGGCGACGACCGTGGTCGCCAGCGTGATGCGTCGACCCTAAGGCGTGTCGTGTTCAATTGAATTCATGGCGTTTCAAAACACGCGATCAAATGCATGCGAGAAACAACTTGTTTTGAATGGGATTAAACGCAACACGCTTTAAAGCACCCTGCCCAAAACTTTGGGAATAAACACCCTACCACGCTTTGCGGTCTTGGTGCATGTCCGAAAAAAGGTGCTTCTGGTTTAAGGCAAGGCTTGATGTATTTTATGTCAGGCCGCGTTCGGTGCGCCGGATCACTCAGAAATCATTCTCGCGCAGAGACATGATCGCAGATTTATTCCTCTAACAGCGCGGTTACGTCTGAAAATCCTGAAAGCGAGATGATTTCAGTCGGGGTCAGCGGACGTTTTATGATCTCTTCCAGCGCAAGAACGATGCGCAGATGGGCCAGGCTGTTCCATTCGGCTGTGGAAAATAGGGCTGTGTCTGGGCCGATTTGGTCATGCGGCAAGGCCAATTCGGCTGCGAGTAAGGCGCGGGCGGTTTCAGCGGCGCTCATGCGGTGTCCTCCTTTTGGGCGCGCAGACCTTCCCATTCCGATTTCAGCAAGCCAAAGATCATTTGATCCAATCGTCCGCCCCCCTTCAGCGCGCGCATTTGTTCGCGCAAGATGGCCTCGCATTGAAAGCCCATGGCTTTGTAATTGAAGATCGAAGACATATTGCGCCCATGGGGACGTCCGATGACCTTGTGCACCCCAAGGGTCAAAAATAGAAATTCCAAGATCGCGCCCCGGGTTTCGACCACCACATTTTGCCCCCAGTAGCTTTTGTTGCCGATCACCACGGCCGTTTCTGCCGTGCCATGAGCATATTCAAACGTGATGGTAAAAAAGCCGACCATGTCACCGCTGTCGCGCGCGCGCACCAACAGCATAATCGATTTGAGATTGTCATAACTCAGGGCATAATGCACGGCCTGCACACGGCTGAGCTTGCGCGACGGCAAGTTCAAACCGACCATGACTTCGGGATCAGCAAGCCAGCTTAAAAAAGTTTCATCCACATCCTCGCGCGTGATGCTGCGCAAGCTGAAGCGCTGTGTGTCTAAAGCCACCAGATCGCCGGGGGTCCAGGTCATAGCGTGTGTCCTTTTTGCACATGATCGCGTACCAGATCCCGGTTCACCTTGCCGCGATCTGTTTTGGGAATGTCCGCGATGACGAATACCTGATGGGGCAGGGCTTCGCGGCGCAGCTTGTCGCGGGCCCAGTCAATTACCGCGCTTGGGTCCAGTGGTTTAGGGCTCGCAATGGCCAGGGCCAGACGTTCGCCGCTGACGGGATCACTTTGGGCAAAGGCGCAGGCTTCCACGATATCGGGGTGACGTTCGAACAGCGCATCGATTTCCTCGGGGTAAATCTTCATCCCGTCGATGTTCACCATATAGCGTTTGCGCCCCAAAAGATGCAGCCCGTCCGCGTCGATCCGGCCCATATCGCCCGTGTGATACCACCCACCCGACAGGGCGTCGCGGCTTAGATCCGGTTGGTTGTGATAGCCGGTCATTAACGAGGGCACGCGCAAGACCAGCTCACCAGTGCCGGTGTTCGATATAGCGCCCGATGTGGATTGAACTGCTGCCTGACCGCCCCATAGCTGTCCCAGCGCGCCAGTCGCAGGGGTGTTCGTGCCGCCAACCCAGTTTGCTGTTTCGGTCAAGCCATACATGTTCCACACATCCGCCCCCGACCAGTCCTGAATGGCGCGCCACAGCTCGGGGCTTAGGGGGGCGGAGCCCACGGAAATGCGTTTTAGCTGCCCAGATGTGGGCGGAGCGCTAACCCGCAACGCGAGTTTCCAAAACCCCGGTACAGAACTTAAAAAGGTAATCCCATGCGCATCTAAGGCCGCCCCGATCCCAGCGGCAGTGGCAACACCGGCTGAGGGGTTCAGGTACAGCGTGCCCCCAGCGCTAAGCGGCGTTAGACAATTGCCAATCAACCCATGTCCAAAATGCGTTGGCAAGACGTTCATTGTCTTTGCCAGCGTGTCGACCCCAATATGCGCTGTGTTTAATGCCAGCCGGGCTAGGATCGCGCGCCGCGACAGGCTGACCCCTTTGGGGGTCCCGGTCGTGCCCGACGTGAACAGGATTAGGGCCGGGTCATCCAAGCCCCAGTCCATCATTTTGGCCTGTGTCTGCGTACTGTTGTCGTGTGGCCCAAGAATGGGCACCGTCACGCGCGTATGCGCTTGGGAACCCAAAATCACCGCCGGACCCACCACGTCAATCAAGCGCTGTAGCTCTACTTGCGTTAATCCTGTGTTCAAGCAGACCGCACAGGCCCCTGCGGCCCAGGTGGCAAACAGATCTATGAAAAACGCGATTGAGCCGCCATGCGCGATAAACACGCAGCGCCGTTCGGCAGACAGATAGGGGGCGATGGCCGCCGCGCGCTGGGCGACTTTTGTGTCAAACTCAGGGCCAGTTATGCGCTGATCACAGGTGATGTCGTGGAGCGCGTGAACCGGGATCATGTGCTGGCGGTCTCTTGGCGTTTCAAAGCCGCCCGGGCGCGTCCTTCTTTTGCTGCGTTCAAATTGGGTGCCATGCCTTGGGCTGTGGCATAAGACAGCTCGGCCGCCGTAAAATCGCTTTGGGCGAAATACGCATCCCCCAGCCGCAAATGCACAAAGGGTTGTTCGCGAAACTTCGCCAAAGATCGGCGCAGATACTTGATTGCTTGTGCATAGTCCCGTTGGTGCAAAAATTTGCGCCCCAACCCGCTTAAGGCGGGGGCTGACGTTGCATCCAGCGCCAAAGCAGCCCGCAGCACCCGTTCGGCACTGTCGTCGTCCTTGCGTTCAAGATGAAACAGACCGATGTTTTCCAACATCCGAAGCTGCGCCACAGGCGAGCCTGACACGGCTTCTGCCCTGGATAACAATTCCGCGACCCGATCCGTGTGACCCGCACGAAACTCCATCCGCGCTTCCAGATAGGCCAACTCGGCCGAGGCCATGCCCAAATCTTCCAAACTGCTCAACCAAACCCGCGCCGTGTCCAATTGGGACGTTTCGACCAGACAAGCCAGTTTTTGCCGGGCGGCGTCAACCTGACCTGGGGCACGTTCTAAAATATCTTCGCAAGCGCTTAAGGCTTCGCCGAATTTGCGTTGGGCCATCAGGGTTTCCAGCAAAACGCGCAACTGGGCCAAGCCCACCTTGTCGCGCGCCACTTCAGGATCGGGGTCCGGTCTGGCCAGGATGTCCAGCTCAACCAATTGCGCCAAACGCCGAAAGTTGCCGGTCGGGGTCGCAAGGCGCGCGGGCACTGGCGTTGGTGTGTCCTGCGCGGGTCGGGGCTGTGCCAAAGCCTCAATCGCGCGACCGCTCAAACCGGGTTCTGCCGCCAGCCCCAACATGGCCAAAACAGTCGGGACAATATCCACATCGTGCGCGCCGAAGGACAGTGTATCGGGCATTGCCTCCGGGGTTTTGGCGACCAGAATGCCCAGTTCGCGGTGATGGCGCGCAGCTGCAGCGCCGTTGCCTTTTGCGACTGGGCGGGGGCGAAAGGCGCCGTCCAGAAAGCCGTGCGCGGAGACGACCATCACGGATCCATCCGCGCCTACCAGGTCCAAATACGGCGCAAGCATCATATCGGCGAATTGATAGGCCGAGTTCACCACATGGGCAAAGCGGGCAAAATCGGCGTCGGTGACATGGCCCAAACGCGGCGCGCGGTACTGGACGAACTGGTTTTTCAGCGTGGCCAGAAAATCAAAATGCACCACAAGCAGGTCTGGCGTCGCGTGCTCGGCAATCCAGGTGGCTGCGCTGTGGGCGGTGACCGCGCGCGCCAAACAATCCGCGAAAATCGCCGGCCTGGTATCGGTTTCAAAGTCTATTGGGGCGCCTTCGGGGGCAAACACCGCCAGCATGTCTTCGCTGACATCCATCGGGTGCATGCGCAATTCGGCCAGCGTCTCGCCGACGCTTGCGTCACTGACGCAGGCTGGATCAAAGGGCCAATCTTCAAAACTGGGTCCTTGCGCATCACAGAACCGATCACTGACCACCAAGGGGGCAGCTTTCGTGCTGGAATGCGTGGCGGGCCAGTTGACGACTGCGACAGACTGACCCCGCGCGGCGACCATGTCCCACAGCGCAGGCGCGCGCCAGTCAGACGCATCCACCCGGCGGTATCCCAAAGCGCCCGCATCGGGTGTTAGTTCGTGCAGCACGCCATGTTGATCAGGTTTTCGAGCGGTGGCCAAAGTTGTGCTGAGTGTTGGCTGACTTAACGGCTTGGGGCTAAACAGATTGCCCATCACCCCCTGCGAGATCATGCGATCCAGATTGGGCATGGCCCCGGCATCAATCAGCGGATGCAGATAGCGCCAATCCGCCCCGGCCAGTTGGATCAAGACCAGCTTGGGCCGCGCAGGCACAGGGTCTGACACAACGCCGCCCATCTGCGCTTAAATCGTCAAAGGCGGGATCGTTTGACCCCGGCTTGACGTTGTCTTGTTTGCAAACTCAGGCAGCTTTCTTACGACGCCGGAACGCCCCAAGGCCCGCCGCACCCGTTGCCAGCATCACCAAAGCGCCAGGCAAAGGCACAGGCGCGACTGCAGGAATAGCGGCCGCGGCGCCTGTTGTTGTTTGAAACCCGGCGCGCAGCAATATCGCACTGCCGCGTTCGAATTCGGCCCAGCCAAAGTTCGTGCCTTCTGCTGATCGAAGACCAAGTCCAATGAACGCCGTGTCGCCCACGCCGCCGCCCAAAGCACCGAAAGACGTCTCAGGTCCATCGATGTAGAGCAATCCAGCTGCCCGACGCGTTCCCACATAGTCAGGACCGACTTCATCACCGGAAAAGAGCTCGACCGCAAAATTTGCTATACTTGCGTCGGCTTGTGTTGGGTCAATCGCCAATTGTGTGGTGAAAACAAAAGGGTCAAAAGACGCGGCGTCTATTGTTTTGACTTTTGTGCCGGCTCCTTGGATGAACCCAAAATCGTCCCTGGCTGTGAAGTTAAAGTCCAGTGACCCGTCGCCATCTAGGTCAAAAGACTGCGAGCTATTATCTGCCGTCAAACGATCGAAGTCTGTAATTACCGTGCCGGCATTTCCCGCATTTCCCGCAAATGTCAGCGCTGCCGCGACGGGGACCACAGCTGTGGCTGTGGAAAGTCGTTTGTTTAAGTCAGGTGTCATAACATAATCCTCAATAATAACATACAGATTACAGGCTAAAGACCTGCCGTGATTTGGTCAGTAAAGTGTGAATTTTCTAAGTAAATTTTTCATCAGATCAGCGGTTTTTCCCTTGCCGCAACAACAGTTGTGGCTTGCTTGGGATTAAATGAAAAAGTCCCGCGCTGGACCAATCACTTGATAGGCTTGAACACCTACCGGCGGGTCCCTTGCGACGCGATTGCACCGACTCTTGCGGACATTGTCACACAGGTTCGCGGTTCATATATGATACCTCAATAACGTCGAAAGGTTTTTGAGCGATGGCACGCACCTATATGTTGATGGCTGCAATGACCGCCTTTGTGGGGGCGGCTGGGTTAATGTTGGGGGGTGAGATCGGCCTGATCATCGCGCTGATCGTCGCTTTCGGTATGAACGCCTATTCTTACTGGAACTCTGATAAGGCCGTGCTGCGGATGCATGGCGCGCGCGCAGTGGATGAGCGTTCGGCGCCTGAGCTGTGGCGTATGACACACAGCATGGCACGTCGGGCGAACATGCCGATGCCTGCGCTTTACATCATCGAAACAGATCAGCCCAACGCGTTTGCCACAGGACGCAGTCCAGAAAATGCGGCCGTCGCAGTGACCCGCGGATTGATGCAAAACATGTCGCGCGAAGAAATTGCGGGCGTTGTCGCCCATGAATTAGCCCATATTAAGAACCGCGATACGCTGACGATGACGATCACCGCCACCCTGGCAGGGGCTGTGTCCATGCTGGCCAACTTTGCGATGTTTTTTGGTGGGGGGCGGGACCGTCCTTTAGGCCTGATCGGCTCAATTGCGATGATGATCCTGGCGCCGATGGCGGCGGGCATGGTGCAAATGGCGATCAGCCGGGTGCGCGAATATGAGGCGGATGCAGAAGGCGCTGCGATTTGCGGCAATCCTGAGTGGCTGGCCTCGGCGCTGGGTCGGCTTGGCCAGCTGTCGGGGCGGATCGACAACATCGCCGCCGAACGCAACCCTGCCACGGCGCATATGTTCATCGTCAATCCATTACACATGCAGGCTGTCGACAGTCTTTTTGCCACACACCCGCCCATCGAAAAGCGGATTGAAGAGCTGCGCAAGTTGGGCGGCGGTGGGCGGGCTAAAACCGCGCCGTGGGGCAATCCTAAGACACCGCAAAACGCCGGTCCCTGGGGGTAACGGAATGGGTGTTGAAACCTATCCACGATTCCTTATTTATGCACCGAAACACAGCATAGGAGCATCAGATCATGAGCGAAGTGATTGAGAAAGAAACATTTTCCTTTCAGACAGAAGTTGGGCAGCTGCTTGAGATCGTTGCGGGCTCGCTGTATTCCAACCGCGAAGTGTTTTTGCGCGAACTTGTTTCAAATGCTTCGGACGCCTGTGACAAGCGGCGCTATGCGGCGTTGACCGATGCCACATTGGCGCCAAACGGCGACCTGGCCATCACTTTATCCGCCGACAAAAAGACCCTGACCATCGCAGATAACGGCGTTGGGATGAACCACGCAGACCTTTTGGAAACACTGGGCACCATCGCAAAATCTGGAACAGGGGCCTTTATTGAAGCCTTGAAAGCGGATGACAAAGACGCACCGGGATTGATCGGGCAGTTTGGTGTTGGCTTTTATTCAGCATTCATGGTCGCCACACAGGTGGACGTTCTGACGCGAAAAGTCGGCGAACAAGAGGCATGGCTGTGGGTGTCAGATGGCAAGGGCGCGTTTTCCATCGAACCCGCCGAACGCGCGGATGCAGGCACCACGGTCACATTGCACCTTAAGAAAGACGCCAAGGAATTTGCCGAAGAAGCCCGGATCCGTCACATCATCAAGACCTATTCCGAACATATCAGCGTGCCTGTAAACCTGGGCGACGATACTCTGAACGCCGCCGAAGCCTTGTGGACGCGCGCGGCCAAGGACATCAGCCAAGAGCAATACAATGCGTTTTATCGCGACAGCTCGAATGCCTTTGATGCGCCCTGGCATGTGTTGCACAACAAGGTCGAAGGCAACCTGAACCACACAAGTTTGCTTTTTGTGCCCTCGGCCCAACCGTTTGATTTGTTCGATGCAGATCGCAAAAGCCATGTCAAACTATACGTAAATCGCGTCTTTATTGCCGAGACGACCACAGACTTGATCCCGGCATATTTGCGGTTCCTGCGCGGGGTTGTGGACAGCCAAGATCTGTCGCTGAACGTGTCGCGCGAAATGCTTCAGACCGATCCGAAGCTGGCCAAAATCAAGACACAAGTGACAAAGAAGGTCTTGAGTGAGCTGAAGAAAAAAGCCACGAAATCCCCCGAGGACTACGCCGCGTTCTGGGGCAATTTTGGGGCTGTGTTGAAGGAAGGGCTGGTCGAAGATCCTGGTTTGCGCGATCGTATCCTTGAGATTTGTCGCTTCGCGTCGACCGAGGACGCGGCGTTAACCAGCCTGGCGCAGTATGTTGAGCGGATGAAGGAAGGGCAGGACGCAATTTTCTACATCGCAGGCGAAGATGCTTCGAAACTTGCCGCGTCACCACATCTTGAAGGCTTTAAGGCCAAAGGGGTCGAAGTGCTTTTGCTGTCGGATCATGTGGACGAATTCTGGCTGCAGCACATCACCGAATTTGACGGTAAGCCTTTGCAATCGATCACGCGCGGTGCGGCGGATCTTGATACGATCACCGCCAAGGACGCGCCAGAGCAGGACACCCCCGAGGCGGCGGATTTGTCTGACCTGATCGCCGCGATCAAGGAGGAATTGGGCGCGGCCGTCAAAGATGTGCGTCCGTCTAAGCGGCTGACAGACAGTCCAGTGTGCTTGATTGCAGATGATGGTGATATGGATGTGAACCTAGAGCGGTTGTTGAAACGGCACGGCCAGCTGCAAGAAGGCATGCCGCGTGTGTTAGAGCTAAATCCGACACATGCGTTGATCGCCAAACTGGTCGAACGCGCCAAAGACGAAGCAGATGATCTGTTGCAAGACGCCGCACACTTGCTGTTTGACCAGGCCCGGATCGTGGAAGGCGAAACCCCGTCCGATCCCGCCGCATTCGCCCGCCGCCTGGCCAATGTTATGGGGCGGGCGCTTTAAGTCGAAACGGTTTTGGGCCTGCGCTGGTGCGGAAATCGCCAGTGCGGGCCAATGGCATGGTCTTTTGCGAAGGTGCGCGCAAAGGGTCTTATAAAACGCTGCGGACACGCCGACCAGGACCCAGCCCGTTACCAGGTCTGCCCAATGAAATGGCCTTCTGGCGTGTTGTGTCGCGCATCTGGCGGCTGCATAGATTTTTGAATTTAGGCGCGTTGCTGTTAAGCATTGCTCAGAACTGACCCGGTATTTTCACCGAGATGTGACCCGCTTTTGGGTCTGTATCGACGGCTAGACGCCGATGGGGTCTGTTACGACGTTGGTTCGTCCTTGGGATTTAGACCACGCCGTCACATGATTCAAATCGTGGGGGAATGGTAACCGCCCGATTGGCCTTTCAGGTATTGTTTTTGTTTTCCGACCGGTGGCCGCACAATCATTGCCGCGAACTTGACCGTTAGAGCGTGTTGCGTTCAATTGAATTCAGTGCGGTTCAAAACACGTGTTTGAGCGCATGCGAGAGGCAGCTTGTTTTGAATGCGATTTAACGGGGCACGCTCTAAACGAAAACGCGGTCGTGTCGTGTAAGATGAGGATCGCGCCATCGGTTGCTCTTATCCGCAACCTCGACGCCGCAAAGTGACCCTCTAGATTTTTGTCTTCGCTCACACTTTCATTGGAAAAGACGCGATAGGCCGCTTTCGTATTTGCCCAATCCTGGAATGCTGTGGGCAAAGACTGACCAGGCCGCGCACCGATAGCTTCCAGAATAGACCCAAGCCTGTGGTTCAAGCGCACGTCCCCCAAAGCGCATTCTGACGTTTCCTCGTCCTCCAGTCTCGCCCCATATCTGCACCCAAACTATCAAAGGTACTAAAGAATGAATCACGGTAGATTCCGCAGGATCAAGCCCAAAAATAGGATGTCCTATACGTGTGGGTAACTTCAAGCCGATTGGCCTTGCAATTTCCCACAAGTAGTGCGGTGAATTGATTCAACTACCAGATCTGTCCTAGGCGATGCCGAGTCGGTTATGATTCTTCATGTGGCACCGAAAGTTGAGATGCAGGCGGGTACAGGACTGGGCAGAAACGGAAACCGCTGGCTGCGACCTTGGGGATGGGCCTGCGCGATATCTGAAGACTACTCATCATCGGGGCCGTTGCGGCGGTTCGGTGGGCTGCCTGGAAAGGTACGCCCGAGGGGTCATGGTTGGCGCGGATGTTGGAGCGTAAGCCGAAGGTGCTGGTCGCCATTGCATTAGGGTCTGTTGACGTTCAGGATTCCCATTTGAGGTGTTCTCTGATTCAACCTTCCAAAAGAGGAGGCTTGAATGGACAAGAGCAGGTTCACAGTCTCAGACCACCAATGGGCCAAGGCTGAACCACTTTGCCTTGGTCTGAAAGCGCATCCCGGTCGGACTGGTCAGGATGCGCGCTTGTTTTTGGAAGCGGTGTTCTGGATTGCCCGGACAGGTGCCCTATGGCGCGATTTGCCGGAAGGGTTCGGTACCTGGAACATTGTTTACCGGCGCTTTCGGGATTGGGCGCGAGCTGGTGTATTTGATCGTATCTTCAATGCTTTGAGTGAAGAGCCAGACATGGAGCTGGCCATGGTAGATGCGACAATCGTCAAGGTACACCGCGCCGGGCAGGGCTCAAAAGGGGGACTCTCGGTCAGGCTATAGGCAAGTCCAAAGGCGGATGGAGCACGAAGATATTGGCGCTAACCGACGCGCTTGGCAATTTGGTGCGCTTTATCTTGTTGCCTGGAAATCGCTATGACACCGAGGGCGTCGCCCCTCTTATTAGAGCGTGTCGCGTCAAGCTAACGAAGGTGTAACCGGGGATGCGAGAAGACGACGACCGCATGGGCAAAATGATCGAACAAGCCAGTATTGGAAAAACCAGTTGAAAACTACGAGCACGAAGGTAACCGCCCGATTGGTACCGCCTGCCTGATATTGGCCTGATGGTTTAAGACACGTGCATAACGCCGTCGTTAGTGACGTGTCTTATGCGGAGGGTGTCATGCGGGGCGAGGTTCTTGGTGTTGAGCGGCGGCGGCGATGGAGTGATGAGGATAAGCTCTCGATCGTTTCATCTGTCGGGATTGACGGGGCGACGGTCACACAGGTTGCGCATCGGTTCGATGTGACCCGACAGCAGATTTACAGATGGCGTCATGAGTTGAAGAAGAAAGGGCTGTGGCCGCCTGACGAGGGTACGATCTTTCTGCCGATCGATTTCCAAGTTGCAGACGCAGCCCCTGATCCGAAGCCTGCTCCAGCTGTGCGGCTTGAACTTCGCTTGCAGAGCGGACGCTCCCTGCGGTTTGACAGCACGATGGATGAGGCAGTGCTGACACGACTGATCCGAGCGGTAGAAGCAGCGTGATTGGTCCAGGAACTGGGGTTCGGGTTTATCTGGCTTGTGGGGTGACGGATATGAGGAAAGGCATCGCTGGCCTTTCGACACTTGCTCAGGATGTGCTGCGTCAGAAACCTGCCAGCGGTGCTGTGTT
>JBGCEM010000171.1:0-5487 GCA_045106335.1 Paracoccaceae bacterium | reverse complement strand
GGGACCGAAGCGGGGCAGTTTCAGCGCGCGGGCTATTCTGCAGTGGTGTGTGGGCCAGGCAATATAGCGCAGGCGCATCAACCCAACGAATATATCACAGTGGCGGAATTCAACCGTGGGCATGTGTTTATGCAGGATCTGGTGGCCCGGTTATCTGCGTGAGAGCGGGTCGGACGCTCTTTGCTGCGCAAATTCGCCCCGCCCACCCTCCCGCAAGTTCTTGTGTTTGGGCGGTGTCGTGACATACCTTTTAGCGTGAGGGATAAAAGAGAAAGGCCTGAAATGTTCTTAGCAGCGATGCAGTTTGATCTGGGCGAGGATGTGAACGCCTTGCGCGATATGGTGCATAAATGGGCACAAGAGCGTGTGAAGCCTATGGCGCATGGGATTGATCAGGTAAACGAATTTCCCTCTGAGCTGTGGCGCGAGATGGGAGATTTGGGCTTGCTGGGCATCACTGTAGATGAGCAGTACGGTGGCGCTGGAATGGGCTATTTGGCGCATGTGATCGCAGTGGAGGAGGTCGCGCGGGCGTCGGCGTCGGTGTCGTTGTCTTATGGGGCGCATTCGAATTTATGTGTCAACCAGATCAACTTGAACGGGACAGATGCGCAGCGGGCCAAGTACTTGCCAGGTCTGGTGTCCGGCGCACATGTGGGGGCGTTGGCGATGTCGGAACCTTCGGCTGGGTCTGATGTAGTTAGCATGAAGCTGAGGGCCGAAAAGCGAAATGATCACTACCGGTTGAACGGCAATAAATACTGGATCACCAACGGGCCTGATGCGGATACGCTGGTGGTTTACGCCAAGACGGACCCGGATGCGGGATCTAAGGGGATTACTGCGTTTCTGATTGAAAAGACCATGGCTGGCTTTTCGACCAGTCCGCATTTTGACAAGTTGGGAATGCGCGGATCGAATACGGCAGAGTTGATCTTTGAAGACGTGCAGGTGCCGTTTGAAAACGTGCTGGGCGAAGAAGGGCGCGGTGTGCAGGTTTTGATGTCGGGTCTGGATTACGAACGTGTGGTCTTGGCAGGCATTGGCACCGGGATTATGGCCGCCTGTCTGGACGAAATCATGCCGTATATGGCCGAGCGCAAACAGTTCGGCCAACCGATTGGGATGTTCCAGCTGATGCAGGGCAAGATCGCGGATATGTACACGGCGATGAATTCCGCGCGCGCTTATGTGTATGAGGTCGCCAAGGCGTGTGATCGTGGGGATGTTACCCGTCAGGATGCCGCGGCGTGTTGTTTATATGCCTCTGAGCAAGCGATGAGTCAGGCCCATCAAGCGGTACAGGCTATGGGCGGTGCTGGGTATCTCAGCGATCATCCAGTGGGTCGAATTTTCCGCGATGCCAAGCTGATGGAAATAGGCGCGGGCACGTCCGAGATCCGACGCATGTTGATTGGGCGTGAATTGGTTACAGGGATGATGTGATGCGCAGTTTTGCGAATTTTCTGTTCTTGAAAAGTGGACCGGTTGGCGCGCAAATAAGCCCATCGGAGCGCGTTGAAGATTGTCTGGAAATACGCGCACCAGCCTTGGCTTATGAGCGCTGGTTAAACGCCCCTTGCGCACGCACTAAAAATTGCCCAAATTTTGATGATTATTATGATGCTGGCGATAGTTTTTTGGGATGCTTTTCGGAAGCTTATTTAGTGTGCGAGGCCTCTAACACAACAGAGCCAAGCGCGGGGCAAACTTGCACGGATGAAGTCGATGCATTGCTGTCTGCCCGGGTGTCTCATATTGACGTTGAAAGTTTAGCGCATCGTTTGCAAATCCTTGCACAAACAGCATCGGGGCTGCGCAAACATTCGATTGAACGCCGCTTGTCTGATCTTCAGGCCGGAAGCCGTGTTGATTGTAAGCAATTCGAACATCACAATGTATTCAACCTTCAAATGGGCGTTTTCTGTGAGCGCATCCGGCGCTTATTTCGTGCAGCAACTGTCGTGCGTGTGTCAGATTTTGTATCACGTCAGGCGATACTGGAATGATGCCACGAAGCGTTTTGCTGACCACTGGGTTTCTGACGGCGTTTGCCGCTGTACTGGGCGTTTGGATGGGGTTGAACTGGCAGCCTTTGGATGAAACGCAGGTGATCTCTAAAGTCGCGGAACTTTATGCGTCGCAGACGGGGCGCGCGGCGTCGGAATGTGTGGCGGTGCCAGGCGAGGATCCGGTTTGGGTGCGGGTGATGTGTCGCGCGGTGGTGTATGAGTTGGATCACCGGGGGCGGATCGTTCGAGTATCCGGGCCGGGCGCATGACCACACTTCCAGGACTGGACGCGGCGGGACATTGGGTGTTGCCCCAGGATCTGAACATGGCGCGCCAGTGTTTGAGCCAAGATGAGGGCAATATCGCAATCCGGGATCTGACAGGCGGGACTTTGCGCGATATTACCTATCGAATGCTTGGCGACAGGGTCGACAGCATTGCTGCTGCATTGCTGTGCCAGATCCGTCCCGGTGCGCGGATCGGTGTGTTGCTTGGACAATCCGTGGGGTGCCTCGCTGCGCATCTGGCAATTTGGAAGATCGGTGCGATTTCGGTGCCGTTGTTCAAACTGTTTCAGCATGATGCTTTGCAAAGTCGAATTGCGGATAGCGGCTGTGAAATCGTCCTGACTGACCCCGAAGGGGCTGTGCTTTTGGGGGATCTTGCACAGGCTTGGATGGTGGATGAGATCGAACCCAGCGGGCCTGTGCCCTTTGCCGACACGACCCCGGAGACGCCGGCGATTTTGATCTATACCTCAGGGACCACCGGCAAACCAAAGGGTGCGTTGCATGGCCATCGTGTGCTGACGGGGCATCTGCCGGGGGTTGCGCTAAGCCATAATCACCTGGGTCAGGCGGGGGATGTCCTGTGGACACCGGCGGATTGGGCCTGGATTGGTGGGCTGTTTGACGTGGCATTGGCGGGCTTGGCGCTTGGGGTGCCGGTGGTCGCAGCGCGGATGTCGAAATTTGATCCCAAAGCCTGCGCGCAGATCTGTGCCCAAGCCCACATACGCAACGTCTTCTTCCCACCGACGGCCTTGCGCATGTTGAAAGCCGCGGATCAAAATATCTCGGGGCTGCGATCTGTGGCAAGTGGTGGCGAGCCCTTGGGGCACGAGATGCGCACCTGGGGGCGGCGCGCGTTTGAGTTAGAGATCAACGAATTTTACGGGCAGACCGAATGCAACATGGTGGTGTCGTCTTGCGCCGCAGAATTTCCCGCGCATCCCGGCTCTATTGGCAAACCGGTTCCGGGCTTCACCTTGGCAGTGTTGGACGCGCAGGGCCAGCCCACCACTGAGATCGGCCAAATTGCTGTGGGCAAAGACCCCGCGTCGATGATGCTGGGATATTGGAACGCGCCCGAGGCGACGCGCGAAAAATTCAGCGGCGATTGGCTGCTTACGGGCGATACTGGCTGTTGGGAAGGTGACTATATTCGGTTTGTCGGGCGCGCCGATGACGTGATCACCTCGGCGGGCTATCGCATTGGTCCCTCGGAGATTGAGGATTGTTTGCTGACCCACCCATGCGTTGCCACAGTCGGTGTTGTCGGTAAGCCCGACCCGCTGCGCACAGAGATCGTTAAAGCCTATGTGGTGGCGAACCCGGATCATCCTTGCAGCATTGCAGAGCTTCAAGCATGGGTGAAAGCGCGTCTTGCAAGTTATTCATATCCAAGGGAAATTGAGTTCATCGACGCTCTGCCGATGACCGTAACAGGTAAAGTGATCCGCAAGGCCCTAAAGGCGCGCGCCGTGGCAGAAGGCCAAGGCCGTGGCGGGACACAAACACAAAGGACGACAGGATGAAGTTGCGCTCAAACGCGGTGCCGGGATCTGAGGCGTGGCGCGCCAACATAACCGCCCATGAAGGCGCGCTGGCTCAGGTGCAAGAGGTTGCAGCGGCCGCGGCGCAAGGCGGCGGGGCGAAGTCGCGCGATCGGCATCTGTCGCGGGGTAAGATGCTGCCCCGAGATCGGGTGGCGGGATTGCTGGATGTCGGCGCGCCGTTTCTTGAAGTCGGTGCCGTCGCGGCCCATGGGCTTTATGGCGGCGCGGCCCCTTGTGCGGGGATGATCGCGGGGGTCGGTCAGGTCAGCGGACAAACCTGCATGATCCTGTGCAATGACGCGACGGTAAAGGGCGGGACGTATTACCCGATGAGCGTCAAGAAACACCTGCGCGCCCAGGAAATTGCCGAACAGAATAACTTGCCCTGCATCTATCTTGTAGACAGTGGGGGTGCCAACCTGCCCAACCAGGACGAGGTCTTTCCAGATCGCGACCATTTCGGGCGGATTTTTTACAACCAAGCGCAGATGAGTGCTAAGGGCATCCCGCAAATCGCAGTTGTGATGGGATCTTGTACCGCCGGTGGCGCCTATGTGCCGGCAATGTCGGATGTAACGATCATTGTGAAGGATCAGGGCACGATCTTTCTGGCCGGTCCGCCCTTGGTCAAAGCTGCCACAGGCGAAATTGTCAGTGCCGAGGATCTGGGCGGCGGCGAGGTGCACACCCGTCTATCCGGTGTCGCGGATTATCTCGCCGATGATGACGCCCATGCTTTGGCCTTGGCGCGCAGGGCTGTTGCGGGGTTGAATCGGACCTTGCCCAGCACTGTCAATTGGGCGACGCCTGAAGACCCCGCCTATGATCCGGCCGAGCTTTTTGGCGTTGTTCCCGCTGATCTGCGCACGCCCTATGACATTCGCGAGGTGATTGCGCGCCTGGTCGATGGCTCACGTTTTGACGAATTCAAAGCGCGCTATGGCGAGACTTTGGTGACGGGATTTGCCCATGTCAAAGGGTGCCCCGTTGGGATCATCGCCAATAACGGGGTGCTGTTTTCCGAAGCAGCCCAGAAGGGCGCGCATTTTGTGGAACTGTGCTCGCAGCGTCATATCCCGTTGGTATTCTTGCAAAATATCACTGGGTTCATGGTCGGGCGGCAGTATGAAAACGAAGGTATCGCGCGTCACGGCGCCAAGATGGTCACCGCTGTGGCAACGACGTCAGTGCCCAAGATCACGCTGCTGGTGGGCGGCTCGTTTGGGGCCGGGAATTACGGGATGGCCGGGCGCGCATATAGTCCCCGGTTCTTGTGGACCTGGCCGAATTCTCGGATTTCTGTGATGGGTGGCGCGCAAGCGGCGGGCGTCCTGGCCACTGTGAAGCGTGATGCGATTGAGCGCGGCGGCGGCCGTTGGTCCAAGGATGAAGAAGCCGCCTTCAAGCAGCCCACAATTGATATGTTTGAGGAACAATCCCACCCGCTTTATGCCTCGGCACGGTTGTGGGATGATGGCATAATCGATCCGCGCAAATCCCGCGAGGTGTTGGCGCTTAGCCTGAAAGCCACACTGAATGCCCCGATCCAAGACACGCGCTTTGGCGTGTTCCGTATGTAAGGAGTGGCCTAATGCTATCCACATTACTGATCGCTAATCGCGGTGAAATTGCTGTTCG
>JBGCEM010000170.1:0-2967 GCA_045106335.1 Paracoccaceae bacterium | reverse complement strand
TCAATGGACTGCGCCAAGGCAGGCTGCGCGACCATCAAGAACAGGGTGCAAAGCGTTACAATTTTTGTTGTGGTTGGCCTCATGAGTTTTCTCCCTCAAGCCTGTTGAATACGGCCAGCACACGGCTGACGTGGTTTTGAGTTTCTCGGTAAGGTGGGATGCCTGCGTATTGGGCGACTGCGTTGGGTCCAGCGTTGTATGCGGCCAGTGCCAGTCGGGGGTCGCCTTTAAATTCATCGCTTTGGTTGGTCGCTGTGACGGGATCATAATCGCAAGTCCAGAGTATGCTAGGTCCATACCTGGCGGGCTAAAGAACGCGGTTGATTGGCTGGTCTCAGGCGACGAACTTATCGGCAAACCCATCGCGTTGATGCATGCGTCGCACCGGGGTGATGACATGCTCTCTCAACTCAGGTTGGTCTTGTCGACTGTCAGCGAAAAATTCTCTGCTGAGGCATTCACAAGATTTGACCTTATCGGCATGTCGCCTGAGCGCGTGGCGCAACACCTAACGACAGATGCAAATCGCGCGCAGGTTGGCGAATTTTTCGAAACCTTCGTTCAATATTGTAAGGCATGACGTCCACCCACTCATTTGTTTTCAAGCCTCTGGTCAGGTTTCAGGAATGCCCTTGAGAATTTGGTCAGCGGCGGCGTCCAGCCGTTCAAGCATCAAGTCGTTCGGGTCTTCACATTTATGTTCCCGCCAATCTTGAAGCATTGCGAACAGGCCGCCTAGAAGAAAAACGATCTGATCTCGCCTTAGGGTTCTGGCATACCGAGACGCCACGATTTCGGCTTCTATGATCTGTCCGATTGTCGTCTCGAATTGAAACGCAAGCTCGCGACCAGGGATCGATGAACGTGTCTTCTGGAAGATGAACAGATGGGCGCGCATGTGCCGCAAAAGAGCTGGCAGCACCCTCAGCTTACCATTCATATCCAATCCCCGCCCGCCTCGATCATCTGCAGGACCGGGTCAATCCGAACATAGTCGTTAAGCAGATAGTGGCTGACCCAAGCTTCCGGGTAGTTTGTTCTCACGTATGGCTTGTTTTGCGCATCTGTTCCTGCGCGGAAAAGATGCAAGGTCACATATTCAACGCCAAAGTGCCGCGCGATATGTGGGACAGAGGCCTGAACCGAGTGAGCAAGGTAGTTTAAGTCGTCCCGGTCCATTACCCAATCTTCCTTTCCGAAGGTCAGCATGATGCATTTGGAAATCTCAAACTCATCCTACGCTTAAGAGTGCCCGCACGAGCGCCGTTTGGGAGTTAACCCCAGTTTTATCATAAATACGAGACAAGTGTGTTCTGGCGGTGTTCTTGCTAATGCCAAGCGCCTCTGACGCAGCGATCAAATTGTCACCGGCAACAATACGATGTGCGAGTGACATCTGCCCCTCTGACAGTCCAAAAATTGTCCTCGCGACACTCATGCGGGCATCGACATCACCATCATGTTCGGCTTCTACAAAAGTTAAGCCATCCCTAACAAAGAGAATGCAAACGACGACACTTCCTTCGTCTGTTTCTCCCAACACCACTGGCAGCCGAAAGTTTCGGCCGCTTTCGGCCATGTATCGGTAGTGTTGAAAGTAGCCATGTTGTTCTGCTGCGCA
This sequence comes from Paracoccaceae bacterium, assembly GCA_045106335.1. GTDB lineage: Bacteria > Pseudomonadota > Alphaproteobacteria > Rhodobacterales > Rhodobacteraceae > Aliishimia. The sequence goes on along the minus strand of JBGCEM010000170.1, from coordinate 1,346 downwards.
TTTCAGACCCGCTTGAAGAATTTTGTCCCACGAAGGTCTCGTGGCGCGCAGTCGGTTACCAGAGATTTGGAGGCCCCGATGGCTTTCAAGTTTCTTGCGGGCTTCATCCGGGGCACATAGAATTTCTCCCTTGGCGTCAACTGCCAATCTGCTTGCATCAATTTGCTGATGCCCTCGCAGGATGAAAGAGGAATATAGAATGCGCCATGTTCCGTCAGTTCGCTCTAGCACTCTGGTTTCGAACGTATTTTCAATGCGTCCATTCACATGCTGAGAGACTTCGTCATACACAACATGCGCGATGTTTCCACTGACTGTTGCATTCACATTGAGACGTTGAACGTCGAACATCTCACAGGTCGCACCGTTCTCCATCACGTTTTTAATGTAGCGACTTAGCGTCTCCCACCCTTCAAGAACCGTTGTCCCTAAGGAAGACGAGACGCAGACTTCGCACACCCGCGCGTCTTGCACCCAACATGCTGCCCAGCCGTCAAAGTCCTGCCGCACAAACATCTCAGTTTCGCGTGCGAGCAAGTCCATGATCTCAGAATTTTCGGCAAGTCCGTTGGTTGGGTTTGTCATAGTTCGCTAGAGCTCGTGAGAAGTTGGGTTTCTGAGTGGTTCGACGTGTACTTGTGGTTTCAGTTTCGATGCTTTGGAAACTACCAATCGTACGATCGCGAGCCACTCGCATGAATTTTGCTGGTAGAACTCATCTTCGGTCAATCTTAATTCGCACAGTACGTCTGCTCCGACTTTCGCTTGTAGAGGGTCCATTCGATTTCTTCCTGTTAACAATGACAATCAAGATGATATTTGCAGAAAGCCTGCGCCTATATTGTCATCCGAAGTGACCACACGCCTGGAATGGTTCGCCGCGCCTGATCTTGGGCAAGATTGCACGGAATTGCCGCTTAAGCGGAATGTGATCGATCACTCGGATGCTCTGTAAGTTATAGCAAAGTGGACATATCTGGTTTGACCACCGGCAAAGCTAAGATATTTAACCTTGCCGCAGTCACCCGAATTGCTGTTCTGGCTCACGGCCGTAGGGGCCAAATAGTTTGACGTTACGAGGGTACGATACACCTTCCCAGGAGTGTCTTCGAGGGTAGCAAATCCACGGATATGGTTTGCATACATTAGGTCGAAATACAAAATTCCCGCCCCTTGAGCGTGGCTTTTTGGGTTCGGTTTTTTGAGGCTTGCCGTAGGCCTGCCAAATCGGATTTCATCAAGAAATGTGATAGGAAACATCAGAAAGTTTCAGTTTTTCAATTGGCCGCCCTCCATCACATTCAATGAGACAGGAGTGAGGTCCGAATGAAGCTGTCATTCTTTAC
>JBGCEM010000169.1:0-13509 GCA_045106335.1 Paracoccaceae bacterium | reverse complement strand
GCTTTGGCGCGGGTGGCGGTGTTATGGGTGCGTTGGTGCGGGCGTGTTCTGGGATGAGATCCGTGTGACCGCGTAGCCGGCAACTTGCACTTTCGATTTGTACGACGACCGCGTGATGGAGCAGTCGATTAAGGCGCGCGGTGGCCATAACAGGATCGCCGAAGACGTCGCCCCATTCTGCGAAGCCTCTGTTGGATGGCAGGAGTGAGATATTGTGTTGCCATTGGTTCGAGACCAATAGCGAACGCACCTTTTTCATAACGCACATTGACGAGTTGAAAGAACAGGTTCGCCCCGCCTTGGGTGATGGGCAGGTAGCCAATTTCGTCGACGATTAGTAAAGATGATCTGGCATAGAACCTGATCTTCACGGCCAGTTGTCCCTGCCGTTCGGCTTTCGCCAGGACCTCAACCAGCTCCGCGAAGGTCGCACGATAGACCTGCATGCCCGCTTTGACGGCCGCCACACCAAGCGCTGTGGCAAAGAGGCTCTTTCCAGTACCTCGCTTTCGGCATCTTTCCTGCGGAAAGAGCCTATCGGGCAGTGGATGGCCCAAGGAAGTGAACAACTTCGGCGCGCCGGATGAAGTCGAGCTGGGCAAGTGCCGCGATGCGTTCGCGATCAAGCGACGGTTGGAAGCTAAAGTCGAAGCTTTCCAAGGTTTTGATCACTGCCCGGCAGTGCATCACAAAGTGATGTCACGAGAGGAGGCACGCTGTAGTAATTGCCCGCGTCCGAGACCACGCCTTCATGGCTAACCGGGCGCTCGACAGTCAGAACGGCATTGCAAGGGATCGCAGGCAGCGGCTTCAAACTGGTCTTCTCTTCAGCAAACGCCTCATCGACCACGCGCAAAGTCGTCGCATGCACACGTGGATTGGCAATTCCTGTCCGCCACAGATCAAACTGAGCATTCAGGTCGTCGAAGTTGCGGAACGTGTGCGCGAGGAAAAAGTCTTGACGGATATAGCGGAACGGTCGCTTAACCTTGCCCTTGGTTTTTGCCCGGTAAGGTCTGCATGCGCGCGGAAGGGTGCCATAATGATTGAGCAGCGCGACCACGCCAGTTTTTGAATATTCAAGGTTCAAAATCCAACATGGGCGCTAAAGTTGGGGAATTTAAGGCTACCACCCATACTTCGGATCGAAGTGGCCGATTGAAGGAAAGTTCGCCTGGCCGTCCAAAAGCAGCGCACCGCGCACAAAAAGTGTTGTTCTGGCGATTGATCGCAGAAGCGTATTTCCAGCCAAAAGGCTGCGGTTCCCATCGGGCGTAGCGATACCGCAATCGCGTGATCGGTAATCTCAAGCGCCGCGCAAAATCGTTTGGTTATGATCTACAAGAATTGCCACCGGAGGCCGACATGGCTGTTTCTTAGGAGGGTGTCAAAATATTCGGAACTAATTCTGCTTGCGCGACACCTATTGCTTGCTGCATTTCAGGGCCTAACTGGACAAAAGTTTCAGTTCGACAAGGACTGCCTGGGCCACAAAATTGTCCACCTGCATCTGTCGGGTCAATAGACCTTAAGAACATTTCAAGCAATTGGCTGCGTGATACCAAGCTAAGGTCAGGTGTCATTTGCACCACCTCGCAATGTCTTATTTCGCCCTTCGTCACTTGTTTGTATTTTGGCTTTGACGCATGGCCACCGGTAAACTCTGAGACAACTCCTTTGACCTCAGCGACGCGCTGAAAATGAGACTTTAATCACTAAAAACAACCGCCGGCGACAGTGAGAAGATCTGTACCCGCAAAAGCGTTAATCTTTGACGTCATGAGCGCTTAAGTAGCGATAGCAAGGCGATTGAGCATGGAATTCACCGCTAATATATCACACACTTGTGCTGACGGGCCCGTATTATCAAGTGCATTCTTCGTCAACCCGCAGATCGTTGATTAGAGGTGATATGCATATAGCAATGTGGTCCGGACCCCGGAACTTATCGACAGCAATGATGTACAGCTTCGGTGCGCGGGGAGATTTTGATGTTTTGGATGAACCATTTTATGGTTCCTATCTTGCCAAATCAGGCACGCATCATCCGATGCGAGAGGAGATTATAGGCTCTATGCAGTGCGATGCATCGAAAGTTGTTCAGAGCTTTAAAAAAACCGATAAGCCGTTTCTTTACTCTAAACAAATGACGCATCACATGATTCCAGATGTACCCAGGGATTGGTTTAGTCAAACAAAGCATGTGTTTTTGATACGCCATCCGGTCCGTGTTGTTGCCAGCTACGCTCGAAAGCGGAAAGCTATGAATTTGGACGATATTGGATTCAAACAGCAGGCAGAAATATTTGACGAAGTCGTTGACCTTACAGGGCGTCCGATTGTCGTTGACAGCTTTGATATCCGACGAGAGCCAGAAAAGACGCTGAGGAATCTTTGTCTGGCACTTCAGGTTCCCTGGTCGAAAAGCATGTTGGCTTGGCCTGCCGGCGGACATCCAGCCGATGGTGTTTGGGCCAAGCATTGGTATGGGGCTGTTCATGCATCGACTTGCTTTGCAGGTCCCGAAAACGAATTACCTTTATTAGAGCCAAAACAACAAGCCGTGGCGGACGCTGCCATGCCTTACTACGAAGCCATGGCAGTTCATAAGATTTAACGACTGCGTCTGTCCCGTGCCGCTAAGAGCTTCAAACGCAGCGCATTCAATTGAATGAACCCTGCAGCATCTTTTTGATCATAGGCACCTGCGTCGTCCTCGAACGTGACATGTGCTTCCGAATATAAAGATTGCTCGGACCAGCGACCAACACATTGGGCTGATCCCTTGTACAACTTCAGTCTGACAGTGCCGCTGACATGAATTTGCGATGCGTCTATTGCAGCTTGTAGCATTTCGCGTTCCGGGGAAAACCAAAAGCCGTTGTAAATCAGCTCAGCGTAGCGCGGCATCAATTCATCTTTTAGATGTGCAGCACCGCGGTCCAAGGTAATCGATTCGATCCCGCGATGGGCTTCCAGCAACAATGTGCCCCCAGGCGTTTCATAAATTCCACGGGATTTCATGCCAACAAAACGACCTTCAACAAGGTCAAGTCGACCGCAGCCATGCGCGCCACCAAGTTCGTTCAGTCTTGTTAGGATCTGAGCAGGTGACATCGCCTGACCATTGATTGAAACAGCGTCTCCACGCTCGAATCCGATCTCAACATATTCAGCTTTGTCGGGGGCGTCTTCTGGATGAACTGTGCGCTGATAAACGTAGTTGGGTGCTTCAACGGACGGATCTTCCAGCACCTTACCTTCGGATGAAGTGTGTAACAAATTCGCATCTACGCTAAACGGAGCTTCACCACGTTTGTCTTTTGCGATCGGAATTTGGTTCTTTTCCGCGAAATCAATCAACTTCGTACGACTCGACAAATCCCATTCACGCCACGGGGCAATGACTTTTATGTCTGGATTCAAGGCATATGCGCTCAATTCAAATCGAACTTGATCATTGCCTTTACCTGTCGCTCCGTGGGCTACAGCATCGGCACCTTCGGCTTCGGCAATCTCTACAAGACGTTTCGAGATCAAAGGCCGTGCGATCGATGTCCCCAGTAAGTACAGGCCTTCATAAACCGCGTTTGCGCGAAACATTGGAAACACGAAATCGCGCACGAATTCTTCGCGCAGATCTTCAATGTAAATCGCTGACGCACCCATCAAATCTGCTTTGGCACGGGCAGGTTCTAATTCTTCGCCTTGACCCAGGTCGGCCGTAAACGTCACGACCTCGCAGTTATATTCTGTCTGCAGCCATTTAAGAATGATTGAGGTATCAAGTCCCCCAGAATAGGCCAGAACCACTTTTTTTGGCGCGCTCATAGTGAAAATCCTTGTCTAATTTCTGTGCGGTTAACTTGTTTGGCGGGGCCCTGCAAGATTGACCGACCTGCGCCAAGGGCCTAATCCGTTAAAAAATGTTGTCGAAAGGAACGTTGATGTCATTTCAGGATGCAGCTCGGGCTGCCACCGATGCGATGCGCGCAGTTTTTCCGTCAACTCCGCTGCTGCGCAACGATCACCTTTCGGCGCGCTATGATGCAGAGGTCTATTTGAAGCGCGAAGACTTAAGTCCTGTTAGATCCTATAAGTTGCGTGGCGCCTTCAATGCGATGCGCAAAGTGTCGGATAAAGATCTGTTCGTTTGTGCCAGTGCGGGTAATCACGCGCAGGGTGTTGCGTATATGTGTCGGCATTTTGGAAAACGTGGCGTGATTTTCATGCCCGTTACCACACCTCAGCAAAAGATCATGAAGACTAAGCTGTTCGGTGGTGATCAGGTCGAAATTCGTCTGACTGGCGATTATTTCGACGATACCCTGGCGTCTGCGCAGGAATTTTGTGCTAAAAAACAGGGTCATTTTCTCTCTCCTTTTGACGATGAGGATGTGATTGAAGGCCAGGCCTCTGTTGCAGTTGAAATCGAAGCACAGCTTGGGCGATGCCCAGATCATATCGTGTTGCCAGTTGGAGGAGGCGGCTTGTCAGCGGGCACCTACAGTTATTTCGAGGCAACGTGTGATTTTACTTTTGTAGAGCCAATGGGTGCTCCAAGTCTGCGGGCTGCGATTTTAGAAGGCGCACCTGTTGATGTGTCCCCTGTGAACAGTTTTGTTGATGGCGCAGCGGTGGCTCAGCTGGGAACTAAAACATTCAAGAGGTTGCAGGCCATAGCCCCACATCAAGTTTTGACCATCCCCGAAGATCGCATTTGCACAACTTTGATCGAGATGCTCAATGTTGAAGGTATCGTTCTTGAACCCGCTGGCGCTTTGTCAATTGAGGCGTTGAATGATCTTCAAACGCAGATCAAAGGACAGACCGTTGTTTGTGTTGCCTCTGGCGGCAATTTCGATTTTGAACGCTTGCCCGAGGTTAAAGAGCGTGCGCAACGATATTCCGGTGTAAAAAAGTACTTTATTCTTAGGCTGCCGCAACGGCCGGGCGCTTTGAAGGACTTTCTAGGTATTTTGGGCCCCGATGATGACATCGCTCGCTTTGAATATCTGAAGAAATCAGCGCGGAATTTTGGATCCGTTTTGATTGGTCTTGAAACGTCTCATCGTGACAATTTTGTCCGGTTGTTTTCTGCCCTGGACAAAGCGGGTTTCACATATACCGATATTACAAACGATGAAACCATGGCACAATTCGTAATCTAACGATTTGATGTCTGGCTGAGGTGTAAATTATGGAAATTTCAGGAAAAACGGTTGTCATTACAGGCGCTGGAAGCGGCATTGGGGCTGCTTTAGCGCTGAGATTTTCGAAACATGGCGCACAGGTCGTCGTTTCAGACAGAAATATAAGCGCCGCGCAACAGGTAGCGGATGAAATAGGTGGGCTTGCTGTTTTTTGCGATGTTGGGTCCGAGTCAAATATTCAAGATCTAATTCGTGTGGCCGAACAGAAGTTTGGGCAAATCGATATTTTCGTGTCTAACGCTGGGCTAGGTCGCGGCGAGCCAAATCATGCGGCTTCTGCGCCGGACGCCGATTGGGATCTAAATTGGCGTGTGCACGTGATGGCCCATGTGTGGGCAGCACGTGCCTTGCTTCCGCGAATGATCGAGCGCGGATCGGGATATTTCATCAATGTAGCGTCCGCTGCTGGACTTTTGAATCAAATTGGCGATGCCGCTTACAGTGCGACAAAACACGCTGCAGTAAGTTTTGCCGAATCTCTTGCTATTTCTCATGGATCTCAGGGCATCGGTGTTTCAGTTGTATGCCCTCAATATGTCGCGACACCCCTCATTGGATTAACAGATGTAGACGCTGAAGACACTTCGGCGTTGTTAACAGCATTTGACGTCGCTGATTCTGTTGTTTCTGGGGTCCAAGAAGGTCGTTTTTTGATACTTCCCCATCCGCAAGTGTCCGAGTTTACGGCCCGCCGAGCTGCGGATCATGACCGTTGGGTGTCTGGCATGCAGGTTTTGCGCAACAAAGTCGAAGTTACGTTTGGGTCAGTTGATCTTCAACAGATGTATAAGTTGGTCTAGCTTGCGACATTGGCAATAAATTCGCTTAAGAACAGTTTTTTTGAGACTTCGTAACTTTGTGAAATCGCGCGAAGATCCAACAAAGCATCTTTGCTTCGTGCTGCTGCAGCTTCACCATCGCGGCACAAGTCTGAAAACTGCGCAAAGCCCAAGTTCAAAGCAGCACCCTTTAAGAAATGCAGATCGTGTTCTAGCTCGCGGTTGGGTTGTCCCAATACTGCTAAAGTGTCTTCGACTTCATCTAAAAACAGTTCGAGAACTTCATCAAAATCCTCAATCCCAACGTCATTCCGCAGATCGTTCACCTTATCCCATTCTATCAATATCGTCATTTTCTGCCTCTGCGATTATTATCTGACAGCGTGAACCAATTTTCTTTTCCATAGGTAAACAGGCCGGTGTTGAGTATTTAAAATTAGCAAGTTGACCAATTCTTCATTTCCCAAGGGCACAAGTGGCGGACACAGACGCGGACGATACATGCACCTGCCTAGTAACCATTACCAATTTAGCGGAATGTCCGATAAAGCGCGGTCGCGTCGTATCCTTGTTGTTGACGACAGTAAACTTCAACGCAAGATCTTGCAAACATCGCTGAAGCGATGGGGGTATCAAGTGGCTGAAGCTGACAGTGGTGAAGCCGCCTTGGAAATTAGCCAGGATTTTCATCCCGAGATTATTCTGAGTGACTGGATGATGCCGGGGTTGAGTGGACCAGATTTCTGCAAAGAATTCAGGGACCGATCAAATTCTAGTTATACCTACTTCATATTGTTTACGTCCAAAAGTGATCGTGCTGAGATTGCCTCAGGCCTGGAAGCTGGCGCTGACGATTTCTTGACGAAGCCGGTAGATGGACATGAACTGCGCGCACGAATTCGAGCAGGTGAACGCATTTTGGACATGCAGCAGAACCTAACAGACAAAAACGAAGAACTTCAAGACGCCTTTAAGGAGGTTGAGCGCTTAAATGAAGCCGTGGACAAGGATCTTCGAGAAGCGCGTAAACTTCAGCAAAGCCTTATTCCTGAACGACATAAGACGTTTGAAACCTTTCAGATTTCACTTCTGCTGAGATCTTGTGGATACGTTGGTGGGGACCTGGTTGGGTTTTACCCGGCTGGCCCACATCACATAGGTGTTTACGCGATTGATGTATCTGGCCACGGGATCAGTGCGGCCTTGATGACGGCACGATTGGCTGGGTTTCTTTCGCCAGTTGCGCCTGATCAAAACGTCGGATTACAAAAGTTGGAAGATGGCGGTTATGCTCCGATTCCGCCCGTGGATGCGATACAAAATCTAAACACGCGGGTCCTTGAGCAAATGGATACAGAACATTATTTTACGATGTTGCTGGGGGATATTGATCAAAGGACCGGTTTGCTGCGATTGGGTCAGGCAGGCCACCCACACCCGCTGCTTCATCGCGCGACGGGCGAAATCATCCAAGAGTCACCAGGTGGATTTCCGGTAGGCCTGTTCGATCAAGCAGACTTTTCCAGTTTCGAAATCCAACTTGAGCCGGGGGACCGCGTTATGTTGTTTTCGGACGGGGTAACTGAGTGCACGAACTCTAATGGCGACATGTTGGGCGAAGAAGGGGTGGCGGATATTGCCGAGGATTTGAACGACTTGACAGGCCCTATGTTCCTTGAAGCATTTATGTGGAACCTAACAGATTTCGCCAATTCCCCTTCGATGACCGATGATATCTCAACGGTTGTCATCGACTACTCAGGTTAAGGGCGTTCTGATATACGACCGTAGAACAGTTCGATCCCCGTCATTACCCAAGTTACTTGCTGCCACATCTATATCTAGCAAAGCAGCTTCATGGTTTGGTTCAGACGGATCGGCAATCTGATATATCGGTTTCGCCACATAAATTCGGCATAGTTTTTCAGCCCAAAACCCATAATCTGGCATAAACACAAATCTGCGAAACGCTGTGAGATATCTTGGTTTCGCAATCCGCCAACCCGTTTCCTCGAAAACTTCTCGGTGCAAAGCGTGAATGGGCGATTCGCCTGGATCTATTCCGCCTCCTGGCAGTTGAAGGTCGGCTTTGTCCCCGTGCTGCACTGTCAGTAAAATTTGATGTTGTCTGGGTAGAATAGCATAAGCGCCCGGCCGCAGCCGATAGCGTTGTGTGTTGTTATATGGCTCACCAAAACGGGGGATCATCGGGCTGGGGGGTTTATCTTGCGCAAGTTGGGACTATATAGCGCCGGTATGCCAACCCTTGGCGCATAAGGAAACCCCATGACGATTGGACAACAGCTTGCGTGGGACGATACCGTTCTGCCGTTTCAATTGGACGCTGCTGATATACGCGGCCGCGTTGCCCGTTTGGACGGTGTGTTGGATGGGATCTTAAAGCAACACCAATATCCCCAGCAAGTTGAGGCTTTGGTGGCAGAAATGGCTGTTCTGACAGCACTGATTGGCCAAGCCATAAAGCTACGCTGGAAGCTGTCTTTACAGGTTCAAACCAAAGGCGCCGTCCGGATGATTGCGACTGACTACTATGGGCCAGCAACTGAGGGCGAACCGGCGCAGATCCGTGCCTATGCCAGCTTTGATGCAGACCGCATCACGGATGGGACGCCGTTCGAACAGTTGGGAGCCGAGGGCTATTTCGCCGTAATGATCGATCAAGGGGACGGAATGCGGCCCTATCAAGGGATAACACCTCTGGCGGCAGGATCATTAACCAAATGCGCCGAAGCGTATTTCGCTCAATCCGAGCAACTTCCAACGCGGTTCAATTTAAGCTTTGGGCGGTCCACAGAAAGTGGCGGCGCTGAGCACTGGCGCGCCGGTGGGATCATGCTTCAGCACCTTCCAAAAGCCTCGCCCTTTGTTGCTGAAGGTGCCGGATCAGGTGATATTCTGCAGGCCAGCGATATCGTCCAAGGCGAACCCGAGGAAAACTGGAACCGCGTGAATATACTGTTGGATACAGTTGAGGACATCGAACTTATAGGCCCATCTGTGCCGCCGAATGATCTTCTTGTGCGCTTATTTCATGAAGAGGTTCCAAGGGTGTATGACGCGCAGGCCCTGGTGTTTGGATGCACATGTTCCGAAGATCGTGTGCGCCAAAGTCTGTCGATTTATTCCTCTAAAGACATCCAAACAATGACAACGCATGAAGGCCGTGTGACAGCCGATTGTCAGTTTTGCGGTGCGCATTACGACTTGGATCCGAATACTGTTGGCTTTGAAAACGCGGCCCCTCAGGATGATTGATTGTGCGATCGAGGCGATTGCACGGGTTGGGCAAGCCTCATCGGATTTCGATCTGAATCCAGACTTTAAGCTACCTCAGGCGCAAAAATTGCGGCCAGCAGGTGTTTTGATTTGTCTAGCGGAAGAAAATGATGAGTGGACGATGTATCTGACCAAACGGTCTTCCGCGTTGAAACATCATCCAGGTCAAATTGCCTTTCCAGGGGGCAAGCAAGAAGCGTCAGATGTGGATATCGTCGCCACAGCGTTGCGGGAAGCGCACGAAGAAATTGGCTTGCCGCCAGAAAACTTGCGTGTCTTAGGGACACTTCCGCCTCACGTAACTGTAACCAGCTTCACCATGACCCCAGTGATTGCTTTGTTAGAGACGAAATTCAATATCACTCCAGACACGGGTGAGGTCCAAGAGGTTTTTACCGTCCCGCTCAGCCATGTGCTAAATCCAGAAAACTATAGTGTGCAATCAAGGCGCTGGCGCGGACGCACCCGGTCCTATTATTGTGTTCCCTACGGCCCCTATTACATTTGGGGCGCGACAGCACGGATATTGCGCGGATGGGCAGAAGCAGCGCATACAATATGAAAATTACGGCGGCTTGGTTGTTGGATCAAAGCACGCAAGCCGTGTTCGACGCATACGAAACGGCGGGCTTCTCTCTTTATGCAGTCGGAGGCTGTGTCCGGAACACCATCTTGAACGAAGCTGTCACCGACATAGACATGACGTCAAATGCGCCGCCTGATCTGGCAAGCGCTTTCTTGTTGAAAGCGGGCTTCCGGGTGATTCCAACCGGCATCGATCATGGAACGATAACGGTTCTATCCAACGGCACCCCCTACGAAATCACAACGTTTCGCAAAGATGTTGAAACAGACGGTCGCCACGCGGTGGTTGCCTTTGGTCAAGACCTTAATGAGGATGCAAAGCGCCGGGATTTTACGATCAATGCGCTCTATGCAGACCGGCATGGTCTTTTAACAGATCCGGTCAAAGGTCTTTCAGATATCTCGGGTCCAAATATTAGATTTATCGGCGACCCGATTGCGCGCATCCGTGAAGACTACTTACGCACGTTGCGGTTCTTTCGGTTCCACGCGCATTATGCAAAGCCAAGCCATGGATTTGACCCGGAAACTTTGGCAGCTATTGCGGCTACGCTTGATGGGTTGGAAACGCTGAGCCGCGAACGCGTTGGTGCTGAGGTTTTGAAACTACTGGCTGCGCATCAGCCCACACCGGCCCTTATGACCATGCAGCAGACCGGGGTCTTGATGTCAGTTTTACCGGGCACAGACCCGCGCTCTTTGGGGCCTTTAGTTCATTTTGAACGTGTGTTGGGTTTAGAACCAGACCCTATACTGCGTCTTTCAGCCATTTTAGATGATGAAATGGCCAAAGGCCTGCGCCTCAGCAAAGTGCAATTTAAGCAGCTGCAACGTTTGCGGAAAGCAGCGCTGGGCACACAAAACGCGGCTGAGCTTGGATATCGTCTGGGGCATGGCACAGCTTTGGCAGCTTTGGCGCTACGTGCCGCATTGTTGGAAGCGCCGATTGCTTCGAATGTTCAAAGCGATGTGGAACGGGGCGCAAATGCGACTTTTCCAGTCAAAGCTGCTGATTTAGGTCCGAATATTACAGGCAAGCACATCGGCGATGCCCTTCGTAATCTTGAGTCTGCGTGGATCTTATCCAACTTCAAGTTGACAAAAGAACAGCTTTTGCAGTGACAGTCTTACAAATTTCTGTTATGTGAAACGCAGCACAATTAGCGGAGCCTGCAGCATGATGTACAAAGTGATCCCGTCTCAAATCTGACCGGTTGATCCTTGTATTTAGGATATCCGGCACGCCGCTATCCTGTTTGTTGCTACGCTATCTCGAAGGCTCCTATAATGTTTCGCTTTTTCGAAAATCTCGTTGACCCATACGCACCCTATCCGGAAACCGATACGCCGCCCACGAAGCTTTGGCCGTTTCTGCGAGACTACTCTAAACCGTTTAAGAAGATTTTTATTCTGTCTGCGTTCATGTCGATCATTGTCGCAGCGATTGAGCTTTGGTTGATTTCCTACATGGGGCGGCTGGTAGATATCCTGAACGGAGATCCGCAGGTGTTTTGGGACACGTATCGAACCGAGCTATTCCTAATGGTCGGGTTCGTGCTGGTGTTCCGGCCGTTAATGCAGGCCTTTGATGTCCTTTTGTTAAATAATGGTGTGATGCCGAATTTCGGAACACTCATACGATGGCGCGCCCACAAACATGTATTGCGACAATCTGTGGGATGGTTCGAAAATGACTTTGCTGGACGGATTGCGAACCGGATCATGCAGACCCCTCCAGCTGCCGGTGAAGTTATATTCCAAGTCTTCGACGCCATTGCATATTCCCTGGCCTACCTCATTGGGGCAGCTATTCTGCTTTGGTTTGCAGATCCGCGATTGATTATACCTTTGCTGCTTTGGTCTGGCGCTTATATCGCTTTGATCCGATGGACCGTTGTGCGTGTTGGCCCCGCCAGTCAGGCGGCCTCGGATGCAAGATCCGAAGTCACAGGCCGTGTGGTGGACAGCTATTCGAACATTCATTCGGTCAAAATGTTCGCGCATCACAACCGCGAATTAGACTATGCCAAGGACGCTATCGAAAATACGCGTAAGACGTTTCAAGTCGAAATGCGGCTTTATACGATTATGGATTTGTCTTTGGTCACGCTGAACGGGCTTTTCATGGTTGGCGTCATCGGCTGGGCGATTTTCCTTTGGATGCAAGGCACGGCCAGCGTTGGGATTGTGGCGGCTGCTGCGGCGCTTGTGTTGCGGCTAAATGCAATGACTGGCTGGATAATGTGGGCTCTAACAACGTTTTTCCGCCAATTGGGTGTTGTCGCAGAGGGAATGGAAACGATTGCACAGCCAATCGATTTGATCGACGCGCCGGGTGCGTCCGATTTGCAGATGGATCGCGGGGAAATCCGCTTAGACAAACTAACCCATCACTATGGACGTGGCAGCGGAGGGTTGGACAACATCAGTTTGACGATCCGACCGGGTGAAAAGATAGGCCTAGTTGGGCGGTCGGGTGCGGGTAAAACGACCTTGGTTAAGTTGCTTTTGCGCTTCTATGACCCTGAACAGGGCCGCATTTTGATCGATGGCCAGGATGTCACAAAAGTCACTCAGGATAGCCTGCGCGCGCAGATTGGGATGGTGCAACAGGACAGCTCTTTGCTGCATCGTTCTGTGCGCGACAACATCCTGTATGGACGGCCAAACGCATCCGAAACCGATATGATCGCGGCAGCAACCCAAGCGCAGTCGCACGCGTTTATCCAAGACTTGGCTGACCCAAAAGGTCGTACTGGCTATGACGCTCATGTCGGGGAACGCGGCGTGAAGTTGTCTGGTGGTCAAAGGCAAAGGATTTCTTTGGCGCGCGTGATCCTAAAGGATGCACCGATCCTACTGCTGGATGAGGCAACCAGTGCTCTGGATAGCGAAGTTGAGGCCGCGATCCAAGATACACTATATGGTATGATGAAAGGTAAGACAGTAATCGCAATTGCTCATCGGCTTTCGACAATTGCCCAGATGGATCGAATTTTGGTTCTGGATCAGGGTCATATTGTCGAAGAAGGTACGCATGATGCGCTTTTGGTTAAAAAGGGGCTATATGCAGGTTTCTGGGCGCGCCAATCTGGCGGCTTTTTGAACATTGAAGGTTCTGAATGATCCGTATTGAATCCTGGATTGACGCGTTCCAACCGGCTGATGGACCGCCACCCAGCACGCTGATGGCTTTTGTGAAATGGGCGCTGTCTGGCAGTTGGACGATCCTTTGGCTTGCGGCGTTGGCCTCTGCAATGGCCGGCTTGATGGAGGCTGGAACGGCTTTCGTTCTGGGCCGCGTTATAGACACCGCCGTCGCTGGTGGGCCCGATGTGTTCTTTTCAACGCAAAATATGGCTCTGATAGTCGGTTCTGTGGTGTTTTTCATCATCGTGCGCCCGCTTTTTTTTGGCCTCTCGTCGTCGATGAATTCCATTGCAGTCGGCCCCAACATCAACCCGCTTGTAACGCAAAGGCTGAACCGCTGGACGTTGGGTCAATCCATCACATTCTTCGACAATGATTTTGCTGGGCGGCTGGCACAGAAACAGATGCAAACTGCGCGCGCCGTGACGGATGTTGTCACCGAAATGATTAACGTAGTGGCCTTCGCGCTGGCGTCCCTTTTAGGG
>JBGCEM010000168.1:0-5838 GCA_045106335.1 Paracoccaceae bacterium | reverse complement strand
CACCATCATCTGTTGTTCGCCGCCAGACAGCGTGCCCGCGGCCTGAGAATACCTCTCCTTGAGGCGGGGAAAGCGGGTCAGGATGCTGTCCAGTGTGTTCTGGATCTCGGCCTTGTCGGTGCGGGTGAAGGCCCCCATCATCAGGTTGTCTTTGACGGACATAAACGGGAACACGCGGCGGCCTTCGGGCACCATTGCGATACCGCGTTTGACGATGTCCGAGGGGTCGGTGCCGTCCACGCGATCCCCTTCGAAAGTCACTGCCCCTTTGGCAGGCTTCGCCAAACCGGTGATGGCACGCAGGATTGATGATTTGCCCGCCCCATTGGCCCCGATCAGCGCGACAGTTTCGCCTTGGTTCACATTCAGGGACACACCTTTGAGCGCGTAGACATGATCGTAATAAAGTTCGACGTCTTTGAATTCCAACATGGCTGTCATCATCTACATCCCGATCTCGTCGTCGGCGCTGCCCAGATAGGCCTCGATGACTTTTTCATTGTTCTGGATTTCCGATGGTGTGCCCTCGGCGATCTTTTCGCCAAAGTTCAGCACAACAATCCGGTCCGAGATTTTCATTACGGCCGGCATGTCGTGTTCCACCAGCATGACCGTCACCCCGCGTTCGTCGCGCACCGAACGCACCAAATTGACCATATTCATGGTCTCGTCGTGGTTCATGCCGGCAAAGGGTTCATCGAGCAGCAGCACCTTTGGGTCTGTCGCAAGGCCGATAGCAATGCCAAGCGCGCGCAGGCTGCCCTGCGGCAGATTGCTGGCTTGTTCACCGCTGATCGGCGACATGCCGAGAAACTCCAGCAACTCATCCGCATATTTTTCAAACGCGGTGACATCGTCTCTGGCCGTCTTGGACCCCCAGAAATATCCCGCCAGCGAGGCCTTGGCGCGCAGATGCTGCGCCACCACGACGCTTTCGCGCACGGTCATGCTTTTGAAAATGGTGGTTTCCTGAAACGTGCGGACGACCCCCTTGCGCGCCACGATATGTGGCTTGAGGTTCGAGATACGCTCGCCGCGATAGACTACCTCTCCGGCGGATGTCGGCGTGAAAGAGGCGATCATCTTGAACAGAGTGGATTTCCCCGCGCCGTTCGGCCCGATGACGGAGAGAATCTCGTTCTCTGCCACATCAAAGCTGATGTCATTGTTCGCCGTCAGACCACCATAGCGCTTGGTGACATTCTTGACCTGAAGAAGCGGGCTCATTTGTCACCTCCTTTGCCAAGACGGATGCTCAGCAAGCCGTTGGGCAGGAAGCGGATGATGATAATCAGGAGTGTTGCATAGATCAGCATCTGGTACTTGCCGAATTCGAACAGCAAGTCCCAGCCAAAATAGAGCGCCAGCGTGCCAAGCATCGGGCCAAATACATAGCCGAGGCCACCAAGAAAGCAGTTCAGCATGAAGTCGACGCTGTCTTTGACGACGAAGGTGGCAGGGTAAACCGACTGTGAGATCGACCCGAACATCGCGCCGCCGATGCCACCGAAAAAGCTGGAGATCGCGAAAATCAAAATCCGGATATAGGTGATGTTCACCCCGATCGAGCTGGCGAGTTCCTCATTTTGCTGCATGGAGCGGCATAGGTGCCCAAGGCGCGAGTTCACCAATCGGTAGAGTGCGGCATAGGTGATGATCATCAAGATGACGGCCGTAAAATAGAACGCCATCCGCGCGTTTTCCAAAGTGGAGAAATCAGGAACCAGCGGGATGCCAAAGATCGAGACCGCACCGGGCAGTGGAATACTGGTGATGCCCTTGGCGCCGTTCGTGATCGGCAAAGCCAGCGCGGTCAATGTTGCCACTTGGGTCAGCACCAATGTGATCATTGCAAAATAGACCCCGCGCAGGCGCAGGATGGGCAGGCCAATGAGAGTGGCAACAAGCGCCGCGAACAATCCTGCCGCAGGCAAAGAGAGCCAGAACGACCATCCTGCCTTAACGACCAGGATCGCCGAGACATAGGCCCCGACAAGCGCAAACGCACCCTGTCCGATGTTGATGCGGCCGATATAAAACGTCAGCCAGACCCCCGCACTCGCAATCGCCAGAAGCGCTACTGAGGTCAGGGTGAAGTAAAAGTCCCACCGGCCAGTCGCCGCAATAAGGACAGGGACACCTACGAAGACGACAGCCAGAAAGGCAACAACGCCGATGATTTGAGTTTTCGAGAAGTTCAACATGCGATCAACCCCACGGTTTACCCATCAGGCCCTGAGGCCGGATAGCAAGGAAAATCATCAGTGATACAAAGATCAGCAGATATGTGATATCGCCATATTGCGACAGATAGGCGAGGCCAAACGCTTCCATGAAGCCCAGAATGAATCCGCCCCAGATGGCGCCCGAGATCACCCCTGCGCCCCCGATCATCACCATCATAAAGGCCTTGATCGACGTCGGGCCGCCCATGCCAAGGTTGATGCCCGTAATGGTGACCAGCAAGCCGCCCACAAGACCCGCCAGCATGGCGCCAAGCGCGAAGCCGATCATCGAATAGCGGTCCACGTTGACGCCCATCAGTTGTGCGGCTGTCCTGTCTTGTGCCAAGGCACGCAGCGCGCGGCCCGTCTTGGAATATTGCATCAAGGCGATGAAAGCGACGATGGATAGAATAGCCAGAACACAGATCAATATGCGGTCGTAGGGCATGATCAGACGGAAATCCCAGTTGAAAACCCCGTCAACTATCTTGGGAACGCCACGCTGCTTTTCGCCGAAAATCAAAAGGATCAGCGCGTCCAGCAAAAAGGCGATACCCGCCGCAAGGAGCATCGTGCTCTCTTCGCGCGCAGACCCTTTGATCACCGGAGCAAACAGGTATCTCTCTATCAGCGCGCCGATAATGGCCAAGGTGATGCAGGACATGAAAAGCGCCAATACAAATGGCACACCCCATTGTCCGTAGAACGTATATGTGACGAAGCCGCCAATGACATACATCTGCCCATGGGCAAAGTTGAGAACATTCATCAAGGCGAAAATCAGGGTCAATCCCAGTGCGATCATCGCATACTGGGAACCCAGATAAACCCCATTGGCCATTACCTGTTCCATGAGCACTTTCTTTCTGTGGTTAAACCGGCCTTACCGCCGAATAGGAACTGCTCCCGGCCGTAGCCGGAAGCAGTGTGTCAGAGTGCGTGGTTCAGTCGACGCGCGCGATGAACATCGTCTCGAACGCACCATCCTGGTAGACATTGACAACCAGTGGCACCGCGATCTGACGCTTTTGACCAAAGGAGCTCATACCCACATAGCGCAGCTTTTCATCGCCGTTCATGTAAGGGTTTGGTGCTTCAAAGCTGTCCATGGACGCTTGGAAGGCCGCCACGTCTTCGATGGCTTCGGGCGTGGCTTTGATCGTCTCGAGGATATACTCGAGCGCGTAGACCTTGGTGTTGGATTCGTCGTTATACTCACCAAACATAGATGTGTACCGCTCGACAAATTCATTCATCATAGGCGAGGCAAGTTCCGCTGTGGACGCCCCACCCACGGAGATAAAGCCATTTGCCAAATCACCGGCACCTTCGGCCAGAACGCCTGCGTCTTGTGCGGTTTCAGTGGAGATCAGACCCTCAAAGCCCAGCTCACGCGCGGAGCGGATCAGCTGTGGTGCGTTGGCAGGCGACACACCGGAGAGCACCAGCAGATCAGGGCGCGTGCGCAGGATCGGTGTCAGCACAGGTGTGAAGTCCGTTGTATCGACTTGATACGTGACGCTGTCGGACACAACTTCCAGACCCAGCTCCTTGGCTGCGGCCACACCACCGTCACGCTGGCTCAGCGGATCAGATTCGTTTGCGGCAATGAAGGCAACCGTTTTGACGCCTTCGTTTTCCATCAGGTGCTTATAAATCGCAGGGCCTGACTGGTAGTTGGCAATCATGCCCAGCACAGCGTTTGACGCAGGCGCTGAATAGAGCTCTTTCGGGAACGCATAAGGGAAGTACATGATGTCGTTTGCTTCGGCTACCGGACGCACAGCTGCCGCCCCGTCGTCAACGTTTGGCCCGACAACATAGTGGATGCCTTCTTGTGCCATTTTCTCCATGCCCGCGATGGCGCGCTTGGGGTCTTTCTGGTCATCAAAGGACACGATTTCAATGTCGTAGGTTGTGTCACCGATGGTATAGCCGCCGGTCTCGTTGATCCAAGCAGCACGCGCTTCCATGGAGCGCTGGTTGGAGATACCCCAAGCCGCAGCCGGACCGCTGGTCACGCCAACAAATCCAATTTTCAGGACAGGGTTCTCTGCGAGGGCAGCAGTCGCCCCGAATGCAGTCAATGTTGCAGCGGTCAGAGCCGCCTTCATCAGTGATCTTCTTTGCATATCTTAACTCCCGTTGAGTTCATTTTCGACGCGTTTCGCGCTATCATTGGCCGGCAGTTAGATGGAACCTCCATGCATGCCGCACCACGAGTTCACGATTGTTAACAATCTTTGTCAACATGGTTAGTGTCTTGTCGACAAGTTCTGACGCTTGGCCTTAGACTGATTAAAATTTAAACGCTTAAAGCCAACGAAAACGCATAATTAATCAACTTTGAAAGTGACATGGTGTCTTCTACTCCTCAACAAAGCAGCATCGGTAAGACGGACCCTAATCCGGGATCAGATGAAAATTTTATTGTTGAGCGCATTTACAAGGCGGTGATGGAACAGCGTTTGGCACCAAACACCAAACTGAGCGAAGCGCGCCTGTGCGAGACGTTTGGCGTTGGCCGGATGCGCATTCGGCGCGCTCTTTTGCTGCTCTCAAGTCAGGGCATCATAGAGTTGCAGTCAAACCGTGGGGCCTATGTCGCCTGTCCTGACAAGTCCGAAGCAACCGACGTATTCGCCGCAAGGTTGTTGATCGAACCACCGCTCGTTCGGTTGCTGGCGCAGAAGGCAGGTGATCTTGACCTCGCCGTTCTCGTCGATCACATTGCCTTAGAGGACGCCGCCCGCGCGCAGAACGAGCGCACAGAAATCATCCGGTTGTCTGGCGAGTTTCACACCAAGCTCGCCCAAGCGACGGGCAACAAATTTATCTTTCGCATGATGCGCGAACTGGTAACGCGAACATCGCTGATCGTTGGCCTCTTCGGATCATCACAAAACGCGAGTTGCCCAGATGACGAACACAGCAACATTCTGAAGGCGATCCAGTCACAGGACCCAGAAATTGCTGAACAGCTTCTCATATCTCACCTGAACCACATTCAGAACGGTCTCGATATGGACGCGCGCCAGCAACCCCAAGATGATTTAGTGGCTATTCTGAGGTCGGATTGATCAAGGATCTGACTGATCTTTGTTGGCAAACAGAGACCTTTGCTTTTTGTTAATTGAGGTCCAAGCTTTAAACCTAATAGGTTCTGCACCTGATCAAAGCCGTCATTCGTGCATCACGCAGCATCGGTGACTCTGGGCTCAAACCGGACCTAAGCTGCGCGATGCACCAAGTTCTGCTGTGCGGCCATATTGACCGATGCTGCATGACGCACCAACGGCCGCTTTGACGCATTTGTAATCGGGTAGAGCGAATATGGGTCGCTCTACCGTTTATTTAAAACCCCTCGACTACGATCTTGCCTTTGGCTTGGCCCGTCTCGACCAACCGGTGTGCTTCACGCATGTTGATTGCGTTTATGGGCGACAAGACTTCGGACAGGGTTGTCTTGATATTTCCGGCATCGATTTGATCCGCGACATCGGACAACAGCTTGTGCTGTTCAATCATGTCGGTCGTCTGGTGCATCGAGCGCGCAAACATGAACTCCCAATGGAAACTGGCGGCTTTCATCTTCATCCCGCCCATTGGCATT
>JBGCEM010000167.1:0-3905 GCA_045106335.1 Paracoccaceae bacterium | reverse complement strand
GGGACTGACCAAAGTTGGTTTGCCCGGAGCGCCGGAGGGTATGGATGAACGAGACCCGACCATCGCCACAGTGCTGAGCGCGCAAGGATATGCCACAGGACAATTCGGAAAGAACCACCTTGGCGACAGAGACGAACATTTACCCACCAACCACGGCTTTGACGTGTTTTTCGGAAATCTCTATCATCTCAACGCTGAAGAAGAACCCGAGAATGTCGATTATCCAAGTGATCTGGTAATGTCTGACGGGCGAAATTTCCGAAATGCCTTTGGCCCGCGCGGTGTAATCCGATCTTCAGCCGATGGCGAAATCGAAGACACAGGTCCATTGTCGCGCAAACGGATGGAAACCGTTGACGATGAGACCCTCGTGGCAGCGCTTGATTTTATGGATACCTCCACGGAACAGGACAAACCCTTTTTTGTGTGGTGGAATTCCACGCGCATGCACGTTTTCACGCACCTCAAGGAAGAAAGTGACGGCGTCACCGGTCAGGGCATCTATGCCGACGGAATGGTTGAACATGACGGCCATGTGGGGCAACTGCTAGACAAGCTTGAAGAATTGGGCATCGCCGACAACACCATCGTTATGTACTCGACCGACAATGGGGCAGAGACCTTTACCTGGCCCGATGGCGGCACCACAATGTTCCGGGGCGAAAAGAACACCCAGTGGGAAGGCGGCTTTCGCGTCCCAACTATGATCCGGTGGCCTGGCGTGACCCAGCCCGGCACTATCATCAATGAAATTGGTGCGCACAACGACATGTTCACCACAATTGCTGGTGCGGTGGGGCAGTCAGACATCAAAGAGCAACTGCTCGATGGGCTGTCCATTGGTGATACCGAGTACAAAGTACATTTGGACGGTTATGATCTTGGTCCCGCTCTGCGTGGTGAAGCAGAATGGCCCCGCAAGGAGTTCCTGTACTGGACCGATGACGGTTCTGTTGCTGCCCTGCGATATAATGATTGGAAGCTAAACTTCCTCATTCAGGATGCCCATGGTTTTGATGTCTGGTCTGAACCGTTCAAGGTTTTGCGTTTTCCTGAACTAACAAACCTGCGGATGGACCCATTCGAACGGGCAAAAAAAGAGGAAGCAATGGGTTATGTCCGCTGGGCGGCAGAGCGCATGTATGTGATCGCTCCAGCTTCAGCTTATGTGGCGCAATGGTTGCAGAGTTTTAAGGAGTATCCGCCAAGGCAAACTCCCGGCAGCTTCAATCTTGAAAATGTAATGGACATGGTGATGGCAGGCTCGAACCAGTAAGTCACAGTTCGTGATCAAATACTGTAAAAGAGGGGTGGCCAGTTTATCGGTTCGCCTCTCTTTAAATGCAGCTGCTTCTTCTCAAGCGAATGTAAAAAATTTCCGAGTTCCATGGTGCTGACGTTCGATTTCGTTGTTCAGATGACGGCTTAGTCCCGCGACCTGCGAGTTCGGCCAACGCGCAGCGAAAGGTCGGTTTGAAATTGCCGTGTAATGCTCCACTTGAATGGCCAGTTTGGTGAAATCCGCTGCACTGCCAAAAGATCACTACTGCATGTGCGAAGGAATGCTGCGCCAGCAAAGGAGAAAAATCGAACGGCGGTTTTGTCCGCATCTTACCAATTCATGCGTCGTGCAGCGAAGGACCGTTGATCCCAAACCAGCCGCTCGTGGAACGCGCGGCGAAAGTTCCAGAAGAGCCCATTTTGACGGATGCTGCAGACTTCACTAATGTCGGTTTTGTGAAGTGGTCAGGACTACGACGTTGTTTCATTATAGATGGCTTGAACCAAGAAACCCGAGGGTGAGGTCTATTGATGCGCTTGATGAAAATTTTCGTGCTCTTGGGTCTGGCAACGAGTGCCGCTTGCGCCGATGATCATACACCCTTGAGCTTTGCCGTATTCGGTGACGAGATCATTGCCTCTGGGGAAATAGATTCAGATTCACTCGATTTGTTTGAAGACATGATCGGTGACCATCCGAATGCCAAGACGTTGGTCTTGCAGTATATTGGCGGCTCAGTGGACGACGAGGCGAATGTGAAATTCGCGCGTGTTGTCCGAGACTTGGGCCTGACGACACGTGTACCATCCGACGGGCTTGTGGCGTCTGGTGGTACTGACCTGTTTTTGGCTGGCGTGAATCGAGTGCTTGAAGCAGGGGCCTGTCTCGGCGTTCATTCATGGGCCGCAGAAGACTTTACGGCAACCGACCTACCACGGTCTGACCCCGAACATGATCGGTATTTGAGCTATTATCAGGATGTGGGAATTGATGCGGCTTTTTACTGGTTTACGCTGCAGGTCGCGCCAGCAGACGGGATGCATTGGATGACTTCCGAGGAGGTTGCGCGGTTCAGCGTGAGCACAAACCAAGCAACTTCAATGGGCACACAGGCGATGTGCGATGATCGTTGAGTAGACCGATGCAGTCGTTAGTGGTTATGTGACGAACGACAACTTCGTCCCGCATCCTACCAGTTTGCGACCCGCGCGGCGAAGGTCGGCTATCGCAAATTTGCATCTAGGGCCTCTAGCCTTCGGGGACACATTTCCGAAGCTGGTTTCCGCCACGCTGCTCCGCCGCGCGATTGATGATCGCGCAATTCATGTCAACGCCACGTCAACCCGCATGCGCCTGTTTGGGACGGTTTGGGACGTTTAAAGCCTGTGAATGACGGACGGTGTCGGAACGGAAAATGCGTGAAATCAAAGGCTTGTCGCCTAAGCCACTGGTTTTCCTAAGTTATTGGAATCGCGGGAATTTCGGCTCATAACCTGAAGGTCGTAGGTTCAAATCCTACTCCCGCAACCAATTTTACCAACAACCTTAATTCGCTAAGCATGCGTTAACCGATAGCAGTTTTGCAAGCTTCCAGACCGTCATTGGGATTTGGCCGTATCGGAATTTGCGTGTGTTTATCCAGTGCTGGCGATTGGAAACGACACAGCAAACCGATGAACGTCACAACTCCTCTTCCTAAGTGTAACCTTTTCAATTACCTAGAGCTTGTCTAGGTCACATCTTTTCAAACGCGGACCACAGATTTCATCATCAAAGTACTGCACCTTTGTTAGCAGAAGTCGGTCGAACCTACTCGGCTGGCGATGAAGCTCGGAGAGGTCTCATGAGTAAGATCACACAAGAACAATTGGCGCAGCGGTGGCATTTGTCGCCCAGAACGCTTGAGCAGTGGCGGTGGTTGGGAAAGGGTCCCAAGTTCCTCAAAATCGGGGCGAGGGTGCTCTATCGCGAACAGGATGTCGAGGCCTGGGAGGCTGGGCAAATTTGCCAGAACACCTCTGGCCCATTGCCATCGGAGGGTCTGTGATGCCGCGTATTTCATCCCCAAATCTCATCAAGACGCATTACGTCTACACCGTCTGGGAGGCTGCACAGGCGCTCGGTCGACACCGGCAAACTGTCATTCGTTGGATCAAGGATAAGGGATTGGTTGCAGATCGTAGCAAGGTTCCTTGGCTTATCAAAGGCAAAGATCTGAAGCTGTTTCTTGGCCAATGCCGCGCCAAATCCAAAACTAAACTAGCACTACATCATTTGTTTTGTCTTGGTTGTAAGGTGCCGCAAGAGCCAGATGGCAAGTTCGCAGAATATACTCAGGCGACACCGACGACAGGGATGCTCAAAGCGTTTTGTCCTGCGTGTGGCGGTATCATCAATAAGGTCGTCCGCCGTGCTGATTTAGAGGCTATTCGGGCCAAAATTGAGGTCACAGTGCAACAGGCCAACCCAAGATTAGTGTCTATGCGCACTCCTCCCTTAAATGATACCTCAGCAAGGGAGGCTCAGACCGATGGCAAAGCACACTTCGGATAACCTGCGCATCAAGCGCAAATACCTCGTCTGGCGCAAGGACTCCAAAGGCCTCTCGGATGCGTCTGTCGAC
>JBGCEM010000166.1:0-5184 GCA_045106335.1 Paracoccaceae bacterium | reverse complement strand
AACGTGATGTTTACTGGCGATATCGTCGAAGATCACTCTGCCTGCTATTGCGGTGATGGCTATTTTGGCGACTGGGGCGCGACCTTGGACAATATCCTGGCCTATGATGTGGACGCAATTGCGCCGGGTCGGGGCGGTGCGTTGATTGGCAAAGATGCCGTGGCGCGCGCCATCGACAGCACGCGCGATTTTGTGGACAGCACCTATGCCCCTGCGGCCCGTGTGGCGGCCCGAGGGGGCTCGTTGAAAGAAGCCTGGGATGCAGTGCGCGCAAGCTGCGATCCGAAATTCCACGACTACGCGATCTATGAACATTGCCTGCCCTTCAACGTTGCCCGCGCCTATGACGAAGCCCGTGGTATCGCGCACCCCCGCATCTGGACGGACAAGCGCGATCTAGACATGTGGGCGGAATTGCAGGGGTAACTTCCAGTTTAAAAGGGGATTTGCGATGGTCGCTATACGTTATGAAACCACGTTTAAGCTGTACCCTTATGTGAAGGTTGCAGGCCAATTCGAAGCCGTGCAACGACATCCGGTGGTGATTGTTGGTGGCGGTCCTGTGGGTCTGGCGCTTGCGTTGGATCTGGGCAAAAAGGGCACACCGGCGTTGGTTTTGGATGATCACGAAGGTGCTGGTTTGGGCAGTAAAGCGATCTGTTTTGCCAAGCGCACACTGGACATTGCCAACCGCCTTGGGGCCAGTGCGCCTATGGTCGACAAAGGTGTTGTCTGGAATGTGGGGCGGGTGTTTCACGGGGATGGCAAGCTGTTTTCCTTTGATCTGCTGCCCGAAGAAGGTCATCGCAATCCCGCCTTTATCAACCTGCAACAGCCCTATTTTGAACGCTTCCTGGTTGAAGAAATTCGCCAAGCCCAAGCCGTCGGTGCCCCCATCGAAATCCGGGGGCGCAACCAAGTCACGGCCCTAGAAACCCATGACACGCATGCGCGGTTGACAGTCGAAACACCCGACGGGCCTTATCAACTTGAGGCCGATTATTTGGTGGCGTGTGATGGGGCGCGTTCGGCCACGCGCGATATGATGGGCCTGTCTTTTGATGGGCGTGTGTTTGAAGACAATTTTCTGATCGCAGACGTCAAAATGAAGGCCGATTTCCCGACCGAGCGTTGGTTCTGGTTCGAACCACCCTTTAAGGACAGCGGACAATCCGCATTGCTGCACAAACAACCGGACGATATCTGGCGTATTGATTTTCAGCTGGGCTGGGACATTGATCGCGACAAGGAACTGGACCCGGACCGAATCCGCACGCGGGTCGATGCGATGCTGTCCAGCCAGACCGGTGAAGTGCCAGAGTATGAGCTGGAATGGACCTCGATCTATACGTTCCAATGTCGCCGCATGCAGACCTTTCGCCATGGGCCGGTGTTTTTTGCTGGCGACAGTGCACATCAAGTGTCGCCCTTTGGCGCGCGTGGGGCCAATTCCGGGGTGCAAGATGCGGAAAACCTGGCCTGGAAATTGGATCTGGTGCTGAAAAGTGTGGCTGGGGATGCGCTGCTGGATACCTATGCGGTCGAGCGGGAATACGGGGCGGATGAAAATATCCTCAACTCGACCCGCGCGACAGATTTCATGACCCCGAAAACCAAAATCAGTCAGATCTTTCGCAATGCTGTGTTGAATTTGGCCAACCGCCATGCCTTTGCGCGCCCCTTGGTGAATTCAGGCCGTTTGTCGGTGCCGTGCAGCTATGATGGATTTGCGCTGTTTGGCGTCGATGCGCTGGACGGGCCTGCGGTCACGCGCCCCGGTGTGGCCTGTCCCGATGCGCCGATGGGGGATGGGTTTTTGTTGGATGTCTTGGGAAATGAGTTTGTGATTTTGGCGCTTGGTGGCACGGCCCCGACACCGTTCACGGCCCATGGGGTAAGCCTGCGGATCGTGCATGTTCCTGACCCGTCGGATCCGTTGGCCGCGCGGTATTTGGGGGATCATCCCAGTGCGATTTATCTGATCCGCCCGGATCAACATGTGGTTGCGCGCTGGCCGGATTTTGACGCGCAAGCCGTGGCGGATGCTGTGCAAATCTCACTTGCGAAGGGCTAAGTGATGGATCTGAACCTGACCCCGAATATCCCCGACCCGGATGGGTTTTACGACGAATTGTTGCGCGCTCATGCGGATTTAAGCGATGCGCAAAGCCAAGAGTTCAACGCCCGCCTGATCCTGACATTGGCCAATCATATCGGGGATCGCGACGTGCTGCGGGCTGCACTTGAGGCCGCGAAATGAGCCAAACGGTGCTGTGGGACTACCCGAAATCTTCCGCCAGTTACCGGTTGCGGATTGCGTTGAACTTGGCCGGTGAAGCGTATCAGATCAAGACGGTGGATTTGCTGTCCGGCGCGCATCGCGATCCCGCACATTTGGCCCGCAACCCCCAAGGTTTGGTGCCGGTTTTGGACATTGACGGGCAGAGGTTCACGCAATCTTTGGCGATTTTGGAGTACTTGGATCAGACCCGCAATTTGAACTTGGTGCCCAAGGATCCCATATTGCGCGTGAAAATCCAGGCTGCGGCGTATGCGATTGCCGTGGATCTGCATCCTGTGTGCAATTTGTCGGTCATGAAACACGCAACGGGTGGTCAAGAATCGGCGCGCACCGACTGGATGACACATTTCATCACCCCAGGTCTCGCTGCATTTGAGGCGCTGTTGGCGGACTTAAAGCCCGCGCCTTTCGCATCCGGGTCATCCCCCGGTTTGGTGGAAATCTGTTTGATCCCGCAGCTTTACAACGCCAATCGTTGGGGGGCTGATTACAGTGCATTTCCGCATATTTTGGCGATCGAAGCTGAATGCGCCAAGATATCCGCATTCCAGGCGGCCTACCCCGCCTGACAACACCCGCTTTCTTTAGGTTTGAAAGCCTGGGATTGTAGCAGTGTCAAAAATAGGCCCCGGAATGGGGTAAACACCTGATTGATCCGCGCAGGCGGGGTCTCATACTGGCCGCCTCTGCCTTCGTTCTGCGTATTTTCAGGACGTTTCTTAAAATTTGAATCAATTGATATCGGGTGATCTCATGACGCTTTTGCTGCGCGACGGATATACGACGACTGTAATCGATCATACGTATGTCATTTCAGACAGCCAGTTTGGGTTGGAAAGCCAGCGCTATGAACAGTTTTTTGGACTGGGCGGCGGCGCGGGTGATCCGGTCAGCACGTCGTTTCAGATCGGCGGGCCAGTCAGTGTGTGGCTTCCGTTTAAGGGCGACACGAAAGTTTTCACGGCTCAGGTTAACGGCGAAATTGGCGCGACTTTCGGGATCAACATTCTGGCGGAACTGAACCTGGGCAGCCCGGACCCGAATGAGCCTGACGAGCCGCAACCGGGGTCCATCACCGCCACGCTGCCCTATGAGCTGACGGTGGCCTATCCCGATCTGGACCCGACCCAAGACGCAGATCAGGTCGTTGGGTTGCTGTTTGACGCGGACTTTGAACATGGCGCAGGTGCGGGGTTTGAAACGCTGTTCCCCAGCCTTGTGTTCAAGATGGATCTTGTGGCGGAACTGGACGTGCTGCTGGCCGCGACTTTGGGTGTGTTCAACCACGAAACCACTTTGACGGTTCTGGATTTTGACGTTGGCACAGTGGTTCCTTTGATCGACATAGATTCTGCACGCAATGAAAACCCGATCAATATTCTTGGCACTGGACTTGATGAACTTGCCGATGCAACGGGCGTGATTACCCCCGCAGAAGACTATAACGGCGATGAAACAGGCTATAAAATTGAGTTTGCCCAATTCCTGAGCACGCCAGAGAACAAGGCTGCGAAAAAGGCGGATGTGGATAAAAAACGGGGGGACACGCAAGCCGAAGATCAAGACGTGCCGGATCCATCCGGGCTTGACGTGGGCAATCTTGCGATTTTCATTCCCAGCATTAACACTGTGTCGGCCTTTTCAGACGGGATCTATGTCACGGATACCACACGGCGTTTGGTAGACGGCGAAGCGGTCCCCGTGGACACAGACAGCAACCCTCTTAATCAGGGTAATCGGGCAGAGCTTGCGGCGCTAACCATCGATCTGGATGGCATTTTGACCTATGCAACGGGCGGCGTGTTTCCACCGTTGGAATATAACTTCCCGACCCTTGGGGGATCCTTCGGTCCGGCAAGTTTTTCGGCTGATTTCGGCTATAACCTGCTGGATGTGGAACTGCGCGCAGGCCTGCCGTTGGAACAGGAATTCACCCTGACGCCGGAAATGCAGACCCGTCTGCGGTTCTTTGAAATGAACGACGATGGCAGCGGTCCCAAGCTGGACGGCGATGGCAATCACATCGCAAAGCCCGTGGAAGTGGTGCAGATCGCCAAGGCGCTGACTTTTGTGGAATCCGGCATGATCCAATCTGAGGCGCTGAATGCCCGATTAAAAGACATTGCCGCTGAAAGTCTGGTGGCGGCGACAGATATTGATTTGTTTATCGACTTTGCAGCGGGGGTTCCGGCAGCGTTTACGGGGCAGACAGCGTCGGTCGGCGGGCGGCTGGTCATGCGCGAGGTGGGCACATCCAACTGGATTTCCTTAAGCAGTGGCGACATCCTTCTGGAAAGTGCGCCCGCGTTGGGTGCGGATCAAACCCAGGATCTGGATACCTCAACGCTTGAGCTGGGCTATTTCATTGATCGCGATGATACGCCCGGAAACGATGACGAAGTGGTTGCGCTTACGCTGGAAGAGGCCATGGGCGCGCTGCGGTTTGAAGACGTAGAACGCATTCTGCCGATCAGCGAAACGCCGTTCCTGCCGGATCTGGATACGCTGAACTTGCTCTATGACGGGGGCAGCACCTTTGTTGAGGTCGAGCATCAGGCGCGGCCTATCGTGACCAACCGCACTGGGCTTGAATTTGATCTGTCCCTGCTGCTGGAAGGACTGGCGGCAAACGCATCCTTTTATGCGGGCATTGATTTCGGGCTCTTTGATCTGGGGGTGGGTCTGGATTTGGACGTCGGTCCTGTGTTTTCGCAGCGCTATCCTCTGTTCAACGCTGAATTGATTGATCTGTTCAACGGCAGCTTTGCGCTGGAAAAAAGCCATCTGTCCACTTTTGTGCTGGGTGGTCCAGCTGCATACACAAATTTTGGCGATGCGACTGTGGGGGATGACACCTCGCAAATCTTACCGTGCACCGACGC
>JBGCEM010000165.1:0-14447 GCA_045106335.1 Paracoccaceae bacterium | reverse complement strand
GCAGCGATGATCGGCATGATCTGGGCCGTGGGATTTGATTGGGCCGATGGATTGATTGCACGAAAAATGAAAGGCCGCACGGGGGATGATCGGGCCTTCGGCGGTACGCTCGATCTGCTGATCGATATTGTCAGTTACGGCGTGACGCCTGCCATTCTCATCCTGAGTTACGCCGATTTTAGTGCCGTGTTTCTGCCCGTCGTATTCGTGACGTTGGTCTTTGGTGCGATCCGCCTGAGCTATTTCAGTACCTTTGGGTTGTCAGGGGATGCTAAATATACCGGGCTCGCCATTGATAACAACAGCATCATTCTTGTGTTTGTCGTCATGTTTGCGGGATACTTTGAGCGCCCAACGTTTGCGATCATTCTGGCGGTATGTGGTCTGTGCCTTGCGGGATTGAATGTTTCCCAGATCAAGACACCAAAACTGTCTGGAAATCCGGTCAATGTGGTCATTCTTGCGATTTATACACTTTGTATGACCCTGTTTTATGGCTGGTCAATGCTGCAAACGTAGTTTGAAAGTACTTAGGCCGAAGCAACCATTGGCACAGCAGCAGAGAAAAGGTGCTTCGAATTTCCCGTCTGATCTCGAATTCTAATGACTGCTTTGGTGATGTATGCTGCGTAGCGGCAAGAGGTCTGCTGCAAGTGCGAGAGAATGCTGCGCTAGCGAAGTCGAGAAATCCAAGGTCGGGTTCGTCCGCTGACCCGACCTTAAGGTGTCATTCTGCACTGAGCCGTAAGCGACCCCTAAAGCACCCTGCCTAAAACTTGGGAAACAAATGCCCTGCCACGCTGCGCGTTCTCGGGACATTTACGATACAGGGTGCCTCAAGTTAAAGGCAGGGTGCTGTAATCGGCGGGAATGTGTTTTTTGAGCGCGTCCCAGGGCCAGGCAGGCGGTCCCAATGGCGCGGTTACCGAACAAAGTTCTTATCGGTGATCTCGGATTTCGTATCCGCGATATTTGCCGCCAACTATGCCAAGGGAATGATGTGCAAATTATCAAGGGCCGGTTGGCATTGTGCACATGTTTGTGTCTGCCCCGCTTAACCTGGCGATCAGGGCTTTGGAGCGATTAATGAAAGGACGCAGTCCACACAAGATCCAGTGCGAATTCCCAAAACTGAAGAAACGCTATTGGGGCAGACGCTTCGGCGGCCGTGCATATTTTTCGGCCACCGAAGCGTCATTATGGAACACATCGTACTTTAGTACTTAGCGATGCTTACCGACGCCACTCGGAAGTGATTTAGTCTTTGGTTACAAGGCGGTAGAATACGTAATCTGATGTTGCCCCGTTCACAAAACCCTTGACGGTATCACGCATCGCGACCTGTTTGATGGCCTGGAACATGATCACAAATGGCGCTTCGGCCTGGGTTTCTTGCTGCAGCTCGCGGTACATCGCCAGCCGCTTTTCTGCGTCTTGTTCACCCAATGCAGCCATGGTCTTGGTGTTCATCTCGGCGGGCGGCATCCACGCATTGCGCCATGTGGTGGTCGAGGCATATTTGTCGTCCGAATTGTCTTTGTTGAACGCAAAAGCCTTAGCGTTGGAATGCGGGTCCATGAAATCCGGTCCCCAATACAGCAGCATCGCCTCATGGGTGCGCGCACGGTATTTGGTGATGACTTGCGCGCCGGTCCCGGCCATGATTTCCAAGTTTATGCCACCTTCGGCAAAGGACGCCTGCAGCGATTGGGCCATGTCCACAAAGGGGGCGGCGGAAATGACATCCAAAGTCACGTTTATGGGCAGTTCAACATTCGCCTCGGCCAATATTTGTTGCGCTTTTTCAGGATCATAGCTGAACGGCGTGTCAGTCAAAGCCCCGGGAAAGCCATCGGGCCAGAACGCTTGGTGGACCTTCATTTGCCCTTTCAGCAAACTATCGGCCATGCCTTCATAGTTCACCAAGTAGCGCGCAGCTTCCCATACGGCGGGGTCGGTCAAGGCGTCGACCTTTTGGTTAAACGACACCCAATGCACGGCGGCCTGGGGGTAGGTTTCGACCATGACGCCCTCTGCACCCGCCAGCCCGCTGATCTGATTGGGATCTAGGTTCTTGGCCATATCCACGTCCCCAGCTTCCAGCAGCAGACGTTGCGACGCCCCTTCGGGATTGTGTTGGATTACCACCCGATCCATCGCAGGCGCACCTTGGTAATAGTCGGGATTTGCGTTCAGTGACAACAGCTCGGCGGGGCGATAGGTGCCAAGGCTGAACGGTCCCGTCCCGGCCGAGTTCTTGTTCATCCACGCATGCCCCATGTCGCCGTCAACTTCATTGGCCATCACAGTTTCCATGTCCACGATCGACGCGGGACGTGCGGCCAGGACGTTCAGAACAAAAGACGGCGCAAAATCGCCTTGATAGCGCACCGTGATGGTGTTGCCGTCCGCCGTGACCATGTCGGTAATATTGTCCGGGGTCCAGCCAAGTTGGGTCAGGATGAATGACGGGGCCTTGTCCAACGCCACAACGCGGGTCCAGGACCCGACCACATCTTCGCCCCGCAATGGATTGCCAGAATGAAAGGTGACGCCGTCACGCAAGGTGAATGTCACGGTCTTAGCGTCCGCATCCACAGTCCACGCGGTGGCCAAGGCCGGGGTCAGAACTGTGGTGTCGGTCGCATCATAGCGCACCAGTGTGTCATAGGTGTTGGCGACATATTCGCCCGAGCTGAACTCATATGCAGAGGCCGGATCAATGGTCACGATATCGTCGATATTCTGTGCCACGACCAGCATGTTGGGTGGCGTTTGCGCATAGGCGGGCGTTAATGCCAGCGCACTGCACATCAGTCCGGCTGATAGGATGTGTTTGAAATGTCTCATTCTTTTATCCCCCTGGTTTAGGTTTTGAAAGCGGCGCGGTTAGACCGACGCCTGCAGCAGATGCTGCGCATAAGGATGTGTGGCTTGCATATTTTGCAACGCCGCCACGTCCATTATCTCGATGATTTCGCCGTCTTTCATCACAGCCAATCGATCACACATATGTCCCACCACCGACAGATCATGGGACACCATCACATAGGTCAGGTTCTGGGCCTGACGTAGGTCTGCGAGCAGGTTCAAGATTTCGGCCTGCACAGAAACATCTAGCGCCGAGGTCGGCTCGTCCAACAATAACAACTCAGGTTGGGGCGCCAGAGCACGGGCAATCGCGACCCGTTGACGTTGCCCGCCCGACAGTTGATGGGGATAGCGAAAGCGGAATTTTTGCCCCAGCCCGACGTCGTCAAGCAGCTGCACCACGCGGGCATCAATATCCTGAAACCCATGCAGATACAGCGTTTCCCCCAGCACTTGATCCACAGAGTGACGCGGATGAAGCGAGGCATAGGGGTCCTGAAAGACCATCTGTACCTGCTTGAAAAATGCCCTGGGGCGTTTATGCGCGACCTGAGTGCCTTGGATTTTGATCCCACCAGACCAAGTGGGGGCCAGCCCTGTGACTGCGCGCAGAATGGTGGACTTTCCCGACCCGCTTTCGCCGACCAACCCAAAACTTTCGCCCTGCGCCACATGAAACGTCGCAGCCTTGACCGCATCGACCCGGTCCCGTTTGCGCCCAAACCACACGTTTAGATTTTCGATCTGCAACATCGTTTAAACCCGTCCGCTAACACTGGGGGCCTCGGCCCAAGCCGGATCGCGCTGCAAAACATCCAAGCGATCGCGCGGCGCATCCAGCCGCGGCAGAGAGTTCAGCAATCCGCGCGTATAAGGGTGCTGGGCTTGATGCAGTTGATCGGCCTGGCAGACCTCAACAATCCGCCCCGCATACATGATCAGCACACGGTCACAGAAATCGGCCACCAGGTTCAGATCATGGCTGATAAAGATCAGCCCCATGCCGCGTTCTTTGACCAACCCATCCATGATATCAAGCACTTGGCGCTGCACTGACACATCCAAAGCGCTGGTTGGCTCATCCGCAATCAAAATTTCCGGGTTCGGGATCAGCATCATCGCAATCATAATGCGCTGACCCATGCCGCCTGACATCTCATGCGGATAGGCGCGCATCACCCGTTCCGGATCGCGGATCGACACAGCGCGCAGCATGTCGAGCGATTTGGCATAAGCCTCGGATTTTGAGGCTTTAGAGTGCAGGCGGTAGGCCTCGATGATCTGATTGCCGATGGTGGTGACAGGGTTCAGGGAAAACTTGGGGTCTTGCATCACCATCGAAATCCGCTGCCCGCGCACAGCGCGCATTTGCTTTTCCGATTTCTCCAGCAAGTTCACGCCGTCAAGTGCGATGTGATCAGCCTCAACCAATCCCGGCGGGCGGATCAATCGCAGGATCGCGCGGCCCGTCATGGATTTCCCCGACCCGCTTTCCCCCACAATTCCCAACCGTTCGCGACCTAACGAAAAGGACACACCGCGCACCGCATCAAAGACGCCTTGGCGGGTGGGGAATTTGACCCAAAGGTTTTCGACATCTAGTAAGGGATTGCTCATTCGCCCGCCTTTGGATCCAACACATCGCGCAGCCCGTCGCCCAACAAATTAAAGGCCAGCGACACTGTGAAAATCGCCAGCCCGGGCATCGTCGCGACCCACCAATGATCCAGAATAAAGCGCCGCCCTTCGGAAATCATCGCCCCCCATTCTGGGCTAGGGGGCTGGGCGCCAAGACCCAAAAAGCCCAAACCCGCCGCCGCCAAAATAATCCCCGCCATATCCAACGTAACCCGTACGATCAGCGACGAAATGCACAAGGGCCAGATATGTTTGGTGATAATGCGCAGTGCACCCGCCCCCTGCAGTTGGATCGCCGAGATATAATCTGACGACCGAATGGTCAGCGTCTCGGCCCGGGCAATCCGTGCATAAGGCGGCCAGGCGGTCAGGGAAATCGCCAACACCGCATTTTCGATCCCCGCCCCAAGGGCCGCCACAAAGGCAAGCGCCAAAACCAGCCGGGGGAAGGCCAGAAAAATATCCGTGATGCGCATCAAGACAATGTCAATCCAACCACCCGCATAGCCCGACACGGTACCGACCAGCAGCCCAACAATCGGGGCAATCAGCGCCACAAGGGCAACGATATACAGCGTAATCCGCGCCCCATAAATCAGCCTGGACAGGATATCGCGCCCCAAACTGTCGGTGCCAAACAGATGCCCAGGTGTGCCTAGCGGGGCCAGACGATTGCCCAGATCCTGCACGAACGGATCATGGGGGGATATCAACGGCGCGGCAGCAGCAATCACCACCAGCAGAACCAAAATTCCCAAACCCACCATCGCCATCGTGTTAGAACGAAACGACAACCAACCCTGATACAGGGCCGACAGCTTGGCATGTCTGCGCGAGGTTGGCGTATCGGTCAGCAGCCATTGGCGCCAGGTCAAATCGGCCATTATTTTGCCCTCGGGTCAAAGACTTTGTAAAGCAGATCCGACAGGATATTCAGCAGGATGAAAATCAGCCCCACAACGACCGTGCCCCCCAAAACAGCGTTCATGTCAGCGCTGAGCAGGGCCGTGGTGATATAGCTGCCAATGCCAGGCCAGGAAAAGATAATCTCGGTCAAAACAGAGCCTTCCAGCAAATTGGCATAGCTCAGCGCGATCACCGTGATCAGCTGCACACGGATATTTTTGAACGCGTGTTTCCAGACCACATCCCATTCCGACAACCCCTTGACCCGGGCGGTGGTGACATATTCGGCGCTAAGCTGTTCGAGCATGAAAGACCGCGTCATGCGGCTGATATAGGCCAGGGAAAAATACCCCAGAAGGGCGGCGGGCAGAATGATGTGGCTGAACGCATTCCAAAACACGTCCCAATTGCCGTCCAACGCGGCATCTACAAGGATCAAGCCAGTCACCGAGGGCACCACGTCGATATAGAAAATCCCAACGCGCCCAGGCCCGCCGACCCAGCCAAGGATACCGTAAAACACCAAAAGTCCCATCAGGCCCAGCCAAAAGATCGGCATGGAATACCCCACAAGCGCCAAGACCCGTGCGATTTGATCAATCCAGGATCCTTTGCGCACCGCCGCCAGAACCCCCAAAGGCACGCCCAGCACGATGCCAATAATGATGCCCAACGTGGCCAGTTCCAAAGTGGCGGGAAACACCCGCGCGATATCTTCTGAGACCGGGCGGGCATTCAAAAGCGATGTGCCGAAATCCAAATGCAGCACATCCCAAAGGTAATAGGCAAACTGCACGATCAGCGGTTTGTCCAACCCCAGTTCCAAAAACACCGCATCATAGGTCGATTGCGACGCGCGCTCGCCAACAATTGCGAGCACTGGATCAATTGGCATCACCCGCCCAATGATAAAGGTGATGAACAACAACCCCAGCATCGTCACAGCAATCGAGCCCAGCGTCAGCACAGTGGTTTTGATCCAGGGAGGAAGGGCGAACCCTTCCTCTGCGGTGTTGTGCGTCTGCGCCACTTACTTGGTGACCTGCCAATAAGCCGCCGAGGTCACAGCCTGGCCAGTGGACCAATTGGTGACCGTATCGCGCAGGGCTGATTGCTCGATCTGTTGAAACATCACCACAAAGGGCGAGGTTTCGCGGAACTCAGCCTGAATATCTTGATACATCTGAATGCGCGTATCCCGGTCGCCTTCGGTAACAGCGGCGGCAACTTTTTCGGTCAGCCCGCCGGTGTCCCAGCTGTTGCGCCAGGCCAATAAACCTGTGGCATTCGCTGCGTCCGAATTGTCAGGGTTATAGGCAAACGTGCCTGCATTGGTCTGGGGATCGGGATAATCCGGACCCCACGCGCCCAAATACACATCCAATTCACGGGCACGGTAGCGTGCCAGGATCTGCTTGGCTGTGCCCACTGTGATATTCACTTTGATGCCCGCTTGTGCTGCGGCGTTTTGAAAGGCTTGACCGATTTCGATACGTTCCTGGGCCTCACGCACCCCGATTTCGACCTCAAGGTTTTCGACACCGGCAGCGGCCAACAGCTCTTTGGCTTTTTCGATATTGTAGGAAAACGGGTTTTCGTCTGACGCGCCCAAATAGGTCGCGGGCAAGAAGTTTTGGTGGATCGTATATTGGCCTTTCAGGAAACTGTCGCGCATGCCTTCATAGTCGATCAGGTATTTAAACGCTTGGCGCACTTCGGGTTTGCTGAGCTCAGGGTGCTTTTGGTTCAACGCCAGATACATCAAACGGCCCTTTAGTTCGTCCGCGATGGTCACCCCATCCGCCCCTGACGCACCCGCAATATCTTCGGGGTTCAAGTTTCGCGCGATGTCGATATCCCCACGTTCCAACAACAAGCGCTGCGAGGCACTTTCCAGCACGTGGCGCACGATCACACGTTCCATCGCGGGCGCACCGCCGTAATAATCGGGGTTCGAGGACAAGGTCACCGCCTCGTTTGGGCGCCAGCTGTCCAGCTTGTAAGGTCCAGACCCAGCCGAGTTTGTTTTCAACCACGTGTTGCCCATATCGCCGTCGACTTCATTGGCCATCACCGTGGCTTTATCCACAACTGCACCGATGGTCGCTGTCAGGCAGTTCAACACGAAAGACGTCGCGTATTTCTTATCTGTGGTGATCATCAGCTTATTGCCATCCGCCCGGATCGTGTCGGCCACATTGTCGGGGGTAAAGCCGAACTGGGTCAGGATGAAAGCAGGTGTTTTGTTCAGGATAACAGCGCGTTGCAGCGAAAATGCGGCATCCTCTGCCGTGACCGGGTTGCCCGAATGAAAGGTAACACCGTCGCGCATGGTAAAAGTGATCGTGCGCCCATCTTCGGACACATCCCAGCTTTCGGCCAGATCAGGTTTATACCCAGCACCCAGATCCATCGGGTCCAGATTGACCAACCGGCCATAGACGTTGCGGCTGATATCCGAGCCTGCGAATTCAAAGCTTTCGGCGGGGTCAATTGTGGTAACATCGTCAATCCGGTGTGCAATCACCAACATATTCGCCGGAGTTTCCGCATGCGCCGCAAAGGATGTGACGCTAAGCGCCAGGCCAAGGGCGGCACCGCTCAGAAGTTTGTTGAATGCATTCATGGTGTAAACCTTTCTAGTTTATGGAAATGCGTGGTGTGTTGGGTGCGTTTAAGTCCCCCAGATGCGCTCAAGAACGCGCAACCAATTGCCGTGGCACAGCTTTGCCAGCAGCGCGTCATCATACCCATGCTGCGCCATCGCCTGTTTTAACGCAGGCAACCCCGCACAAGAGGTCAGCGCTTGGGGCACAATCGCGCCGTCATAATCCGAGCCAAATCCAACCCTGTCTTCGCCCAAGTGTTCGATGAGATGATCCAAGTGGCGCAGCATTTGGCTAAGCGGCACATCGGCCAGCATTTTGCCATCGGCGCGCAGGAACGCGACGGCGAAATTCAGCCCCACCATCCCATCACTTTCGCGGATCGCGGCCAGTTGTTTGTCGGTCAGATTGCGCGAATGAGGACAAATTGCGTGGGCATTGGAATGGGTGGCAACCAGGGGTTTGCTGGACTGGCGCGCCACATCCCAAAAACCGGCCTCGTTCAAATGTGACAGATCCAGCATGATGTTCATCGCGTCACAACGCTTGACCAATTCCACCCCCAGATCCGTTAGACCTGGCCCAGTATCGCCTGTGCTGGGGTAGCGAAACGGGACACCATGACCGAACAGGGTGGGGCGGCTCCAGACGGGACCGATGGAACGCAGCCCAGCTTGGTAAAGGACGTCTAACGTGTGAAACTCGGGGTCAATGGCCTCGGCGCCTTCGATGTGAAACACCGCCGCCAGTTTGCCTTGGTTCAAAGCCGCGCGGATGTCGGCGACGCTGCGGCAAACGCTTAATGCGCCCTGGCGTTCCAGTTCAAAAAGTATCGCGGCTTGCGCCATAACGGTCGGCACCGCGTCCTGCCATTGGATCGCATCCGGCAAAGGCAAATCATAGCTGTCACGCGTCATTTCCTCGAATTTGTCGTCCAAATCCATAGGGGATGGTGTGAAGACTGCGAAAAATCCGCCACCTAGCCCACCCTTTTGGGCCGCGGGCAAATTGATTGCACCGGATGAGGACTCAAGGAACTGCGCAGCAGCACGCACCCCACCGGCCCTGTGCAGGCGCAAGAGCACATCATTATGCCCGTCAAATAGAATAGGTTCCGTTGGTGTGTTCAATAACGTCAAAAGCCCCCCGCGCGCTCGTGGACATCACCTTGGAAAGATATCTTTGGGCGTCACTAATTGACGAAACCACCAGGCGCGCAATGTCCAGGGAAACGCCCGCACGGGTCCGTGTCAAGTTTATTCCAACAGCTTTGAGTTGATTACCCAAGCGCCACCGACTTTGCCAAAAGATAAAGCAGTGGGTTTTAGGACGTCTCGCCCCGCACCAAACGAGTGGCGACGTGGATGGTTTGCGGGCTGGTATCGGTGTCGTGTTCAAAGACATCCAGCAAAAGGGCGGCAACGCGGGTTCCGATATCTCGGGCAGTGACGCCAATTGTGGTAATGCGCGGATCGCAGACAGCGGCCAGGTCGAAATTTCCAAAACCGGTAATCGCCAGATCATCTGGCACCGACAGCCCAAGCCGCCGACAGGCGCACAGACATCCAAAAGCAACAGGATCTGACACACAGACGAGCGCATCAAACTGCGCAATGTCGCGGCCCCACTGGGTTATGATGTCAGCGCCGTTTCGCATCGTGACCGGGGCGGGGCCGGCGTCGATCAAGACGGGGGCGGGCAAGTCTAGGTCTTGCGCTGCACGCAAAGCGCCAAACCGGCGCGCATATCCGCGCATATCCGACCCATCCGATCCCCCCACAAAGGCCAGTTTGCGCCGACCGCTTTGGGCCAAATGGCGGACAATCAGCGCCATCGCGTCGCTGTTGGAAAAGCCCACCACGTGTTGAATGGGATCATCAGGCAGATCCCACATTTCAACAATCGGAATTTTGCGATCCATCAGCAATTTGCGCGTCTGCTCGGTGTGATGACCACCTGTCAGAACAATGGCTTCGGGGTTGCGCGCCAGCAGCTGGCGCACCAAATCTTCTTCTTTTTCAACGCTATAGCCGGTACTGCCCAGAAGCAGCTGTAAGCCATGCTCGGTTAAGCTATCCGACAAGCCGCGAAAGGTTTCTGCAAAATTCGCGTTGTTGATTGAGGGCAAACTGACCGCAACAAACCCACTTTTTTGCGTGCGAAACGCCTGGGCGGTGGTGTCATAAACATAGCCCAACTCATGCGCTGCACGTTGGACCTGCTCGCGCGTTTCGCGGCGCACCGTGTCATCATCGCGCAAGGCGCGGCTGACGGTCATCGGGGAAACCCCAACCGCCAGCGCGACATCCCGCATCGTCACACGGGTCGACATGATTTAGCCGACCGGAAAGTCGTGACACAGGGTCACGTGGTGGTGGATGCGGCCCTCGAAATATTCGGCCACGATTTCGCCAGTGACGTCTTTGGATTGGAACCGAAAGGGGCTTTCCAGCGCGCTGTTCATTCCCGCTTCATCCGCATAGCCGATTGCCAGGATCAAAGGGAATTCCGGGGCCCCTTCGTCACGGTCTTCGCTGAACATGACGCGCACTTCTGTGGCCCCTGGGAATTTGGTCCAAAGCGGAACTAAGCGCTCTTGAACGGCGGCGCGAAAGGCGTCGGTCATGCCGGGTTTTACTGTGCCTTCAAACATTGCGTAACGTGTAATCATGGTGTGATATCCTCTTTGGCGCCGTTGAAAAATTCCATGACGGCGGCTTGATCTTCTCCGCCCAATCCGGCGGCAGTGAGCATGCGGTGAATTTCTGTGCACAGGGCCGTCATTGGCATTGATGTCCCGGTTTGGCGGGCCAAGTCATTGACCATGTTCAGATCTTTCACCATGTTGTCGATCCGGCCGGTACGGCGGTAATCCTTGGTCGCGTAGCGTGGCATGTATTCTTGCAGCAGCGAGCTATCGGCCCGTCCGCCCTTCAATGCCATCGGGATCTTTTCCGCATCCACCCCGGCATCCAAGGCCAGCTGACAGGCTTCGGCCACGGCCATAAAGCCCAATCCACACAGCACTTGGTTGATCAGTTTGGTCGTTTGCCCGGCACCCGAGGGGCCCATATGGGTGATGTTTGCAGCCACATGTTCCAAGGCCTTGCGGGCCTGTGCGACGTCCGTTTCAGTCCCGCCAAGCATCAGGGTCAATTCCCCAATTAAGGCTTTCGGCGCGCCGCCCGACAAAGGGCTATCGACCCAAGCCAAACCTTTTTCGGCGGCCTGTTCAGCGTAGCGTCGCGTGGCGTCGGGTTCAATCGAGGACATGTCGATAATGACTGTGCCTGGCTTTGCGCCCTCTGCGATACCACCCGCGCCAAAAGCAGCGATTTCCACGATGCGCGAGGAATTCAGCGATGTGATCACAAAATCCACATCTGCTGCCGCCTCAGAAGCCGATGCGCACGCCACGCCGCCCAATGCCACCAACGCGTCAACTTTTTCGGTGTCTAGATCAAACACATTCAACGCATTGCCCGTCTCAAGCAGGCGTGTGCCGATGGCGCCGCCCATGGCCCCAGCACCAATTAGCGCAATTTTCTCAACCATTTCAGATACTCCTCACAGGGATGCAGTGATACCGCCATCGACATAAAGCGTGTGTCCATTCACAAAACTGGACGCTTTTGAAGACAAGAACACGGCCGCCCCGACCAGCTCTTCGACATTGCCCCAACGACCGGCAGGGGTGCGTTTTTCCAACCAGGCGGAAAATTCCGGGTCGGCGACCAAAGCGGCGTTCAGCGGCGTGTCAAAATAGCCCGGCGCAATCGCGTTACACTGCAGCCCGTGCTTGGCCCAATCTGTGGCCATGCCTTTGGTCAAATTGCCGACAGCCCCTTTGGTGGCGGTGTAGGGCGCGATGCCGGGGCGGGCCAGAGCCGTCTGGACCGAGGCGATGTTAATCACTTTGCCCGTGCCACGTTGGATCATGTGCCGCGCTACGGCTTGACCCACATGGAACACCGAGGCCACATTGGTTTGCAGCAACTTTTCAAACGCATCAGCGGGGAAATCTTGCAGCTCGGTGCGGTGTTGCATCCCGGCATTGTTGATCAGGATGTCGATGGCCCCTGTGTCTTTTTCAAACGCATCAACAGCGCTGCGCACCGCATCATGCTGGGTCGCATCAAAGGCCAGAACATGCACAATCGCACCTGTCGCGCGCAAAGTCGTGGCGGCCGTTTCAAGCTTTGCCGTGTCGCGCCCGTTCAGCACAATCTCGGCACCAGCGTCTGCCAGACCCATCGCCAAAGCATATCCAATGCCTTGAGATGACCCAGTGATCAGCGCCCGCGAGCCCTTAAGTGAAAACAAGTCCGACATGCTGTCTCCTGCAAAAATATGTGTGATCTTGGGCTAGGCCCTTTTAATGTTACGGGTAACATGTTATCGGTCACATCAATTGTCAACCGCAAAGATTTATGTCATTCAAGAGGCTTCAATATCTGCAGAGAAGGTCGAATATGAAAGCTATTGTTGCCCACGCGGCGAAAGATCTGCGGATCGAGGATCGGACGATGCCAGTGCCAGGCCCTGGTCAGGTGTTGATCAAAATGGCCGCCGGAGGGATCTGCGGATCGGACCTGCATTATTATAACCATGGTGGTTTTGGGCCGATCCAGCTGAAAGAGCCGATGATATTGGGCCATGAAGTGGCTGGATATGTGCACGAATTGGGCCACGGCGTCACGGGACTGACTGAGGGTGCGTTGGTTGCGGTGTCGCCCTCTCGACCCTGTGGTGATTGTGACTATTGCGCAGAAGGGCGGCAAAATCATTGCTTGAACATGCGGTTTTACGGATCCGCTATGCCTTTCCCGCACATCCAAGGCGCGTTCA
Organism: Paracoccaceae bacterium; assembly: GCA_045106335.1. GTDB lineage: Bacteria > Pseudomonadota > Alphaproteobacteria > Rhodobacterales > Rhodobacteraceae > Aliishimia. The sequence goes on along the minus strand of JBGCEM010000165.1, from coordinate 1,578 downwards.
GCGAATATGTTGTAGCGGATCTGGCGCAGTGTGCCGATGCGGGTGATTTGACCATGAGCGAAGCCGCCATGGCCGAGCCCTTATCTGTGGTGCTACATGGCGCGAAACATGCGGGCAACTTGATGGGCAAGCGCGTGTTGGTCACAGGCTGCGGCCCGATTGGGTTATTGGCCGTTCTGGTGGCCCGTCAGGCGGGCGCGGTCGAAATTGTCGCCACAGATATCGCCGATTTCACCTTGTCCAAAGCGTCTGAGGTCGGGGCGGATCATACAATCAATGTCGTCAATGTCGCGGATGGGTTGGATCCATTCAGCGCGGGCAAAGGCCATTTCGATGTGCTGTTTGAATGCAGCGGGGTCGCCTCTGCGCTGGCCTCGGCTGTGCCTGCGATGCGTCCCGGTGCCACGATTGTCCAGCTGGGATTGGGCGGCGACATGACCCTGCCGATGCAAGCGATGACGGCCAAAGAGCTTCAAATCAAAGGATCTTTCCGCTTTCATGCCGAGTTCTTTACCGCTGTTGAAATGATGCGCGCGGGACGTTTGGATGTGAAGCCGTTGGTCACCCATGTCATCCCGATGGAGCATGCGGTGCAAGCGTTTGAGCTGGCTTCCGATCGCAATCAGGCCGTCAAAATTAACATCGCTTTCTCATGAGCAGCTCATCCAAAATCCATGCGGTTTTCGCAGGCGAAGCGATGATCGAAATCGTCCCAGATCCCAACGCGCCCACGCACGCGGCGATGAATGTCGCTGGCGATGTGTTCAACAGTGCGGTCTATTTCAAACGCGCGATGGGAAGCGGGGGCGATGTGCAATTCCTATCCGCGTTGGGGGATGATGCGTTTTCCGACATGATCCGCGCCAAAGTTTCCTTGGAAGACATCAGCACACAGCACATTCGCGTGGTGCCCGGCGGTCAATGTGGGCTTTATGCGGTGTCCACGGACGCGCAAGGTGAACGCAGTTTCGCCTATTGGCGCAGCACCTCAGCCGCACGCACATTGTTTTCGACGGACTCGGACTTCAAAGCATGTGAGCCTGCCGATGTTGTTGTTTTATCCGGGATTTCTATCGCGATCCTGTCGGACAAAGCGCGTCAAAAATTGCTGGATTGGCTTGTTGTGGCGCGCAAAGACGGTCTGCGCGTGGCATTTGATTCAAATTATCGCCCCCGCCTGTGGGACAGTGTCGCGCAAGCCCAGCACTGGATCGGCGCATTCTGGAACATCACTGATATCGGTTTCCCGTCTGTGGATGACGAACAGGCCCTCTTTGGCGAGACCGATTTGCAAGGTGTGTTAGCACGGTTTCAATCCTACGGCATCCCACAGGGCGCGCTCAAAGCCGGTGGTCAAGGCGCTGTTTTGCTGGGCGATACCAATGACTTGGTGAAACCCATCCGCAAGCCCAATGTGCGCGACACAACAGCTGCCGGGGACAGTTTCAACGCCGGATTCCTGGCCGCACTGTTGTCCGGCAGCACGCCGACCAACGCGGCCCTGGCGGGGCATGCGTTAGCCGGTCGGGTGATTGAACATCGGGGCGCGATTTTGCCGCGATAATCCGAAATCGGTTC
>JBGCEM010000164.1:0-8447 GCA_045106335.1 Paracoccaceae bacterium | reverse complement strand
TCGGATTTGCGAACGCGTCATATTGAAGATAAAGATGTCTTGATCGATATTTTTGAGAGCTTCAGTCTGCGGACTTGGCGGCGCCTTGACCGCAGACAACTGCAATCTGGCATCTGCGGCAGTTATTCTGTGCATCCATTCCCGCAAGACGCCATTTTCGGGGACGTTCGAACTGATCCGCAGCCGAAACTCGCTGTCGGCCATCTCGAGTACGGCGGCGAGGGCTGCGTCATGCCAATCATGATCGGCAGAAAAACCGCAAGCAACAAAACGCCCGTCTGGCTCATGACTAAAGGCAATCACACAAGGAATACCAAACCGACTGTCAAGTATGGCCAGCCGCGTTACGCGGTCGCGTTGTCGTAGCGCCGCGCGCAGTTCCGGCCACGGGTCAAGCAACTCGTGCGGCAAAGCCTGAGGCGCGCGCTTTTGCCACCACCAACGCCCGACGGCGTCCCGCTCCACCAGTTCCAATAAGCCGGCTTCTATCGCCGCTTCAAGACTTGGAGCGGACGCACATCCGGTACTGCCCATAGGATTGTGCGACTGACCTGTAGCGCCTCCTACAAACAATGCGTCTGCCGAGATCCATACCGTGGAATTCGAAGATTGAGCCTTTCCACAAACCCATAGATGCGCATCGTCGCCAACAACTTCCGGCCATGGGTCATGATCGCCCCAAAGGTCGTTCCAGCGTTCTCTAACCGCTTCTTGTTCCGGCGAAAATCCAAAGACATCACGTGTTTGCAAGTGGCGCTCGTGGGACGGAATGTCCCCGAACGAACGCAGGTCGTCGTCCCAGCGGCAGCAGGACACCAGTTCGACTGCTTCACCAAGCGCGGTTCTGAGTGCGTCGTTTTCCGACAATCCGCGCCCAGATGCGATACGACCCGCTTCAGGCAGTGCACATTCGGGAAATGAAGTGGTTTCGCGCAAGCGCTCCGTCGGCAGCGCAACAGCCAAGATGACCGGGAGGTCCGGCGATTGAAAAAAGCGGGGTTTAAACAAGTTGGCAATTTGGGCAAGGTCATCGCCAATTGTCATCGAAAATTCTCCTCGACTGCGTGAAGTTCGCCGAACGTGCCATTTTGATCAAGTAGGAGTTGTTTATGCCGGAATGTGCAATCGTTTTTGCCGACCTCGAAGGCTACTCCCGTCATGTTCAAAACGACGAGGCTGGCACACTTGCCTATATGTCCATGCGCTTTGCCGAAGTAGCGTCGCGCGCGGTTGAGATTGGTGGCAAACTGGTTAAGACAACCGGCGATGGCTACGTCGTATGCTTTGCCAGCTGTGAAGACGCAATTTCCTTCAGCGTCGACATGCAAAGGTCCCCAAGCGCGGTATCGCGTCCACACTTCAAGTTCCGCATCGGAGTCCATTGGGGGTTCGTCCACCAGGGCGATAATGACATCTTTGGCCATGCGGTGAACATAGCGGCCCGCGTTCAAGAAGCAGCGCGCGCGGGTAGTGTGGCTCTCTCGCAAACCGCCTTTGAACGGTCCGGGATTTACTCTGGTTATTTTGCAGCGCGCGGGCCGGAAGTGTTGAAAAATATTGGCGATCGCACTCCGATCTATGATTTCTCTGATACCGAAAATAACAAGCTGGAGCCTGATTGCACTGTCACAGTTCTATCGGCGGTGCACCTAATAGATTCTCTGGGCGGGATCGTAAGTTTGGCCGAGAAACGAGCGATGGTTCTCCTTGGCATTCTCGCGCTCACGTACCCAAAAGGAAAACACATTAGCGAATGTGAGGCGTTGTTATCGTCCGGAGCCGACATGGTCACCGGCGGGGCCATGGAGACTTTTGAAGTCTTGCGCACGGCCTTTGAGACTGCCGATGTTCCAGGTGCACTCGTGTTCGCCAACCAGGCATTTCATTTGCGCACTGACATGGTCACGGTCGATTTGCCGTCTATGCTGCAGTCCGCACGGACTGGCAGAATTCACGAAAAACTCGCGGAAGGAATCGATTGGGACTTCGAATTCGCCCCGCAACTGTTACAGCATTCCCCGCTTCTTGACAGTTGGTTGTCCGTTACGAAGGGCCATTGGCGGCGAGAGACCGTCGCCGCACTGGAAACATGTCTCGACAGGTTCGAAGTGAAGGATGAGGGCGCGCGCAGAAGCGCACTGGCCCTCACACGGGTCGAGCCTGGCCACGAGCCTGCATCGAGGGTTCTAATGGAACATTTCTGGCAATCCGGCAATCGGGTTGCGGCCATCCAGGAATTCGAGCGGCTGAAATCCTGGCTTGGTGATCGATACGGGATGGCCGTTTCCGAGCAGACACAAAATCTGGTTTCCGAAATTCGCGCCGGCGCCAGCACACGCTCACACGCGCGAAATCTCGTGGTCAAACGCCCTGACCTGTCCGTTTCCAACTTTGAGGCAACTGACAAACACTCTGATCTGGCGGCGGGTTTGCAGACGGATGTCGTTGCCGCGCTCTCTCGGTTTCGCGAGTGGTTCGTGACAGAGGCAGAGTCCGGTACACAAGCGGATTATGTTCTCAACGCGACAGTGAAACGTAAGTCGTTCGAATTCAATCTGTTGAGAACCGAAGACAATGTGGTCTTGTGGCGTGAACGTTTCTTGGTCGGGTCTGACTGGTCAGTCGCGCAGGAACTGCTGGTGGCCCAAATCGCGGCACGCATGGAAGTCTACTTGTCCGCCGATCGGATCGCTCATGCATTTGGCGGCGGACCGTCAGAGGGGTTTGACAAGTGGATGCGCGCGGAAGGGCTGCTTGGCCGGTGGAGTCCCGCAGCCGAACTCCAAGCTCATAAAGTTCTAGAAGAGCTTATCGCATCTGATCCTCTTTTTGCACCCGCCTATGCCAGCCTCGCCAGCATTCACAATGTGCGGCACGTCGTCCGTCCCGGGTTGCCGCGCGACAAGGTCAACACCGCTCGCGCACTTGAGATGGCGCAGCGGGCCGTGGAACTGGACTCAGTGGATGCACGCAGTCAACTGGCCTTGGCGTGGGCGGCTGCCATGGCAGGACGCTTTGACCAGGCGGTCGTTCATCTGGATCTCGCGGCCACTTTGAACCCCACGAGCGCCCGCACGGCGGTGTCTGCTGCGATGGGTTTTGCGTTTCTGGGCCAGGCGCCACGCGCAATGCAGGTGTTTGAGCGGACGGTTGAGACGGTGCCAATGCTGGCGCCCTGGCAATGGTGTTACGGCGCGCCTGTGTTTTACTTTGCCGGGGCCCCGGAAAGGGCGCTCGAGGCTGCAGCACGAGGGGGCGACGCAATCGCGGACAACAAGGGCTGGAAGGCGGTGTCCCTCATCGCGTTGGACCAAGAAGACGAGGCCCGCGAGGTGTTCAAGGACTTTGCCGCAGAGATAGAGCCGACCTGGGAGGGCGATGTGGCGTTTTCAATGTCGACGGTTGCGAACTGGTTCAGTCAAGCCTATCCGCTGCGCCGGCCCGAAGACCGCATGCGGCTCGCCGCCGCGACCCATCGGGCCGCGGGGCTATCTGCCGGATCGCCTAACGGCAGCGCGTAAAGGCGAAGGTCGCGATCAGGTAGTTTTCGATTTCATCAGATTTTTTTATGGTGTGATTGATGCCTTCGATTTCCAAGAGATCCTGGAAAATTACAGTTGCCAAATAGTTCCAAGATTGCTCGTCAGAATCGTAGGGACTCACGGTGGTCATGCGAAAGTTACGTTTCATCTCGTCGCCATCGGGGTCCGTACTATCGTCGATGACACCTTTCAGTTTAAGCCGTCGCTTGTCGTCAGTGGGGTCGTCAAAATTCGTCAGTGGAAATCTTGTTTTTTTTCGTTCTTGGATTTTGTATCGAACCGGTTTAGCGCGAGTGCCTGCCTCCAACAGTGCTAGATCCCGTTTACGTTTTGCTATTCTTCCGACCACTCTGTTAACAGCGGCCTCAACTTCAGCATCTAATTGACACCCTTCAAGCTGCGATCTCAGGCGTTTACCAGTCGCTACCATGCCCTTGCGACGGGCTGCCCCGATTTCTGCTTCGGTTTCACTTCCATCCAAAGCCGGATCGTAAACAATAATTGAAGTCATATCTTTCTCCTCTTGTTGAAAACTTTTGTTGCTTAGCGACTACAATCCACCAGATCGGTCAAACGCACTCCCGTATCTTCGGGCGGCGGCCCTTCTCTTTGCGCGCAAATGGCAGCGTGAAGAGTTTCCATGACAATGCGGCCTGCTAGAGGTCCAAGTTTCGTACTATTGCCCGTGGCCTGTGCCTCCCTGAGGGTGTAGTACCAAAGTGGAGTCGCATCCGCGAGGGTTTGTGCGTCGCCTCCGCACTGAAGAGCACTTTGTATTTCGTCTGATTGGTCATTAATCAATTCTGTTTCGGTGAGTATTTTACCTTCCAGAACGTGTCCGAATTTGCCCCACATGTTTTGTGCGGAAGCGAGCCCTGTTTTCCGCCCCAATTCCAGCGTGCGCGCGGCAAGGTTCACTTCTTTCTCTGCATTTTCGACAAGCCTCGGGTCCAAATCGCTTAGTTGGGAGGCAATATTGGGTGAAATTGATAATCCGACATTTGCGGCGTGTTTACCGGCCATGTCTGCTATGTCCATCTTCCAACGGGCCAATAATACGAAGTTTTCAAGTGGGTCACGTTTATCCAGCCAACCCATCAGATGAGTTCGACGCAGGAGTTCGATCAAGGATTGCTGTTTCAGCTTGGACTTAAACGACCATTGGTAGCTGTCTCGCACCATCGCATGACCAAAGCGATAAGCAGCGGCTGAAAACTCAAGGGGGATTTCCCACTCACCCGGGTCACCCTTGCCCGGTTCCACCATTTTTCGCCCTTCCCTGAGAACGCTGTGATAAGTCTCTGCGTTGATGATACGCGGAAGGTAGTCATAAAGCGTGACCACCTGCACATCCTCGACGAATTGCGCCTGCTCTTCCTTTACTGTGGCGTCGGTCACTCGCTGCAAGTAATTCCGCGTCAAGCGGACCTGCAGTTGAGCAAGGCTCAGGTTGCTGTCGGCGCGCTTGTCCGGGACCAAAGGGGTCCCGGACTTGTCCCGCGGCAAGTCATGGTAGTCCTTTGTCTTGGGATCTGTTGTGAGCCCCACGCCCGTTTCACCCACGTGCCACGCGCCGTACGTTTTGAATTCTGACTGCAGGTTTGTCGGGGCAGGCTGCGACTTCCAGAAAAACGAGTCCAGATCGAGGCTGGGAGAAACGAGGTTTGCTGGCACGCCGTTTTGGACCACAGACAGTTTGGAGACTTCATGTGCCAGGAACTGACCGAAATAAACATACAAGGACGGCAATGGTGTGGCGCCATCTGGCAACTTTTTGCGCGGTGCATTTACAATTGCATCGGCAAGGGCTTGAGTTTGCGTCACGCGGTCGTCCCGGACCTTATCTGCAAGTCTCGAATAGCTGGAAAAGGTCTCAACTTCTGCAAACGGATTGCCTTGGGCTTCGAGCCCTTTCGATTGCGCGGCGATTTTGTCGTCGGGTATGAGGATGCGGCGTTTCTCATCAAATCGGATTTTGCGCGCGGCAATCTCGGAGCCGTTGTAAAGCGTCGCCGTAGCCGAACCAAACTTCCTGTCATCACCCGCGCTTTGATCTATTACGACTCTGAAACGCGCACCATGAAAACTCCGTGAATCAGATACCATCTTTCACTCTCCAGATTGGATCCTCGTCGGTGTGCCGCTTTGGCAGCATAGCATTGCGCACAAATTTTCCCCAGTATCAAAAGAGTGCCCTGCACAGCACTATTACAATGCCGATGAAAACAGCGGCGTGACGCCACGAGAACGTCGGTGCTACATTTGCGGACCGAGGGTAGCCCGACCGACGCGGGCGCGGCGGAAACGTTGAATGGTACTTCATTTTGGTGCCTCGCTGTAATAATTTCTGTGACCATAGCGCGACCAGATCGCGATAAATGTGGCCTGAGACACATTGGAGAATTTTTTGCCAAGTCTGTTGGAGCTGCCAAAAACGGGACTCTTGGGCAAACTGAAAGCAGGTACTCGCGAAGCGCTCGTCGAGCATATTTCCGTTCGAAAGTTCCGGGCTGGAACCGAAGTCGTCGACTTTGAAGATGAGAAAACCAATGTCTATGTGCTGCTGGAGGGTACTGCGCGCGCAATTCTGGTTTCTGATGAAGGCAGATTGGTCGCATACCGCTCGATAAAAGAGGGTGACGTATTTGGCGAAATGGCTGCCCTCACGGGGCAGAAGCGCAGCGCATCGGTCGAAGCACATACTGATATTTTGGTGGGTGTTCTCTCTGAGACCGCCTTCGTTTTTCTTTGCGAGAGTTATTCCGATTTCATCGTCGCGATTGCACGAGAGCTCGCCAATTTAGTTGCTTCGTTGACAAAGCGTGTATTCGAACAGACTACCTTGGAAGTGCGCCCGAGGGTTGCACGCGAGTTGGTTCGGATCGTTCGAGCAGTGGACAAAAGCGACACTGACATGGCGCAACTTGTGCCGGCGCCTACTCATTCCAGCCTTGCTGCGCAAATAGGCTGCGAGCGTGAAGCTGTAACAAAAGCGCTGCGGCAACTAGATGAAAGAGGATTGATTCAAAAAAACCGACGGAACATTAAAATCCCCTCAATTCGGGCATTACTTATCCGAAGCGAGATCTAAACTTGCTGTTTCCGCTGTGCTAAAGAGCGCGCATAACTCAACAGCAATTTCACGCGATGTCTGAGTTTGCTTGCGAAACGCGAAATTTCTGGTCGGTCTCCAATCCAATAGCTTAGACTCATGTCAAAAGGCGGGTTTTGAGGCGCTCCTACTGGCAACCAATGCCAGCTTTTGGCACTTCTTTGCCACTCGTTAAACATGCGGTATTGGTTTATCTGGGCTCGCTACCGCCGTTAGATCGATCGCAGCATGTTCAGGCAATGCAGCGCGTACCTCAGACGTGGACGGCCCAAACCGGACCTCCGCCCAATTGTCAATATGCTGCAATCGCAGCCCGTATTCCGGACATTCGGTGCAAGCATAAGATCGATTCTGCAGAAAGTACGCTCCGCGTTGGATGAAAAAACTACCCGGGACACTTTGATTGAATTCTTGATGCCGCAGACCTAAGGTACCTAGCGGTGGTGGGGTGTAAATCAGTGCAATGCTGCCCAGTAAGGATTTAGACCCTTGCTTGTCGTTGCTGAGCTGTAACGGCGAAGCCCGACAAAGGGACAGCCCGGGCACTGACACCCCATCACTGCCCATTCACTGATTAAAATAAGCGGACTTCAGAACGATGCGGCGCATAACTAGTTGCGACAACATGGCCAACTCGGACCAGTCTACCGGATACCGAATTTCTTCAACCACTTTGATACTTGCTGTCGCTCGTGATGTTAGATGAGTACTTCGACAGTAACGAGATATGTTATCGTACCCCAGTAGAAATTCGCACGTACGATATTCATAATCTGCGTCACGGCGATAGGTAGTTGAAGTTACCACGTTGCTGGAAGGGTGTTGCTGTAGAAGAACCTTTAGGAAGGGTATCAAAGCAATACTTGAGGCTTTGTGTTTTGACGAGCGGCCGTAACGAAACATGTGCCTCCAGCCAAATCTAGTAAACTCGACAACACCAAGCAGAGGACTTACGACGGTTTGAGTTGCTCTGAAGCTCTGAAGTGCTGTTTCCCTAGCGGCTCGAAAATCCTTGCCAGATAGAGGTACGGTTACTCCGGCGCCACCGATACCTCCTGGGGCGCGCCCCGAGGTACATCGCGCTAAATCAAACACCATCGCGGGAGTAACGGAATGATGAGACCCATAAATTTGTGTGCCTGGTTTTGAGTTAGGATGGATATGTGCCCAAAAGACCTGACTTGTCTCCCGGTTTACCCAAATCAGACAAATTGGATGACTTGTACGTCGTGCACTTTTTTTTGCGCGCGACTTCAGTTTGAATCCGCCCTTTTCCAGCTGAGCTCCATAGCTTTCACCCGATTTGACCTGCGACAGAACAAGCATTCTCTCGCCTGCCATCCACGGGTGATTAAGCGAAAACATAAGATCTATCTTCGAGTTGTCGTCTTCTCGAGATCCCCATTGGCCTTCGCCCCTACAAGCAGCCAGCACACGAACTAGTGCAAAGGTTTCTGCATCGCTTCCGTTGACAGCGTTATGGGCGCTATCCTCAAGGGCTTTCGTCTTTGAAGATGGGGCTAGCAGCTGTGCCAAATCCGTGAACCTAACTTCGAACACGTGTGTTTACTGATCTTCTGCATAGCAAGGCCAAAAGCCAAATGCCATCCAAGAGTTACTGTTGAGGTGTCAGCAAAGGATAGCATTCGACCTGTAGATCGGCCCATACCGGCCTTAGCCTAACCTTCGAGATGCTGCGGTTGCAGGCCGCATTGCTGATGGGATGGATGGCTCCTGCTTCAACCGGCGTCGCATTGCGCCATAATGCAGGTGTCTAAATCTGCTTTGAGAGG
>JBGCEM010000163.1:0-25048 GCA_045106335.1 Paracoccaceae bacterium | reverse complement strand
ACCTTCGCTCAGCGCGTCGCCGCTTGGTGTCATTGGTTTGATTTGCCAGCGCCTGAACTGCCGCAATCCGATGGGGGTCTGGTTTTGGGGGACGATCTGCCAAACTGGAAGAAGTTCACTCCCTGTAGCTTGGATTGTATCGAAGCTTCGGCAACTGGAAGTTTTGCAAAGACAGGGTGCGACGGTTGCTGAGGCAGCGCGCCAGATCGGCGTAACGCAGCAGACGTTTTATCGATGGCGCAAGCTCTATGGCGGGATGCAGAGGTCCGTTTGAAAGAGCTTGAGAAGGAGAACCCGCGGCTGCGGTGTCTGATTTGACCTGGGACAAGCGCATTCTGAGCGAAGCCGCGAAGGATGAATGGCGTCAAGCAGACCATCCAGTGGATGGTTTGTAGCCCTGAACGCGAAGCCCTTCTAAGCCCTTCACGTCGCCGCAAGTGCATTGATCACGTGCGCCAGAAGCTTGGCGGCAAGTCCATTGAGGCGCCATTGGTTCGAGCCCAATGGACGGCGAGCGCCGCGCCTGCCGCACACTTGGTCAGCACCGATCCACGCAGCGGAAAGGTCCACAGGGGGGCGCCGATGAAGATCGCTTGACGGACGACATCATCGAACTGGCCGATCCGTACGGACGCTATGGCTATCGCATGGTAAAAGGCCTGCTGAACAACGCAGGCTGGCATGTGAACCACAAGCGAGTAGAGCGGATCTGGCGGCGTGAAGGGCTGAAAGTCCCGCAAAAGCAAAAGAAGAAAGGACGGCTTTGGCTGAATGCCGGATCCTGCGTGCGTCTCAGGCCGGAGCGTCCAAACCATGTTTGGTCATACGACTTCGTTCAGGATCGCACTGCTGATGGCAGGGTCTATCGTACCCTCAACATCATTGATGCATATACGAGGGAGGCCCTCATGATCCGTGTTGATCGTAAGCTCAACTCAACAGACGTGCTGGATGCATTGACGGACTTGTTTATTCTGCGCGGTCCACCGAAGTATATTAAGTCGGATAACGTCCTATGTGCGGAAAGATTGGCTGATTTGGCGTCAGGTCATTGTCATGCTGAAGCGCTCTGGGCTATCGCCCGCCTGCGCTGGAAAGCATCGTACCAGTGGACCAGAGGCCCACGATGCACTAACAATTAACCCGGACCACCCGATGGGGGCACGTCAGTGTTCGCGTTCAATTGAATCCATTGCGTTTCAAAACACGCGCTCAAACGCATGCCAGAGGCAGCTAGTTTTGAATGCGATTAAACGCGACACGCTCTAGCCGACTTTGCGCGCCAAAATAACGCCGACAATCATGAACGCCAGACCGGCAGCTTTTTGAACACTTACAGGGTTTTGAAGCGCACCGAACCACCCAAAATGGTCAATCGCCGTTGTTGCCATGATCTGCCCCAACAGCACCAAAAAGATCGCATTTCCAAGCCCTATCACCGGTGCAATCGCCGTGACGGACAGCACATAAAACACCACGAAAAATCCGCCGGTAAAACTCCACAATGGCGGCATCTCGCTTGGCCAACGGGGCATACCGAAAAAGATCAACATATAGACGATCGATATGATCAAGCCGACGAAAAGCAAAATAACTGTGGCAAAGACCGGGCTGGCCAAACGCGCGCCAAGTGCACCATTGATCGCAGCCATCGTCGGAATCCCCAAACCTGAAGCAAAGACAATTGCGCTTAATATGAGGGCTTTGAGCATTGTGTCATCCTTAGTATTGGGGTCATTTGGTTAAGTATCGCAGATCAAATGGGGACTGCACGCCCGGAATGGGTGTCGCAGAAGACTTGGCGCCCATCTTCTGGTCAGAGCAAATGCGATGTTGATCTAACCGCTCAGCCCAGGTTTAAAGAACCAACGGCCAAAACACACAGGATCTTTTCGCGTGAGCAACGTTTTATATGACGCACTCTTTGCGCCCCACGCGGGCAACCAGACTGATTTTCTGCAATGTGACGATGGCACAGCGCTAAGCTATGACGGTTTTTTATCGCGCGCCGCACAGATCGCGCATGTCTTAGTCGAAGCGGGTGTAAGCCCAGGGGAACGGGTCGTTGTCCAAGCCCCAAAGCTGGCAGATACGATTGCGCTTTATGCGGGGACCGTTCAGGCGGGTGGTGTGTATCTGCCGCTAAACACCGCCTATACCCAGGCCGAACTGGACTATTTTATCGGCGATGCCACGCCAAAGGTCATTATCTGTGATGCACGTGATGAAGCAGAGCTGCGCGCGTTACCCAGCACGGCAGGGGTGCAGATTTTGACGCTGTCCCAAGACGTTGGCACCCTAAGCCGCCAGGCCAACGCCAAACCGACCCAGTTTGACACAGTCGCGCGCAGCGGCGATGATCTGGCCGCGCTTTTATATACATCGGGCACAACGGGACGCTCAAAAGGCGCGATGCTGAGCCATAAGAATCTGCTGTCCAATGCCCAAGTTTTGCTGGATCTGTGGCAGATCACCAGTGCGGATCGCTTGATCCACGCGCTGCCGATTTTTCATACCCATGGGTTGTTCGTTGCGATGAACACCGCCCTTTTGGCCGGGGCGCAGGTGCGGTTCATGGCTGGATTTGATGTCAATGTAATCATGGATGAGCTGCCGGGCGCGACATTGCTGATGGGGGTTCCAACCTTTTACACACGATTGCTGCAATCGGAACGTTTTACCAAGGATCTGAGCGCGAAGATGCGCCTGTTTGTTTCTGGTTCTGCCCCGCTTTTGGCCGAAACCCATCAAGCGTTTGAAGCCCGAACAGGTCATCGCATTCTGGAACGCTATGGCATGACAGAAACCAATATGATCACCTCAAATCCTTATGACGGCGCGCGTGTGGCGGGTACGGTCGGTTACGCTTTGCCCGGCACCGAGGTCAAGATCACCAATCCAGACTCGGGCCAATCCCTGCCAACTGGCGAGATCGGGATGATCGAAGTGCGCGGCGACAATGTGTTTCAAGGCTATTGGAACATGCCCGAAAAAACCGCCGAAGAGCTGCGCAGCGATGGGTTTTTCATGACCGGGGATTTGGCGGTTCAGGACCAGGATGGGCGCATTTCCATTGTCGGGCGCGCCAAAGATCTGATCATTTCGGGGGGGTACAATATTTATCCCAAAGAAATTGAGGACGTGCTGAATGAGGCCCCGGGTGTCGCTGAAAGCGCTGTGTTCGGGGTTGCCCATTCCGACTTTGGCGAAAGCGTGATTGCAGCGATTGTGCCAGAAGCCGGACGGGACGTGGACATTGGTGTTCTTGAACGCGCAGTTGAAACCCAATTGGCACGGTTCAAACACCCGCGCGAATATGTTGTCATGACCGCCCTGCCCCGCAACACGATGGGCAAGGTACAAAAAAACCTTCTGCGTGATCGTCACAACGTTTAGAGCGTGTCGCGTTCAATTGAATTCATTGCGCTTCAAAACACGCGTTCAAGCGCCTGCAAGAGGCCGCTTGTTTTGTGTGCGATTTAACGCGACGCGCTCTAAGGCCTGTGACTATCGCCTTTTGAGCTTAACCTAAGCCATCGCACATCTTGTTTCACGCGAAACGCTTTAAAGTCCTAACGCGCGGCGGCGGTCTTCGGCAAAGCCTTGAACCAAACGGTCTGCAATAAAAGCCAAGATCGCCATCGCCGCACCGGCAGACACGCCCAAGCCCACATCCGCCTGGCCAAGCGCCAGATAAATAGACTGACCCAGCCCGGTTGTGCCGATCAAAGCCGCGATGACCAGCATCGCGAAGGCATAAAGGATCGTTTGATTCAGCCCCAGTAAGATCGACGGGGCGGCGTAAGGCGCGCGCACCTGAAACAGGATCTGACGTGGGGTCGCCCCGCTGGCAATCGCGGCCTCTATCATTTCGGGCGGGGTGTTGATCAGGCCAAACCGCGTATAGCGGATCATCGGCACGACCGCATAAAAACAGATGGCCAAGAACGCGGAAAATTCACCGATTTGAAAAAACATCAGCACTGGGATCAAGAACACAAAGAGCGGGATGGTTTGCAACACATCACAGACCGGCAAGATCAAACGCCAAGCCAACGGGGACACCGCCCCGAGCAATCCCAAAAGCCCGCCAACCAGCGCGCAGGCCACCACGGCGCTGCCCGACAGATAGATCGACAGCAATGCGCGCTCATACAGACCGGCGATTAGGATCGTCGCGAAAAGCCCCATGCACAGCAACGCCAAACGCGGCCCTTGTGCAACAAAAGCTACAGCGCCAATGCCCAGAACCACAAAGGGCCAAGGCAGATTGGTGATCCCAGTTTCCAGCATCAACACGCCAAGGACCAGCATCACTCCGCCCAGCATCCGCCCCGCAAGCGCCAACAAGACACCCGCCAACGCCGCAACGGCAAACAAGCCCAGCGACATCGCACCGGTCCATTGAAATCCCCAGGTGAAGGGCAACACCGCATCATCCAACCCGATCCGCAATGGCAACATCCCAAAGAACATCGCACCGTTCTTGATCCCGTCCAAAGCTGCACCATTGGCGACAGTGAACGCACTTAGCCCCCCATCAACTGCTGCGACGAGGGGGGCGAAAACGCCATCTTCGGGAAGAGTCAATCCCGTCAGCACCGCAATCAACGCCACCACGACGCCCGCGCCCAAGATGCCAAAACCGGTGCGCGCATTGTGGCGGGTCCGTTCCAAAGCCAGGGCCGCAGACATCCGGTCAATCACCACAGCAAAGACCACAATCACCATGCCTGCCAGCATCGCTTGACCGAATTGTGCTTTGCGCATGGTCAGCAGGACCTCCCAACCGATATCGTTGAAGCCTCCGATCACGGCCGCGATGATTACCATGGACAGCGACGCCATCAGGCTTTGGTTCACGCCCACCATGATTTGCTGACTGGCTGCGGGGATCTCGATTTGGAACAGTTGTTGCCAGCGGGTCGCCCCCGACATGATCGCAGCTTCTTTGATTTCAGGTTCAACCCGGTCCAGCCCCAGCAGCAAATTGCGCGCCATCGGCGGGGCCGCATAGATCGCCGAGGCCACCAGCCCCACAACAGGACCAAAGCCGAACAACAACAAGAGCGGCGTGAGATAAGCAAAAGTCGGGATGGTTTGCATCGCATCCAGCACGGCCAAAACGGCGGTGCGCAGCCGGGGGATTTCGTTCGCCAACAGCCCAATTGCCCCGCCAACCAGCACCGCCAATGGCACCGAGACGACGACCAGGCTCAGCGTGCTCATGCTTTCATCCCAATAGCCCGACAGCAGGACAAATCCAAAGCCAGTAAGGCCCAAAGCCGCCATCCGCGCACCGCCCACATGCCACCCAAACGCAGTCACCGCCGCAATGATCAGCGCCCAAGGCAGCCCCAACAGCACAGAATTGGCCCAGCCCATCGGGAAGGACAACAGATAGGATAACATCCGCATCGCCGGTTTGATGGCCTCAAGGATCACCGTCAGCCCCGCCCCGACCATGTCGGTCGCAGGCAGCGTTAAAGCGGCGGGAAAGGCAATCAGCCAAGGCGCGATGTCTTCCAAAAGCATGCAAAGCACGAAGACGCAGAGCGCGAATATGCCGGCCCGCACGCCTGGGGTAAGTGCTTGGAAATTCATGCAGTTTCAGCCTGCAGCGCGCGCGCCAGATCCGTGGGATGCACCATCCCCAAAACTGCGCCATCGGACCCATGTACAGGAACGGGATCATAATGGCGCATGCACACGGCCAGCGCATCTTCCAGCGTCATATCGGGGCGCAGCGCTGGACCAGCTGGGTTCGCAGACGCGTCCCCGGTTTGCATGACCGAAGCCACCTGCGCATGCCGCCCCCGCGCCACATCGCGCGAAAATTCTCGCACATAGTCATTGACCGGGTTCAGCACAATATCCGTGGGCGTACCGATCTGTTCGATCACCCCGTCGCGCATAATGGCGATGCGGTCGGCCAGCTTTAATGCCTCGGTTATATCATGGGTGATGAATACAATCGTGGTGTTCAAACGTTTGCGAATATCCAGAAATTCGTCCTGCAGCTGACGTCGGATCAACGGGTCAAGCGCAGAAAACGGCTCGTCCAGAAACCACACCGAACAATCCCCGGCAAGCGAGCGCGCAATTCCCACCCGTTGGCGCTGACCACCCGATAGCTCGCGCGGAAACGCCGTTTCGCGCCCCGACAGCCCCACCATCTCTAAAATCGGCAACGCCTTGGCGTGACGTTCTTTGCGCGACATGCCCCCCACTTTCAGCGGAAAGGCCACGTTGTCCAGAACGCTCAGATGCGGGAACAGGCCGAAATGTTGAAAGACCATCCCGATTTGGGTGCGGCGCAGTTCTGTCATGCGCGCCTTCGACGCCGCCAGGACATCTTCACCGTGGATCTGCACCTGGCCTGAGGTCGGTTCCACCAGCCGCGAAATCCCACGGATCAGCGTCGACTTGCCAGATCCAGACAAGCCCATAATGACGAACAGCTCGCCCTCGGCCACGTCAAAATTCGCATCGCGCACCGCAGGGATCAACCCCTGCTTTTTCAAGGTTTGCGCAAGCGCGCCCGGGTCCGGTGTGCCGGGGCCTTTTTGCGTCTGCGCCCGCGCGAATGCGGACGCAGCATCGGATCCAAAGACCTGCCAAAGGCCTCTGACGGAAATGGCAGGATCTTGGGTCATCGGCTTAGTTTACCGCCGCGTCGACCACGGGTTTCCACTTGTCTGGGTTGGCTTCCATCCAAGCGCTGACCACCTCTTCGACCTTGCCGCCATCCACGTCGATCGCACCCATCATCGGTTGCTGATCTTCCACAGCCAGCTGGTAGTTGGTCAAAATTTCATGGGCTGCGGGCCACTTGTCGGCCAGACCCGTCCAGCCTGCCTTGAAGATCCGCGAGGGCGCGAAGTCGCAATCATTAACCGCATTTGGGTTCGGACCCCACGCAGGATCAGTAAAGCAGGCCTCGTTGCCGACGGGCAGATCGACAAATTTCACATCATAAGCCGACATCGCCCAATGGGGCTGCCAGAAGGTGATCAACAGCGGCGATTTGCGCTCGGTCGAGGCACGCAATTCAGCGATCAATGCGCCTTCAGATCCCGCAGGCACTGCTTTGAACGGCAGCGCCAAGCCGGTCATACGATCCGCGCCCGGCGTGCCCCAATCCGCAGGATAGTCCACCAAACGCCCCGCAGGAAGTGTTTCTGCCGAAGCGAATTTCGCCGCACAGTCTTGCAGCGCTTCCCATGCGGGCAAGCCTGGGCAAATTTCGGCCACATGCGCCGGATAGGCGATGCCCTCTTTCGCGTTCAGACCCAAATCGCCAATTTCGGTGACCGTACCTGCGTCAATTTTCTTGGCATATTCATCCGACACATTCGAAGACCAGATTTCCAAAGTGGCGTGAATATCTCCATCCGCAAGCGCTTGAAATTGGTTCATCATTCCAGCCGTCGTGTATTCGACTTGATACCCCGCCGCCTTCAACATCTCGCCCGCCACATGGGTCGTCACGTGCTGGCCGGTCCATTCGTTGATTGCCTATTTAATCGGCTCGTCCACCGCGCCCATATCTGTCGCGCCCAGGCTTGTCGCTGTGGCCAAGATGGCCAAAGTTGCAATCGGTGTTCTCATCTGTAAGCTCCTATTTAGATTTTTGCTGCGTGGCCTATGGGTTCAGCGTCGCGCAATCGTCGCAGACATCAGTTCCAAGGCGCATGGATTGGCAACATAACACGATGCTATCGTCCTACGTGCAAGGTCGAATGACCAAATTTTTGGACAAACGTGACGAGGCCTGGCGCGTTTGGCGCAAATGTGCTCTGGTTTTCGGCATGAAAATTACAACTCCGCACCCCTATCCTTCACGCCGCTCGCCGGTTTTGGCGGATAATGTCGTCGCAACGTCGCACCCGTTAGCGGCGCAAGCCGGAATCCAAATGTTGGCGCAGGGCGGAAATGCCGCCGATGCCGCCCTTGCCACGGCCATTGCCCTAACAGTGGTAGAGCCGACGGGAAATGGAATTGGATCTGACGCGTTTGCAATTGTGTGGGATGGGGCGGAATTGCACGGGCTGAATGCGTCGGGGCGTGCGCCGATGGGCTGGACCCCGGATCGGTTTGCCGCCCACGCAGCAATTCCGTTTCGCGGATGGGACAGTGTAACTGTGCCTGGGGCTGTGTCGGGTTGGGTGGCGCTGTCGGATCGGTTTGGCGCCCTGCCCTTTGCCACGTTGTTTGCACCTGCAATCAAATTGGCGCGGGATGGATTTCCGGTCTCGCCCGTCGTGGCGCAGTTATGGGCGCGCGCGCAGACCGAGTTGTCAGATCAACCTGGCTTCGCGGATGCGTTCCTACCGGGTGGTCAAGCCCCCAAAGCTGGCGATTATTTTTGCGCGCCAGGCCAGGCAGAGACACTGCAATTGATTGCCGACACGAAGGGCGCTGCGTTTTACACAGGCGTCTTGGCCAAACGCATCACAGAGTTTGCAGAACAACACGGGGCCGCGTTGGCACCCGAGGATCTGGCCGCCCATCGCGCAGATTGGTGCGGCACGATTTCGGCGGGGTTTGATCAGGTGCGCTTGCATGAAATCCCCCCCAATGGGCAAGGCATAGCGGCCCTGATGGCACTGGGACTGCTGGAACATACCGATATTCGCGACCATGCCCCCGACAGTGCACTGGCGCTGCACCTGCAGATTGAAGCGGTAAAACTGGCGCTGGCCGATACCGAAGGCTACGTCGCGGATCCCACCCATATGCATAGGATCACCGAAGACGACCTGCTGAACCCCGCTTATCTGGCCCGGCGCGCGCAGCTGATTGATCCAAGCCGCGCGCAAGAATTTGGTGTCGGTGCCCCCAAAGATGGCGGGACCGTGTATCTGTCGGCGGCAGATGCGTCGGGTATGATGGTGTCGTTTATCCAATCGAACTATGCCGGTTTCGGCTCTGGCGTGGTGGTGCCTGACACAGGCATCGCGCTGCAAAACCGAGGTGCGGGCTTTTCGCTGGACCCCAATCACCAAAATTATGTCGGGCCAGGCAAGCGCCCGTTCCACACAATTATCCCTGGATTTCTGATGGGACCGGATGGACCGATCATGAGCTTTGGCGTGATGGGCGGCCCGATGCAGGCGCAAGGGCATGTGCAGATGGTGCTGCGCACGGCACTTTGGGGGCAAGATCCGCAGATGGCGATTGACGCGCCGCGCTGGCGTTTTGTGTCCGGACTGAATGTGGCGATGGAGACCAGCTGGGGCGACACCACCCTGGCAGCCCTGCGCGCGATGGGCCACGACATTACGCTGGAAGCGCCCGACAATGCCTTTGGGTTCGGGGGCGCGCAGATCGTCCAACGGCTGGGCGCGCGCGGTTACGTGGCGGGCTCTGATGCGCGCAAAGACGGGGCCGCAATAGGATTTTAGCGCAGCTAACAACGCTGAAAACGCGGGCCTTACGACCCCGTGCACGGAAAATAAATGTTTCAATGCAAGCGCTTACCCTTTGGTAACCATGTTTGCGCTAGAGGCATTTTAATCAAATTTTCGACGCCAAAGCGACCCGACAGTACCAACGGACCAAAGTACCATGCCAGTTATGCACCCTTTGCAACCCGGCCTTTCCAGATCAGCACTTCTTATGCCGCAGTGCAGCATCTAAGTATGGGATATCAATACGAACCCCCACCAAACAAATGTAAGTTGGTCCCATGACAGATTTCACAGTAAATTCCTCGCGCTCCGGCAACCTGATCCTTCGTCTTTTAACCCGGTTCTGGGATGGCCTGGTGTATTTAGGCGAATCCAGCGCCCGCGCGCGCACCTTGCAGGTGATCAGCGAAATGAGCGACGAAGATTTGCGCGCCCGCGGATTGTCGCGTCACGACCTGGTCCAAAGCATCGTCCTTCAGGGCCGTTTTTGCTAATACCACATGCGCCGCGTGAATTTCCGCAGCGTTTCACGACAAAACTTGGCGCGCAGACGCTTGCGCGCCCAGAACACCTTGGGCCAATGCGCCCTGCCCATAGACCCGAAGAGCCTGGCCATAAGCGCACAGACCGCGCCGTGTGCCCGTGCGCAGGAAAGGTTGTGCCCCGCATTAGGGCGCACAATGCGTATAGAAAATTGCAACGCAGGATTGCAAATCCACTTGTTTGGCCCCCCAGAATCGCCTACGCTTAAGCTCTGTGCATCTTCCAAGCCTTCCCCTGTCACCATACACACAGCAGAAAGGTACAGTCATGGGAACTGATCCCGCACTTGTACTCGCACAATGGTTCTCACCAGGCTTTCCTATGGGCGCGTTCGCCTATTCGCACGGGTTGGAATGGATCGTCGCGCAAAACGAACTGACATCACCCGAACGTCTTTTTGAATGGGTCGAAGCCATCTTAGCAGACGGAACCGGGCGTAATGATGCGATTTTCATCGGGGCTGCCTTTGATACGGTGCGCGAAGAGCAGCTGACCGCATTAAACGACCTGTGCCTATCTTTTTGCATATCAGCTGGTCGCTTGGTAGAAACCCGCGAACAAGGCGCAGCTTTTGGACGAACATTGCGCGGGATGAAACAGCGGCACTTGCTGGACTATGCATACCCGGTCGCCGTTGGGCGCGCCGCGTCGTTGTGTACATTGCCGCTGGATATGACGTTGCGTTTCTATCTGAACGCCTTTGCGTCAAATCTGGTCGCAGCCGCTGTGAGACGCGCAGGCTTTCGTGATGAGGACGGGCAAAAGGTCATTTACCGCCTGCACGATCGGATCGAAACTCTGTCAAAAGCGGCCATGAACTTGCGGCCAGATAATTTGTTTGAACTGCCCATCGCACGGTATGAACCTGCTGCCAGTCAAAACAACATTTATGCTCGGATGTTTCACGACTAAAATAGCTTCTGGTTAAGCTAAGCCCACAGGTGTTTTTTGATGTGTCATGTTCCCGATTGAGCGCAACACGCTCTAAATGCCTTAAGTGACACCAGACACACCAAAAGTGCGCCCAAACACATTCACGTGATGCATTAAGAAGTCATGCTAACATCATATTTTAAATAAAATATTCCAACTTATCCACATACACTTTAGCAGAAAACAGCCCCTGCACGGCAAAGGCTGTCCATAACAGCATCATATGGCTTAGCGGATCCGCAATTCGGTCTTAGCATCAAACAGATATGCACGGGACGGATCAAAGGTAATCGATACGCGGTCGCCTTCCGAAGCGCGTTCATCGCCACGTTCTTCGACAATCATCGCCTCACCGGTGCTGGCTTTGATGTGGGTATAGCTGACACCACCCAACGCTTCGGTCAATTCAACGGTCATAGTCGACCCTGCGGATGACACTTCGATATGCTCTGGACGCAGACCCAAAATCACCTCGGTTCCGTCTGCGGGCAAAGTCACACTGACATCGACCGCCGCGCCAAGTGCGGGAACATCCACTTTGCCGCCCCTCACTGTCGCGTGCATGAAATTCATCGAAGGCGAGCCGATAAAGCCTGCCACGAATTTGTTGTCCGGGTTGCGATACAACTCTAAGGGCGCGCCGACCTGTTCGATCATGCCTGCGCGCAAAACTACGATCTTATCGGCCAGCGTCATCGCCTCGACTTGGTCATGGGTCACATAGATCATAGTGGCACCGATTTCCTGGTGCAGACGGGCGATTTCGACACGCATTTCCACGCGAAGCTCCGCATCCAAGTTGGACAGCGGTTCGTCGAACAAGAACACCTCCGGGCCGCGCACAATTGCACGGCCAATTGCCACACGCTGACGCTGCCCCCCAGACAAAGCTTTGGGCTTGCGCTTAAGGTATTGATCCAGCTTCAAAATATCGGACGCACCTTTGACCTTGCGGGCGATTTCATCCTTGGCCACACCATTCATTTTTAAGCCGAAGCCCATATTTTCTTCAACGGTCATATGGGGGTAAAGGGCGTAAGTCTGAAACACCATGGCCACGCCGCGCTCGGATGGATCCATCCGGGTCACGTCTCGGGATCCGATATGAATCTGACCTTCGGTGGTTTCCTCAAGCCCCGCGATCATCCGCAAAAGCGTTGACTTACCACAGCCCGATGGGCCCACAAACACGCAGAATTCACCATCTTCGATCTGCAAATCAACGCCGTGAATGACCTGTACGTCGCCATAGCGTTTGACGGTATCTTTAAGTGTTACGCCTGTCATGTCCCTGTCCTTTGTCCGGTGTCATTTTCTGGAAACGCCCATGTTTCCGCTTCTTTCGCGATCAACGCAGCCGTCGCACACAAGCGCGGAGCAAGGTCGGCTAAATTGTCTAAACTGGTCCGTGTCGTGGATCCTGTGACAGACATCGCGCCCATCACACGGCCTGATGCGCCCAAAATTGGTACAGCCACACAAATGATTCCCGGCTCATGCTCTTCGCAATCAAACGCGAAGCCCCGGGCGCGGGTGCGCATCAGTTCGGTGCGCAGATCCTGCGGTGAACACAGAGTGTTCGGTGTAAACCGATGATAGCTTTGCTGGCCCAACACGCGTTCTAGGGTCATATCATCCAGAAAGGCCAGCATCGCTTTACCGACACCTGTGCAATAGGCTGGGCCCACTTTACCGGCATCAGAAAACATCTTCACCGGTTGGGCGGCGTTGCGTTTGTCCACATACAGCACTTGCGCGTGATCAAGTTGCGCCAAATGCACCGTTTCGCCCAACTCAGCGCTCAGCGCATCCAAGAAAGGCTGCGCAACCGGGGCAAGCGAACTTTGCTGCCAAGCCGCGTGCGCCAGACGGACCAAGCGCATACCCAAGCTATACGTATGTTGGTCGGGGTCGAAACTTAGCAAGGATTGTTGGGTCAGAGTTTGCACCAAACGGTACAAAGTTGCCTTGGGCAGATCGCTGCCAGTTTGCAAATCGGCGAATCGCACGGGTCGGCCAAAGCTGGCCACCTGATCCAAGACGCGCATTGCTTTGCCGACAGTTCCGCCTTCAGACATTGTAGTATTCCTCCCTTTGGTGGTCCAAGGCTTGGGCCCAAAACAACCGTTGCGCGCACTTCTGAGTGCAAACGCTGTTGACAAGCTAGGCGAGTCGGAGTCTTAATTTCAATATCTAAAACAAGGTTTCACATAATGAGACCGGATTTACCCCCGGATCAGAAACCGAATGGGAGGAAACCATGACCAAATCGTTCCGCGGCGTGCTGGCCGCACTTGCCTGTACGACATTCATCGCTGGCCCTGCGGCAGCTGAGCTGACAGGCGCTCTGAAAATCTCATCCGACATGTCCAATCCTGCGCCACGTGCCGCTATGGAAGGCATGGTTGAGCGTTTCGGCGCAATGCATCCAGGTCTTGAGATCGAACTGACGATCACAGATCGCGAAGCATGGAAAACACAAATCCGCAACGTTCTAAGTGCGAACCCACCGGATGTTGCCAACTGGTATGCGGCAAACCGCATGCGTCCTTATGTTGACGCGGGCCTGTTCATGGACATTTCCGATGTCTGGGAAGGCCAATTGTCCGAAGAGCTGGCCTCTACCAAGGGTGCGATGACGCTGGACGGCAAGCAGTGGGGCGTACCCTACACGTATTATCAGTGGGGCGTGTATTATCGCAAAGACATTTACGAAGAACTGGGTCTGGAAGAGCCCCAAGACTTCGCGCAGATGAAATCCAACTGCCAGGCGATCCTCGATTCGGGTCGCAAGTGTTATACAATCGGCACCAAGTTCCTGTGGACTGCCGGTGGCTGGTTTGACTATCTCAACATGCGCAAGAACGGGTATCAGTTCCACGCGGATCTGATGGCAGGCAAGCACCAGTGGGACAGCGCCGAAGTGCGCGCGACTTTTGCTAACTGGCGCGAGCTGCTCGACATGGGCGCGTTTGTAGACAACCACACATCCTATAGCTGGCAAGAATCTCTGCCCTTCATCACCAATGGCGATGCAGCAGCGATCCTGAAAGGCAACTTTGCTGTGGCGCCTTTACGCGACGCGGGTTTGGATGACAGCAAGCTGGACTTCTACCAGTTCCCTGCGATCAACCCGGATGTTGAACTGGCCGAAGACGCGCCAACAGACACGTTCCACATCCCAGCCGGCGCAGCAAACCCCGAAGCGGCCAAGGAATTCTTGCGCTTTGTCGTGTCGGCGGACAACCAGACGCTGATCAACAGTGGCGCAAACCTAGGCCAGCTGCCAGTGAACGCGAACTCGTCCGTAGACGATGACAAGTTCCTAAAGGAAGGCTTTGAGATGCTGTCCAGCAACAGCCCCGGCGGCGTTGCACAGTTCTTTGACCGTGACGCGCCTGCGGAAATGGCCAAGGTTGGCATGGAAGGCCTGCAAGAGTTCATGGTCAAGCCAGACAATCTGGATAAGATCTTGGCACGCATGGATAAAGCAGCGGCGCGTATCTATAAATAAGCGCTTTCATGCAGGGCCGGTGACTGCTCTGCACATTGCTGTAAAACCATTGTAGGGCGCGGACATCCCGCCCCCTACACATTGCCTCAAAGCCCATCTGTAAGGCCGTCCCTTTCACATGTGCTTTTGTGCACAGGTCCGACAAGAAGGGGAGCATCATGTCAGATACTGCCGAAGCGACGTCTTTGGACAAGCGATCCTGGTACAAGCGCAACGAAATCGCCGTGACACCGTGGCTATTTTTAGCGCCTGGCATGCTGTTCTTTCTGATCTACGTCATCTTTCCAATCGCTCAGTCGATCAATGTGTCGCTCTATGATTGGGACGGTTTGGGGGCTGCGGAATATGTTGGCGCCCAGAACTATGTCGAACTGTTCGACGATGACGCGTTTTACACCAGCTTGCGCAACAACTTAATCTGGCTGTTTTTGTACCTTTTGGCGATCCCAGCAGGCTTGTTCATCGCGCTTTTGCTGAACCAGACAATTTGGGGCATTCGTCTTTACAAATCCTTGTTTTTCTTCCCTTTCGTGATTTCCCAAGTCGTTGTTGGCTTGGTGTTCACCTGGTTTTATGATCCAACCTTTGGGATCTTCAATCAGATGTTAGGATTGATTGGCTTTGGGCCTGTCAATGTGCTGGGGGATGAACGCTTCGTCACCTACGGCATTATCGCGGCCGGGTTATGGCCGCAAACGGCGTACTGCATGATTTTATATCTTACCGGCTTGAACGCAGTCGATCCCGAACAGATCGAAGCCGGACGTCTGGATGGGGCAAAGGGGCGCAAGATGCTTTGGTATATTGTAATTCCACAGCTGAAACCTGCCACCTTTATCGCCTTTGTAGTGACCATTATCGGCGCGCTGCGGTCTTTTGATTTGATCTCAATTATGACCAATGGTGGGCCGTTTGGCGAAAGCCGTGTGCTGAGCTTTTACATGTTCGAAGTGGCGTTGTCAGAATACGGCTTCCGGATGGGGTATGGTGCTGCGATTGCGGTGGTGCTGTTCATCATCATGCTGTTTTTCATCGCTTATTTCTTGTATTCCATGTATCAAGACGAGCGGGGGCGCTAAGCGATGTTTCCTACACCTATCGAAAAATCCACCCCTCAGGTCCAAGTCGCCTACAAGGCCATGTTGCCAGTGGCGTTGTTCTTCTGGCTGCTGCCACTGATCGCCATTGCGATTTTTTCGATCAAGCCGGACGCGGACTTCACTCAAGGCAATTATTGGGGGATCCCATCTTCCTTTGAAGGTTTTACCAATTACGGCCGCGTGTTCTTTGAATCGGACATGCCGCGCTACATGTTGAACTCACTTCTGATCACCGTGCCGACCGTGATTGGCTGCGTGATCTTATCGTCCATGACCGGCTTCGCCCTTGGTATCTACAAATTCAAAGCGAACCTTTGGGTGTTTTTCATGTTCGTTGCGGGCAACTTTGTGCCGTTCCAAATCCTGATGGTGCCCGTGCGTGATCTGACCTTGGATATGGGGCTTTACAACACGATCCCTGGATTGGTTCTGTTCCATATTGCCTTCCAAACTGGGTTCTGCACGCTGTTCATGCGCAACTTTATCCGTGCCTTGCCGTTTGAGTTGATTGAGGCCGCACGGGTGGAGGGCATCAGCGAGGTGCGCATCTTCTGGTACGTTGTCTTGCCGTTGATGAAGCCCGCTTTGGCTGCGATGGCCGTGTTGATCTTCACCTTCATTTGGAATGATTTCTTCTGGGCCATCGTGTTGACCCAAGGTGTGGAAACGCAGCCCGTTACGGCTGGGATCACCTCGTTTAACGCGCAATACCGCGCCGCCTATCACTTGATGAGCGCCGGTTCCATTGTTGCGGCCCTGCCCCCTGTCATCATGTTCTTCGCGATGCAAAAGCACTTCATCGCGGGGCTGACTTTGGGCGCTGTCAAGTAACCTTCAAGACCGCGACTGGACTTATATGATCGATGATACGTTCCAAGCTTGGCGGCTTGATGATGGCCGCCAAACGCTTGTTTTGGCGACCCGACGCGCCCGTTTGCCCGAGGTCGTCTACTGGGGCCCACCGCTTCCTTTGAATGAAGATCTTCCGACCCTGGCGGAAGCGTATATCCTAGATGTCACGGGCGGCATGTTGGATGAAAATCCAGATTTGTCTTTGTGCCCTGAAGCGGTACGCACCTTCCCAGGCCAGCCCGGACTGATCTTACGGGATCACGACGGCACCCCACTGTTGCCCAAGTTCTGCTTCGAAGGCGCGGATCAGACGGAAACGACATTGGTGCTGCACTACGTGGATCAGGACTCAATGCTGCGCTACACCGCACATTTTGAAACCAACGCGCACACGCGGGTCATCACGACCTTTGCAACCTTGGATGCAGATCGCCCCGTTCACTTGCATTGGTTCGCAGCCCCCGTCTTGCCAGCCCCACAATTGTCGGACGAGATGATCGATCTGCATGGGCGTTGGTGCGGCGAATTCCAACTGGCCCGCACCCCATGGTCTGCAGGCATGCGCTATCGCGAAAACCGCACAGGGCGCACAGGGCACGAACATTTCCCAGGCCTGCTTATCCCGTGCCGCGGCGCCACAAACACCCAAGGTCAAGCCTATGCCTTTCACTATGGCTGGTCCGGCGGGCACAAAATGATCGCCGAAGAACTGCCCGATGGACGCCGTCAAATTCAGTTTGGCCACGCCGCGCGTATGGAAGTCGACCCAGCCACACGGTTCGAAACTTCTCCCCTCTACATTACCTACTCCAGTGATGGGTTGAACGGATGCGCCGTGGCTTTCCAACGCCACCTGCGCGATCAGATCATCACCCCCGCAAATGACCGCCCCCGCCCTGTGCATTATAATTGCTGGGAAGCCGTCTATTTCGATCATAAACTCGACATCTTACGCGACATTGCCGACCGCGCCGCTGACCTTGGCGCGGAACGGTTCGTGCTGGATGATGGCTGGTTTGGCCAACGCGATGACGACACAACGTCCCTGTCAGATTGGGAAGTCGATCCGCGCAAATACCCCGAAGGCTTGGGCCCTCTGATCGATCATGTGCATGGGCTCAACATGTCCTTCGGCATTTGGTTCGAGCCCGAAATGATCAACCCTGACAGCAACATCCACCGCGCGCATCCCGACTGGGCCTTGGGCTCAGAAGATCAAACACTGGGACGGCAACAAAAGGCCCTCAACATGGCCCTGCCCGAAGTACGCGACTTCATCTATGACCGAATGTCCTCAATCCTCGCCGAGTACCCCATCGACTACATCAAATGGGACCATAACCGCGTCCTCCCTATGCCCGATGCCAACCAGACCCGCGGATCCTACGCCCTCATCGACCGCCTGCGCGCCGCTTTTCCCCATGTGGAAATCGAAAGCTGCGCCTCGGGCGGCGGACGTATCGACTTTGGGATCCTCAAACGCACACAACGCATTTGGCTGTCAGACAGCAATGACGCGCTGGAACGTCTGCGTATCCAACACAACGCTGCCCTCTTTCTGCCCATGGTCATTACCGGCAGCCATGTCGGCCCCCGCCACTGTCACACCTCTGGCCGCCATCTGGATATCTCATTTCGCGCTTGGGTCGCCGCACAGCGCCACATGGGCTTCGAAATGGACCCCCGCGAACTCACCCAAGAAGAAGAACGGGTCCTGCGCGAAATCACTAGCTGGTGGAAACATAACCGCACCTGGATGAGCCGCGCCGACATCTTACGCCTGGACACCGCAGACCCTGCCGTGATCGCAGAACAACAACTGGCCGAAGACGGCTCCCGCTTCGTTGTCTTTGCAGGCAAAGCCGACACCTCTTCCCAAATCGCGCCGCGCCCCCTGACCTTGACCCGCCTCGATCCAAACGCCCGCTACCGGGTTACCCTGATGAACCGCATCACCGCAAACGCACTCTCACGCGGCCAACCCGTACTCAAACATGACGCGATAGACGTGAGCGGAACCTACCTTATGAGCCATGGCATCACCCTTCCCTGGTCCTTTCCAGAAACCATGTGGGTGATCGAAGGCGAAAAACTGTGATAAACCGCGCCCCTTCACTTAGCCAAATAAACTCCGGGGGAGACGCAAAGCGTCGGGGGCAGCGCCCCCATATGCCCCCCACCCACAGGAGCCACACATGACCCCGATTTACCCAGACCTCAAAGACGCATCAATCTACATCACCGGCGGTGGATCCGGGATTGGCGCGGCCCTAACCGATGGATTTATGGCCCAAGGCGCACGCGTTGCCTTCATAGGCCGCTCGGATGCCACAGAATTCTGTGACGCCATGGAAACCAAACACGGCAAACGCCCCTTGTTCCTGCAAGGCGATATCACCGATCTCGACCGCCTCAAAAACAGCATTGACCAGGCCGCCCAAGCCCACGGCCCGATTACCGCGCTGGTCAGCAACGCTGCCAACGACAAACGCCACAGCTTAGAAGATCTCAGCCCCGCAGACTGGGATTGGATGCAAGCGATCAACCTAAAAGCCTATTACTTCGCCACGCAATATGTCGCCCCCCAGATGAAACAGGCAGGCCATGGCAGCATTATCAACTTTTCTTCAATCAGCTATATGATGGGCAATGCGGGGTATTCTTCCTACGTTGCCGCCAATGCTGGGATCACCGGTATGACCCGCGCCCATGCGCGCGAGCTCGGGCCCAACAATATCCGCGTCAATGCTTTGGCCCCCGGCTGGGTTCTGACACAAAAACAACTCGATAAGTGGGCAACGCCCGAAGGCTTGCAAGCTCATCTGGACCGGCAATGTCTGAAAACCCATTTAAAGCCCGAAGATATCGTCAACCCCACGCTGTTCCTGGCCTCCAGCGCCTCTGCTGCGATGACCGCACAATGTATGGTCGTCGATGGCGGCGTGGTTTATACAGGGTAAATGATGACACACGCCGATTGGATAGCCATCGATTGGGGCACAACCCATATGCGGGCTTGGGCCATGCAAGGGCGCAGCCCCGTGGCGCATCTGAGCTCAGACAAGGGCATGAACAGCCTGTCCCAAGAACAGTTCGAACCCACTCTGGTCGCGCTGATCGATCCTTGGCTGAACACCGCAACAACCGACGTGGTCTGTTGCGGGATGGTTGGCTCGCGCCAAGGCTGGGTCGAGGCCCCCTATGCCGCAGTTCCCTGCAATGCCAGCCAATCGACGATGGTCCAAGCCCCCACATCTGACGCGCGGATCCGGGTGCATGTGCTGCCGGGCCTGTCCCAAGCCGAACCTGCCGATGTGATGCGCGGCGAAGAAACTCAAATCGCCGGGTTCCTCGCGCTAAACCCCAGTTGGGACGGCGTAATCTGTCTGCCCGGAACCCATTCGAAATGGGCCCAGGTCAGTGCGGGCGAAGTCGTCAGCTTTCAGACCTTTATGACCGGCGAGATGTTCGCCCTGCTCAGCGGCCACTCTGTGTTGCGCCATTCGACACAGAGCACAGATTGGGATGCAGGCGCGTTTCAATCAGGTCTCAGCGATGCCATGTCACGCCCCGAAGCCTTGGCCGCCCGACTATTTCGCTTGCGCGCTGCACATCTGTTACACGCGACTGACGCCGCTGCGAGCCGGGCGCGTTTGTCTGGCCTTTTGATCGGATCCGAGTTGGCCGCCGCCAAGCCTTATTGGTTGGGCCAGCAAGTTGCTGTGATCGGGGCCGATGCCTTAGCAACACATTACGTCGACGCGCTGGCCGCCCAAAGCGTGCCTGCCACCCATGCCAAAGCCGAAGCGATGACCCTGGCCGGGCTCACAGCGGCCTATCGCAGTTTATCTTCGGCCTAGACCACCCTGCCCACACCCTGGGCACCCCGCAAACACCAAAGACTGGATCTGACGCCATGACCCTTCCCTTAATTGCCATTTTGCGCGGTGTGCGCCCCATTGAGGCCGTCGAGATCGCGCAGGCTTTATGCGACACGGGCATCAGCACAATTGAAGTTCCGCTCAATTCACCCGACCCGCTGGACAGCATCAGCGCCATCAAATCCGCCTTAGGGGACCGCGCGCTCATAGGTGCAGGAACCGTTCTATCCGTGGAGGACGTGCAAAATGTGGCCGATGCGGGGGGCGAAATTATCGTCTCGCCCGATTGCAAACCCGCTGTGATCCGCGCCACCAAAGCGCGCGGCCTACAAAGCTGGCCCGGTGTTTTCACCCCGACCGAGGCTTTTGCCGCTTTGGACGCCGGCGCAGATGGGCTGAAACTGTTCCCAGGATCCATGGCTGGCACGGGCGGGCTCAAAGCCATGCGCGCGATCCTGCCCCAAGGCACCCAAATCTATGCCGTGGGAGGGGCGGGTGCGGACAATTTCGCCGATTGGATCACCGCCAGCGCAGATGGGTTCGGATTGGGCACGGCGCTGTATCAACCCGGGCTCACAGCCAATCAAGTCGCAGAACGCGCCCGCACAATCGTCGCGGCCTATAAAGCCGCCACACAATGAAGGCCGAAATCTTTGACCCGCGGGTCTGTGCCTTAGGCGAAGGCCTGCTTTGGCACCCAGAACGCCGACAGATATTCTGGTTTGATATCTTGGGCAAACAGCTGCTTAGTCAACGCGACGGCACGCCCCTGTCTTGGACCTTTGACGAGAATGTCTCTGCCGCAGGCTGGATCGATCACGACACATTGCTGATCGCTTCAGAAACAGCGCTTTTCCAATTTGACCTGAACACCGGCACCCGCACAAACCTGCACGCCTTAGAAGCTGACACGAAAATAACCCGCTCTAATGATGGGCGCGCAGATCCTTGGGGCGGGTTTTGGATCGGTACCATGGGCAAAAACGCCGAAGCCTCGGCTGGCGCGATCTACCGTTTGTATGGCGGTGAGCTGCGCAAAATCATCCCCGATATCACGATTTCCAACGCCATCTGCTTTGCCCCCGACAGCCCGCATGCCTACTATACCGACACCGTGTTACAAGAAATCATGCGCGTCCCGCTCGATCCTCAAACCGGTTGGCCCAATGGCCCCGAATCTTCGTTCATCGACCTGATGGAAGACGGCATCAATCCCGACGGCGCAGTCACCGACGCGGCAGGCCAGCTTTGGGTCGCGCAATGGGGCCTGGGCCGTGTTGCATGTTACGGACCCGACGGCATAGCGCAAAGCCAAATCCAGGTCGGCGGAAAGCAAAGCTCATGCCCCGCCTTCGGCGGCCCAGATCTGCGCGATCTCTACGTCACCACGGCCGCAATTGGCCTTAGCCGCGATCAAAAAGAGCTCTACCCCGACAGCGGCAAAACCTTTATCGTTCAAGGCGTCACACAGGGCCGCCCCGAACCTCGCGTGGTGCTGTAATGGCGCGTCTTGGGGTCTGTTATTATCCAGAACATTGGCCCGAAGACATGTGGCCACATGACGCCGCGCGCATGGTCGACACCGGCATTGAAATCGTGCGTATTGGTGAATTCGCCTGGTCACGGCTAGAACCGACCCAAGGGCAGTTCACTTGGGATTGGCTCGACCGTGCTATTGACGTGCTGGCAAGCGCAGGTCTGCAAATTGTGCTGGGCACCCCATCGGCCACGCCACCGCGTTGGATGCTCGACCGTTTCCCAGACATGCTAGCAAAAGATGCGCAAGGACGCCCCCGCACATTCGGATCCCGCCGCCATTACTGCCATGCACATGACGGTTACAAAGACGCCGCCGCCGACATGTGCCGCCGCTTAGGGCAACGTTATGGCCGCGATCCGCGTATCGTTGCCTGGCAGATCGACAATGAATATGGCTGCCATGACACCGTGCTCAGCTATTCAGACGCCGCATTGAACGCGTTTCGCAATTGGTTGGCGCAGAAATACCAATCCACAGACGCGCTAAACCGGGCCTGGGGCACAATATTCTGGTCGATGGAATATACTGCATTCGACCAGATCGAGCTGCCCAACCTCACCGTCACCCAACCCGCCCCTGCGCACGAACTCGACTTCCGCCGCTTCTCCAGCGACATGGTTGTGCAATGGAACGCCGCCCAAACCCGCGCGCTACGCCCCCTGACAGAAGCCCCCCTGATCCACAATTACATGGGCCGCGTCCTCGAATTCGACCACTTTGCTGTGTCCCAAGATTTGGACATCGCCAGCTGGGATAGCTACCCGATTGGCTTCCTATCCGACCGCCTCACCGCTGATGACACCCACAAGGCCCAATTCCTGCAACAAGGTGACCCAGATTTCCAAGCCTTTCACCATGACCTCTACCGCGCCGTCGGACGGGGCCATTGGTGGGTCATGGAACAACAGCCCGGTCCCGTGAATTGGGCGCCATGGAACCCAGCACCCCTGCCTGGCATGGTCAAACTCTGGGCGCTTGAAGCCGCAGCCCATGGGGCAGATGTCATCAGCTACTTCCGCTGGCGCCAAGCCCCCTTTGCCCAAGAACAACTGCACGCAGGGCTCCTTCGCCCCGATGACCAACCCGCCCCAGGCCTGGCCGAAGCAAAAGCCGCCGCCGATATACTGCGCGCACTCCCTGACCCAACACCCGTCCAAGCCACTGTGGCTTTGCTGTTTGATTATGCCTCAGATTGGATGTGGAAAACCCTGCCCCAAGGCGCCGATTTCGATTACTTCGATCTGGTCTTCTCCGCCTATCGCGCCTTACGACGTGCTGGCCACTCAATCGATATCCTGTCCCCCGACACCCGCAACTTCGACGGCTATAAACTGATCCTGGGACCGGGCCTCGGGAACATGCCCGAAAACCTCACGAACGCTTTAGCCACGTGCGATGCTTACGTCATCCTCGGCCCACGCACCAATTTATCCAGAGAAAACCACAGCCTGACGGTCCCTTTGGGTCCAAATTTGCCAAAGCTAGACGTCACTGTCACCCATGTCGAAAGCCTACCGCCCCACCTCAAGATCCCCGCAAACCCAAGCGGGCATATCATCAAATGGATAGATCACATTACAGGGACCTCCCCCAGTCGCCTTACAGCAAAAAACGGAACACCCATCCTCGCAGGATCACCAAACCTATCCTACCTCACCGCCTGGCCAGATGACGCACTTTGGGATGCCATTCTTCAAACTCACACACCAATGCCCGCAGGCCTAAGACAGCGCAACAGTGCATCGCATCGCTTCCTGATCAACTACGAAAACACCGACATTGCCTGGCAGGGCCACATAATTCCCGCCTGCGACGTGCTGATCCTACCAAAAACAGAAGCAGACTTCACTTAGCAAAATAAACTCCGGGGAGCATGAGGGGCTGGCCCCTCATTCAAATATTTCGCGCGCCGCAAGGCGCACCGCTTACTTAGACGCCTCCATCGCATCCAAACGTGCCTTCAGCGCTTCGTTCTCTTCGCGCGCTTTCTGTGCCATCGCACGCACCGCGTCAAATTCTTCGCGCGTCACAAAATCCCGATCCGCCAACCAACGATCAACCAAGGACTTAGCTGCTGTTTCAGCCTCCTCACGCGCGCCCTGTGCCACGCCCATCGCATTCGTCATCAACTGCGAAATATCGTCAAAAATCTTGGTCCGGGTTTGCATGGACGCTCTCCTTATCAGCTTTGGCATAGATATGGGGCACTGGGCCGCCTGCTGCAAGGTTGACATCGTCGCAGCCGCCCCCCATCACGCGACCCATGTCCAGCGGCCTGCCCTTTCCCAATCTGACGCCCGAGATATTTTCGATCTCACTGTTTGGCATGGAATTTGCCCTACGCTGGTACGCTTTGGCCTATATTGTTGGCATTCTGATCGGCTGGCGGCTCGTCCTGATGGCGGTGAACGCGCCGCGTCTGTGGCCCCGCCAAACGCCCCCCATGACCCCAAAGCAGATCGAGGATTTGCTGACCTGGATTATCCTTGGCGTCATTTTGGGCGGACGCATCGGCTATGTTCTTTTTTACCAGCATGACGGCTATTACCGCGCCAATCCGCAGGATATCTTGAAGATCTGGCAAGGCGGTATGGCATTTCATGGCGGGTTGCTTGGTGTCATAGTTGCCGCCTTTATCTTCACGCATTTGCAGCGCATTCCCAAAATGGGGGCGGCGGATGCCATTGCGTTGGGCATAGCACCGGGCCTGCTGTTGGGGCGCATATCGAACTTTATCAATGCCGAGCTTTGGGGTCGGCCAACAGACGCGCCTTGGGGTGTGATCTTTCCCGGTCAAGCCGCGCAAAGCTGCCCCGGGATCCTGCCTGGCAGCTGCGCCCGCCACCCCTCGCAACTCTATGAGGCCGGGCTCGAAGGTCTGTTATTGGGCGGAATATTGCTCTGGTTGGCTTGGGCGCGCAACGGGTTGCAACGCCCAGGATTGATTTGCGGTACGTTCTTTGCAGGCTATGGCCTGTCGCGCTTTGTCGTCGAATTCGTACGCCAACCGGATGCGCAATTCGTGACAGCTGGCAATCCGCTGGGTCTGGCTTGGCACGTCGATGGGTTTGGCCTGACGATGGGGCAGATCCTGTCCGCACCGATGATCGCTTTGGGTCTGTTCTTGATCCTGCGCGCCCGCGCCCGGACATGAGCCTGAAAGGTCAGCTTTTAGCCCGCATCGCCGCGGATGGCCCGCTCAGCCTGGCAGATTATATGTCCGAAGCCCTCCTGCATCCCACATACGGCTATTACAGCACCCGCGATCCGTT
>JBGCEM010000162.1:0-7587 GCA_045106335.1 Paracoccaceae bacterium | reverse complement strand
GCCAACGCCACCAGCTATTCGCGGGTGGCAGGGGTGCTGGGGGCGATGTCGTTATCGGCGTTCTTTATCTGCACGGTCTACTGGGTGCATTACGCGCTGTTCTTCGATCAGCCGGTCACAAAGCTGTCAGAGCTTTGGCCGCTGTTCAGCGTCGGGGCGGCGTTATTCGCGCCATATGCGTTCAACCAGATCAGCCAGATGACAAAAACCGACGGGTCCTGATCCGCAATTTTCACAAAATGGAGTTTCGACATGATGACACCTTCCAAGATATCAGCGGCGGTCAAACGTGTGATCGCCACAGCAACCGGCGATGTGCCGTCCAACATCCGCCATGATGACAAACTGGCGGACCTGGGGTTCAGCGCGGCGGAAAAACAGGCGCTGGCCGCCCCGCTTAATCAGGAATTCAAGAGGATCGGGCATCCGCCCGACCCTGAACTGCACCCGCGCCATATGGAGATTGCACAAGAAGTCGGACACATCGTTGGGATGTATCGCTTTATATTTGAGGTTTGAAACATGTTGAAATCATTGAAAATAGTCACGGTCTTGGGTGCCTTTGCGATGTCGGTTTCACCCGTGAATTCGCAGACCGCTGATACCGACCCCGCCGTGTTCCCCTTGCCGGATTTGAATACGAAATGGCAGGGGGCGTGGCGGTTGCGTGGCGCGCTAGATATTCCCACAACAATCGGCGGATTTGCCGAAACCGATGCGGAATTGAAAGCAAACCGGATCGCATCGCCGTTTGTGTTGTCGTATGAACATGATGCGCTGACGGATGAAACGTCGACCCATTTGAAAGGGGCGTTGTTCTATGAGTTCGGGCGCGATGTGGACGATGGCAGCCGCCTGAAAATCATCAAATACGCCGCGGGCGTCACGCTTGACCAGTCATCGGTGAATGGCGTCCAAATGACCGACACGATCGGCGTCGAAACCCGCATGGCCGCGCTCTTTACGAATTCCGATGTTGGTGCGCGGATCAACAACCACTTTGTCACGGGTGGCATCGGGTGGCTGACCGACAGCGATTTTGACCTGTCGGTTTTGACCGTTGACGCCGCCTATACCCCGATCACTGCCGATTTCGGCCATATCGGGCCGCGCACCGGTTTCCAGATCCAAGCGACGCCTAGTTTGGCGATAGAGGGGCAAAAAGTGTTCGAAGCGGCGGGCCTGACCCATTTCGAAGGCGAGGCGGACCGCCTGTTTGCAGGGGTCAAGATTGATGTCACTGCCGGTTTCGGGTCTGTTTCCAAAGAGGCCAAGAACCCGTTGTCGCGGCTGTCATTCGGCCTGAAGTATACGCAAATGTATGATCTGACCGGCCAGCACGACGATCTTTCTTTGTTGGATGCGACCGCGAACTGGGCGCTGACGGATGATGGCGCGGCGTCGTTGGTGATCAATTACCAAAAAGGGCAATCCACCAGCGCCGCCGAGATCGACAAGGTGACAGTCGGGCTTGGGTTCGCATTTTAGCTATAAACGCCGCGCGAATGTATCGTGATTGGCGCGGCATCTTACTTGGCTTGATCGACGCTCGGGCTGGCCGATCAGGTGATTGTCCTATTGCGAACAGGGCGGGGCGGTTTGGGCCAAGCGCGATCAGTTCACCTGCTCCGGTTCTGACCATGACGCCCGGAAGCATTGCCAACTTGTTTGAGATCAGTAGACTCATTATCGGCACGTGTCTGACATCAGCGCTTGTGGGTCCAAATAGCGGCATTTGCTAAGAGACGGTTTGTTGCTGATCGTAGCCACAGAGGAGTGGACGATGAGACAATCCTTGTGTCTCATAACAAGGTCCCGGGCGATGTCGTCGATCGGCTATTGCGTCCAGACGGAAAGATTTGGAAGCCCGAAGAACATAGAGATTGGCCCCATTCAGCAAATCTGGAATGGTATCGGGAGAATATTTTGGTCAAAAGCCTACCGAAAGCCCTGCCACTTGGGAATAAATGCTAACCTAACCGTATGAAAAACATAATTTCCCGAGGCATATCCAAAGCCCTTGGCCGTAGCCAATCAAAGCAGCCTGAAGTGCCAAAGGCTGATCCGCCGGAGAATAGCGGTCATACAAAGCCGCGAGATCAATCCGATATCTTGTCGCGCTGTCTGTCGATTGATTTGGAGGTCGATCCCAAGAAAGCACGGATTTTCGCCTTTGCTGCCGTACCGGAAGGTGACGGAGTGGGATTGGTGCATCGGAAAGGTGATACGAGGGCTGCGCTTGAAAAACTTGACCTATTTTGCACGCGATTTGAGTATGTGATCGGGCACAACATTCTGCTCCACGATTTGCCGCATCTCATGGCGGTGTCGCCACGGTTTGCCGCTCTCGCGGACGGGCCGATTGACACGCTGTGGCTGAACCCCTTGGCTTTTCCGCGCAATCCCTATCACCATCTCGTCAAACACTACCACGATGGGCGGCTTCAAAGCGGTCATGTCAACGATCCCGAGTTTGACGCGCGCCTTGTGTTTAAGGTCCTGTGTAATCAGATTGAGGCCTTCGCATCGCTGAACTTGTCGTCGCCAGAACTGATGCTGGCCTATCACTGGCTTTGCTGCCGAGGGCCAGGCAGCGACGGGTTTGGTCGACTTTTTAGCGATGTACGTGGGGCGTCGATCCCGACAGAAGCCAAAGCGCACGCGGCTATTGGAGCGTTGCTTAAGGATTCAGCTTGCAGTGGGCAGGTGGCGGCTGTGCTCGAACGGCTCTCGGATACGGCGTTGGGTTGGCCGATGGCCTATGCTCTTGCTTGGATTTCAGTTTCTGGTGGGGACTCTGTTATGCCGCCATGGGTGCGCGCCCAGTTCCGTGATGCAGCACGGCTCGTCAAAGAATTAAGGGACTCGAATTGTCGTGATCCGCATTGTGGCTACTGCGCCGAGCATAACAATCCGACTCGTGCGCTCAAACGCTGGTTCGGCTTTCCGAGTTTCCGACCAGAACCCGTCGACGAAGACGGACGCCCGCTGCAAGAAAAGATCGTGGCCACGGCGATGGATGGCGACCATTTGCTGGGCATTCTGCCAACGGGCACGGGCAAATCGATTTGTTACCAGATCCCTGCGTTGTCCCGGTATGACAAGACCGGGGCCTTGACGGTTGTCATATCGCCACTTGTCGCGCTCATGGCGGACCAGGTTCAAGGTTTGGTGCGCGCTGGAATTTCATCGGCCGTTACGATTAATGGGCTATTGTCATTGCCCGAGCGTCAGGATGCGCTCGACAAGGTTCGGCTTGGGGATGCTGCGATCTTATTGATTTCGCCCGAACAACTGCGCAGCACAACAGTTCGCTCAGTCTTGGCGCAGCGTGAGGTGGGGCAGTGGGTGCTGGACGAGGCACACTGCGTGTCCAAATGGGGGCACGATTTCCGGCCCGACTACCGCTACGTTTCGCGGTTTATTAAAGAAAGTTCCGGCGACGCACCGGCCCCGGTGCTTTGTTTGACCGCAACGGCAAAGCCCGACGTCGTGCAAGATATCCGTAGTCATTTCCAAGAACGGTTGGGCGCTGAGTTAAAGCTGATTGACGGCGGCGCGTCGCGATCAAACCTGAGCTTTCAGGTGCTGCCAACGCAGCGGGCAACTAAGTTGGGTGATATTCTCGATACGATCGAGACCCACCTCCCCCGCGAAGGAGTCTCAGGGGCAGTCGTTTATTGTGCGACCCGAAGCGCCACCGAGCGTGTGGCAGAGTTTTTGAAACATCAGGGCATTGCCGCCGAGCGGTATCATGCAGGCCTTAGTGCCGATGACAAGCGTGAGATCCAAGAAGATTTTCGTGTGGGAAATCTGCGCGTTATCGCGGCGACCAATGCCTTTGGGATGGGAGTCGACAAGCCCGACGTCCGTCTGGTGATCCACGGGGATGTGCCGGGGTCGCTGGAAAATTATTTACAAGAGGCGGGGCGTGCCGGACGGGACTGTGAACCTGCGCACTGCGTACTTTTGTTCAATACCGAAGACGTCGATCGTCAGTTCAGCCTCAGCGCGCGGTCTCGGCTGGCGCAGCATGAAATCGGTGCGATCCTGAAAGCGCTTCGGCGCCTAGACACTCGGACCGGAAAGGATGGAGAAATTGTCGCCACCCCTGGTGAGATCGTTCACGAGGAGAAAGAACGAGATTTCCAGCGGGACAGCAATACCGACGATACGCGGGTAAAGACAGCTGTGGCCTGGCTGGAAGAAGCACGCCTTCTGAACCGCGAAGAAAACCGGGTGCAGGTGTTTCCTGCCTCGTTGCGGGTCCGGAGCATGCAAGAGGTCCACGAAATCCTTGCATCTGCCGAGATTACCGAACGTCGGCGCAAGGACCTTGCCGCAATCGTGCAACATATCATCAACGCGCCGCAAGAAGTAGGGATCACCACCGACGAGCTGTGCGGGGTGAGTGGCCTGACGGTGTCAGGCGTCCGCAAAGCCTTGGCCGACCTCGAAGCCTTTGGGATTGCAAAAGATGATACAAACATCACCATCTTCGTGCATGCGCGTATTGAAAATGCCTCGCCGAAACGGTTCGAAGCGGCGTCTAAGTTGGAGGCAAACCTGATTTCGATCCTCAGAGAACAGGCACCAGACACGGAAATTGACGAGGCATGGCCCTGCCATCTGGCCTCGGTGGCGCAGGCCCTGCGAGAGTTGGGACACGCGTCAGTGCGGCCGGATATCGTTGAGGGGTTGCTCCGTGGGATCGCGCAGGATGGTCGCGATATGGACGGCGGAAAAGGCAACATCGGTCTGCGCAAGGTCTCTAAAGGTAGTATAGTGGTGCGGATGCAACGATCATGGGCGGTCATCGAACAGACCGCTCAGCTTCGCAGGCAGGCCGCAGAGCAGTTGGTTGCTTACTTGATCGTGAAGGTTCCGGCAGGACTGAAAGGAAAGGACATTTCTGTCGAAACCACGCTTGGCGACCTTCTTGCTGCGGTCAGCAGCGACGCGCTGTTGCGCGCGTCCGTCAATGACCCATCAAAGCTTATGGATCGCGCACTTTTGTGGCTGCACGAACAGCAGGTCGTAACTCTGGGAAAAGGATTGTCCGTATTCCGTTCGGCCATGACCTTGCACATCAATCCCAAAGGTGGCGGCTTCACCACCCAGCATTTTGCGCCGCTCGAAGACCACTACAGCGAACAGACCGTCCAAACTCACGTGATGGCGGCTTATGCGTCCAAGGGCATAGAAGATATCGAGCAGTCCCAGCGGCTTGTGCATGACTATTTTGAGATGGAGCAGCCGGACTTTTTGAAAGTTTGGATGCCGGGAAGAATGTCGGAGTTTAGACGGCAGGCAACGCCTGCATCTTATACTGAAATCGTTGATAACCTGGGCAATGCAACACAAGCGCAGATCGTGCGTGACGATCGCGAACGGACCAATGTGCTTGTGCTTGCGGGGCCGGGTTCGGGTAAAACACGTGTGTTGGTCCACCGTGTCGCCTATTTGGTCAGGATCAAGCGCGAAGATCCAAACGGTATTCTCGTACTTGCCTACAATCGTCACGCCGCGGCCGAGATCCGGGAACGATTGCGTCGACTGGTAGGCGAAGAGGCGCGCTTCGTAACAGTCTTGACCATTCACGCCTTGGCGATGCGGTTGGTCGGTGCAAGCTTTGCCGGACGCGCATCGGCGGATGAGCCCGATTTCAAAACACTACTGACCGATGCCGCGCGTCTTTTGCGCGGCGATGGGCTGGACAGAGCCGAGGCCGAAGCCTTGCGAGAGACCCTGATCCAAGGGTTTCGCTGGATACTCGTGGACGAATATCAGGACGTTGGGCCGGAAGAATACGCCTTGATCGCTGCGGTGGCTGGCCGCAGCATCGACGATCCTGATCAGCGGATCAGCCTGTTCGCAGTCGGTGACGACGACCAGAACATCTATGCGTTTGCCGGTGCATCGGTACGCCACATTCGGCAATTCGAACAGGATTATTCTGCCAAGCCAGTCTTTTTGACCGACAATTATCGCTCAACCAAAAACATTATCGGCGCCGCAAACGCCGTAATTGAAGACAGTCAGCAGCGCATGAAAACAGGGCATGGGATTGGGGTTGACCCATCACGGCAAAAAGATCCGACTGGGGGTGTTATGGAACGCCTTGATCCGGTTGCGCAGGGACGGGTTCAAATCTTGGGCTGTCCGGCTGGGAATGATGCCCAGGCCCTTGCCGCGGTCAACGAGATGATCCGTTTGTCAAAACTAATCCCGGACTGGAGTTGGAAGCGGGCAGCAATCATATCTCGTGATTGGCGCAAACTCTTGCCGGTTCGCGATTTCGCCGAAGCACAGGGCATCCCCGTCGAAATGGCAAACGAGAACTTGCCAAGTGTATGGCGCACCCGTGAGATGCAGCAGTTTATCGGCGGCCTGCGCAATATGAATGGGGCCATGATCAGCTTGGTTGACCTGACTGAAACTCTGAATGCCATTCTGCCAAGCCGCTGGACTGACCGGATTGGCGAGGGACTTGGCCAGCTTGCGCGCGAAGTAGATGGCAAAACGCTTGTTATCTCGGACGTCATCGAATGGTTTGCGGAATGGTCGAAGGATTCATGGGGCGAGCAGCGCGGCCTCAAATTGTTAACGGCGCATCGCGCGAAAGGCCTCGAGTTCGACGATGTCGTGATCATGGATGGTGGTTGGGAACGCCCGTCGCAAAACGAAGATCAAGATGCGCCGCGGCGGTTGTTCTACGTTGCCATGACACGTGCGAGGCGAAATTTGATCGTCATGAGCAACGACAATCACGAATACCTTCCCACAGGGTCATCTGCCGTTATCACGCGGCACGTGGTGCCCGACTTGGCGACAGTCCCCGGCCCACGCCGGTTCTTTCAATCGCCCGAAATGAAGATGGTCGACCTGTCATTCGCAGGACGGCAAGGTGATCGGCACCCTGTTCATAAAGCGATCGCCGAAGCACAGGTCGGCGCGCCAGTAAGACTCTCTAAGGCCGGTGATCGCTGGCAGATTGAGGATGCTCAGGGGCGAGCGCTTGGGCGGATGTCGAAAGCGTTTGCGCCGCCGGACAGGACAAAATGCGTCAAAGGCGAAATTGCTGCCATCATACGTTGGCGCAAAGAGGATTCTGATGAGCGTTTTCACCACATGCTGAGACACGCCAATTGGGAGGTCGTTGTGCCTGAGCTTGTCTTCGAAGAGGTCAAAGGGGGCTGAAACAGCAAGCCGGGTGCATCGCAAAGTGCCGTAAGATGGGAGTTGAAGTGCTCTTTTGGGTATGGATGCTAGAGATAGACGCAATCGCCGAAGCATAAAAAGTGCGTTTTCTCGCACCAGCTAAGACTCTGATGCTGCTATGGCGCGTGGAAAACGGCCGTCCATACATGATGCGGCGAGCAGTCCCAGGCAAAAGACTCAGTCATTTGGCTAAGCGACTTTCTTAGACGACCACTTTCTTTGGATGCAATTCCACGCGTGTGGTCACTTCGGATGACAATATTGGCACGGGCTTTCTGCCAATATCATCTTGATTGTCATTGGTAACAGGAAGAAATCGAATGGACCCTCTACAAGCGAAAGTCGGAGCAGACGTACTGTGCGAAT
>JBGCEM010000161.1:0-14063 GCA_045106335.1 Paracoccaceae bacterium | reverse complement strand
GGGATCATCCATGCGCATAAGGGATGCAATCCCTGACTGATCAATCAGTCAATACTGCGCCGACAGGTGTGTGCAGCTCTTTGCGTTGGCCCTGGTCGTCATGGATGGCCGTCACCGTGTTAGAAAATCTTTGATAATTTCGTTGAAAAGCCAAGGCTTTTCCAAATGCGCGGCATGCGCACAGTTTGGCAGAACAGCCAAATTCGCGTTGGGGATGGACTGCCAAAGCCGTTCGATCTGCGCCCAAGGGTATGTGCGGTCTTGATCGCCCCAAACAATCAGCGTGTCTGCTTCAATAGATCCAAGCAGTGCGGCACCGTTCCACCCCTTCATCGCATCCAGCCCTGCCAAAACAGTCGGCAGGCGGCTGCGTTCAGCGATTGATGCGCAGGGCTCATATGCGGATGCCCCGTCCCCGTCCAAGAACCAAGTGGCCGCGATCCTTCGTGCGGTGGCCTTGGGCCCATCCGCCACCGCACGCTGTTTAGATGTTGCGATTGTCTCAAACCGGCCCGGCAAAACCCCTTGCGCGCCTGTGCCATAAAGAACCAAACGGACCACGCAGTCGGGGGCTTGGGCGATGATCTCTTGCGCAATCATGCCCCCCATAGAATGCCCAACAAGGTGAAACCGGTTGATCCCTTGAGATGCAAGATGAGACACCACCCAACCGGCAAATTCAGCAATGCTGCTGAACCCATCCAAATGGGCATTTTCGCCAAAGCCAGGCAGATCCACACAATAGGTTTCGACGTCGCCAAAAGCCGCGCATTGTGCCTGCCATTGCAAACTTCCGCCCAAAAAGCCATGGACGAAGACGATAGGGATCACTTGCGTCCGCCTTGAACGATGCGGTCCAAGATCATTGCGCAGAACAAGATCGAAAAGCCCGCCAAGATGCCTTGACCCACGTTGGCATATTGCAACGCCTCAAGCACATCCTCACCCAAGCCCTTTGCCCCGATCAGTGAGGCCACCACCACCATGGCAAGCGACAGCATGATGGTTTGGTTGATGCCCGCCCGGATCGAGGGGCTGGCAAGCGGCAGATCGACCTTAGTGAGCAGATACCATTTGTTGGCGCCAAAACTGATCGCCGCCTCACGCACACTTTCCGGCACCCCGCGCAACCCCAACACCGTCAGGCGCACGACGGGCGTGCCCCCAAAGATCATAGTCGTTACCACGGCCGCAGGCTTGCCGGTGCCAAAAAAGGCGATCACGGGGATCATGAAGACGAAAGCGGGCATGGTTTGCATGAAATCCATAATGGGCTGGATAA
The DNA here is from genome assembly GCA_045106335.1 of Paracoccaceae bacterium. Lineage (GTDB taxonomy): Bacteria > Pseudomonadota > Alphaproteobacteria > Rhodobacterales > Rhodobacteraceae > Aliishimia. The sequence goes on along the minus strand of JBGCEM010000161.1, from coordinate 12,781 downwards.
ACGAATAAAACCGAGGACGGCGCGCAGCGAACATACCCAAAGGAATCCCAATCAGGATCGACAGACACGCCGCCGTGCCCAGAAGCGCCAAGGTGGTCATCGCTTTTTCCCAGAAACCCAGCAGACCCATATAGGCCAGAAACGCGCCGGAATAGATGGCCATGCGCACCCCAGCGGTCAGCCATGTCAGCAAAACAATCAGCGCGGCGACGACGATCCAAGGCGTGCTGACAAAGACCAGCTCAAGCGCATCCAGCACCAAACGGATGAAATAGGTAATCGCATCAAACAGCGCCTCACCATTCAAGACAGCCCAATTGAAGAAGGCCTCGACCCGGTCGATGCTGCCAAGACGAATGTCCGGATCCGTTGGAAAATCGCTGAGCAGTGAAAAACGGCCTGGGAAGCTATAATGCAACATGGCCGTGACCACGATCAACACCATGAAAATCGCGCTAAAGACAATTTGCGATACCGGCATCCCCGAACGAATGGCGCGGTCAGACAACCAATCCGAAAACCGCGCCTCAAGCGCCCAATTGGCCATCAAAGACTGGGCCAGCTTAACCACAATCAAGATCCCCAGCCCCGTCAAGGCAATGCTGGGACCTTCCGCGCCCAAAGCTTCGGCCTCGGCCCGGATCCCACCAATATTGGCTTCTAAAGAGTCGACCGTGCGTTGATACACATCAATCTTGTCAGATCCGCTTTCGATGGCAGCGGCCAGTTGTTGTTTGCGCAGCTCTAACGTGCCCTCAATCGAGGCGATGCGCGCCATGGCATCTGCAGCCAGATCCCCGAACAATCCACGCGCGATCTGCACAAAGGCCAAGGCTTCGAGGATCAGAAAGGGCAAAGCCCAATTCCACAAACCCCGGGCCCCAAACCAAATCGGGCCAAACAAACCCGCCATGGCGTTAAACGTCGCCGTAAAACGCGCCGATGCGCCGATTTTGTCGAACATGCGGATGTAATAGTCGGGATTGGTGCGCACAAAGGTACGGATGTTGTCACGGCGTTCTTCGGCATAGGCGCGCGCGGCATCCGAAGACGTGTCTTCCAACGGATTGACGCCCAGATCTGCATTCACATCAGTCATGATACTTCTGTCCCTTCAATCACGGTGCGAAGCAAATCAGCGCGGGTGATAATCCCAAGATCGCGGCCCTCGGACTGCACGACAATTGGGTTGTCATCATCAATGGCCAGGGTAATCAACGTGCTGAGTGTTTCATCTGAGCCCACGCGCGTCGCGTCGGCAGGCAACGGACCATGGGCCGCGATATGGTCTTCAATGGGCTGCATCACCGCATGGGCATGCACGACTTTCAATCGTGATATCCCCGCAACGAAATCCGCCACATAATCATCTGCGGGGTCCATCACGATATCTTCGGCCGTTCCAATTTGCACCATCTTACCATCCCGCATGATGGCGATGCGGTCGCCAATTCGGACGGCCTCATCCAAGTCATGAGTGATAAAAATCGTCGTCTTTTTCAGAATTTTGCTCAGCCGAATGAATTCATCCTGCAACTGGCGCCGGATCAACGGGTCAAGCGCCGAGAACGGCTCGTCCATCAACAACACATCCGGGTTCGCAGCCAAAGCACGCGCTAGACCAACACGTTGCTGCATTCCGCCCGACAGCTCGTGTGCAAATTTCGCGCCCCATGCACCCAGTTCCACAATATCCAGAATGGCGGCGGCTTGACGCATTCTTTCGTTCTTAGGGACTTGTCGAATTTCAAGCGGCATCGCCACGTTGTCCAGCACAGACCTATGTGGCATCAACGCGAAATTCTGGAACACCATGCCGATTTTTTGATTGCGGAAGCGCTGCAATTCGCGCGGCCCCAAAGCCATCACGTCGGTGCCTTCGATTTCAATCTTTCCATCCGTGGGTTCAAGCAAACGGTTGAAATGACGCACCAATGTGGATTTGCCGCTGCCTGACAAACCCATAATGCAGAAAATTTCGCCACGGTTCACGGACAGACTGACGTCAGCGACGCCCACAACCGCGTTATATTCCGACAGAACATCCGCTTTGCTCAGCCCACGGTCGCGGACAGCACGCAAGGCATCTTCGGCGCGGGTGCCAAATATCTTCCATACATTGGATATCTCGACAACTGTGTCCAAGGCCATAGCGTGTCTCTTTATGCAAAGGGGTTAAGGGACGGCACCAGAACAAAGCCGGGTGCCGTCGGGATTTAGATCTGCTTACAGACCCAGCATCGCATCTACACGGTCCGAGTTTGCCTCGATCCACGCTTTTGCCGCCGCGGCAGGTTCCATACCATTGGCAGAAATTTCGAACGCCAGCCCGCTGACATCATCGGCAGTCACGCTGAAATTGGCGAAGAATTCCGCAATCGCAGGCGAACGATCGGCCAACGAATTGGACCAAGCGATCTGAACTTCTTTCAAGGCGTCTTTCGTAGCCACCGAGGATTTTTCATACCAATCCGCATCATCGGACGGCTGGATCATCGTGTATTTTGCCGGATCATACGTTGGCTCGGTCAGCATTTCGACGTCGAACATGAACCAAACGGCGTGTGGCTTGTAGCAATAGAATGCATAACCTTCGCCCTTGGCAATACTGTCCTTGATGCGGGCGGTCTTCACGCTTTCCTCGGCGCGGACCGGTTCGATAAAGTCCAGCAAGCCATAGTCACGGGTTTTCACCTCATTCACATTGGCCGAGGCCCAACCGGGTGCACCGATCCACATCTCGCCCTTGCCGTTGCCGTCACTGTCCATCAGTGCGGCCACATCGGGACGGCCCAGATCCGCAATATCTGTGATCGAATTGGCCTTTGCGAAATCTTGCGACACGCAGAAGCCTTGGTTGCCCTCATATGGGTTCGAGGACAGCGTCACCGAGCCGGCGCCATCGACATATTTCTTGGTAAAGCTTTCTTGGTTGGGCAGCCAAACGTCGGGGTGCACATCGATATCGCCCTTACCCTGGTCCATGGCTTGGAAGATGGTGGCGTTGTTGCCAGGGACATATTCGACCGAGCCGCCAATGCGGGACGTCACGATTTCGCCCAACAGGTGGCCAATCGCTTGTGCGCCGGTCCAAGATGGCAGACCGATTTTTACCTCTTCGGCGGCAAAGGCGGGCAGTGCGAAAACGCTGACAGCCGTTGCAAGACTTAGGGATCTTAAAGTGGTTTTCATTTTGGTGTCCTCTGTTGGTCGCGCCGATTTTGACGCTGATAGGGTCGGGCAGAGCCTTAGCGGCTTGTTCCGATAGGGTGACGTTTTTGACAAAGCATAAACACAAGATGTCAGCGTCGTTGTCTGCGCATCAGTCTAAAGTTTGAAACAAAACTTCTACAAATTCAAACATCTCATTGAACTATTCAAATTTTGCATAGTTTGGCAGAATGCCCGCACAACACGCCCCTTGCAAGGTGATTCCAAGATGGACCTAAATTGGCTACGCGACTTTGACTGTTTGGCCCGAACACTAAATTTTACCCGGGCCGCCGAAGAACGCAACATCACCCAGTCCGCATTCAGTCGCAGAATCAAAGCCTTAGAGAATTGGGTCGGACTGCCTTTGGTCAACCGGGCGACCTACCCAATTCAACTCACGGATGCAGGACGGCAATTTCTGCCCGTAGCTAAAGGTGCAGTTTCGCAATTGGTTGAAACCCGCGAAGCCATCCGGGACTCAGACGATGGCGACAGCCGATTTGTCAGAATTTCCGTTCTGCACACAATTTCGGTGAATTATTTGGCAAATCGGATCGAAAATATGCAGTTGGATATTCCAGATCTGCGCACGCGGGTGGTGTCCGATTCTTTAAGCACCTGTTGCGAACTTTTGATCGAAGGCGCCGTCGACATCATGCTGTGCTATTATCACAGTTCGGTTGCGCCGCGCATTGATGACGCGATTTTCGCGCGCAAAGATTTATTAAGCGAGCGATTGATACCCGTGGCAAGTGCAGCGCGTGCGCGCAAAGACGGATGGGATCTGTCAAACCCCGCAGGCGCACCCATTCCTTATCTTGCCTACGAGCAATCGTCTTTTTTGGGTCTGGTCGTTGAAAACACCGTTGGCCAAAAGCCATTACCCGTCGAAACGATCTATATCGACGCCTTGGTCGAAACCATCAAACGCCGCGTGCTTCAAGGCAGCGGTTTTGCGTGGATGCCAGAGGCGGCCATAGCGACCGAACTGGCGGACGGCACCTTAGTCGCGATAGGAGATCACACGTGGCATGCGCGTCTGACCCTTGCAGCCCTGGCAAATCCCGCAAGTTTTGCCCCCCAAGCGCGCACATTTTGGGATCTTCTGTAGGGCGCTCAGATTTTGACCCAATTTGGGGTCGTATCGAAGGCAAAATCATACCCACCCAAGGCCGCTGCACCCCCGGTGTGCAAAAACACAACCCGCTCGTTCTTGAACGTGCCCTTGCGCGCCAGATCAATCAAACCCGCAGCGCCTTTTGCAGAATAACACGGATCCAACAAGATGCCTTCAAGTTCGGCAAACATCTTTATTGCCTCGATCCCACTTTCCGTCGGAATACCGTATCCTTCGCCTACATAGTCGGTATTTGCCATCACATCTTCGCGCTTGACCACACCCGCGCATCCCAGCTTTTCAGCAGTCTTGCAGGCCAAATCATAAACCATTTGTTCTTGTTTGGGCTGCGGTGCACGGGTGCCGATGCCCAAAACTGGAATAAGCGAATTCATCGCGCACATGCCTGTTACCAACCCCGCCTGCGTGCCAGACGAGCCTGTGGCATGCACCAACCGGTCGATTTTTAACCCGCGGTCATTGGCCTGCGACACCAGCTCAAACGCCGCGTTCACATACCCCAGCGCCCCGGTTGGATTCGACCCCCCGCCAGGGATCACGTAAACCTTATGGCCCTTGGCGCGCATGGCTTGCGCGGCTTTTTCCATCTCGGCAGGCATGTCATGGCCACCGGGGAATTTCTGAGTCGTCGCCCCGTGCAAATGGTCCAACAAAACGTTGCCATTTGTGTTGTAATTGCCGTCTTGATAGCCTGTGCGATCCTCAAGCAAGATGTGACATTTCAGGCCCAATTTCGCTGCAAAAGCAGCTGTTTGCCTGCCATGGTTGGTCTGTGTGGCCCCTTGCGTCATCACCATATCTGCGCCTTGGTCCAGGGCTTCGGCCATCAGAAATTCCAGCTTGCGCGTTTTGTTGCCCCCCGTCGACATGCCGGTGCAATCGTCGCGCTTGATCCACAGCTCGACACCCAACTCTTTGGACAGCCGCTCCATCGGTTCCAGCGGGGTGGACAAATGGGCAAGATGAACACGTGGAAAACGGGCAAGATGCATGCTTTGGCTCCTAGTTAGACTGTCAGCAACGTATCTGTGAAACGCCGTCATTCCCAATGCTAATTTCGCATTATGATATGGCCCATCGGGAAAACGTGGCACGCGCGATCTGGCCCAAAAACCGCAGCGGACGCGGGATTGTGCGTGCCTCGCCATGGCTAGAGTGGTCGATGACGTCGAATAGACGCGCTTGCGCGCCAAGGCAGTGGCAATCAACGCCAAGGACGTGACACTCTTGCGCCTTTCCCCAAGCCGCACGCATACGGCCAATGTGTTTTTGATACTGGGGATTAATCGTCACGCAAGCGCCCTGCAGCGCACGTTTTCAGCAGTGGCGTCTGCGACGGCGCCGCCTTCCAGATATTCTCTTCGGTTTTATCACCAAGACCGAAATGAGCACCCTTGCCGACCGTCATGTCGACGCGGTCATCGGGGCGGAAAATGACCCCACAAGCGGGTTTGGGGACCTTAAAATTGCACCCATCAGCTGCAAGCGCGTGACCTTGTCCAACTTCCGAAAAGCGAAACAGATCCATCTGTTTTTTTGGTATTTGCACGTCTGCTCTGATATTGATGCTACCCTGGATGGAACAAACAGCCAGTAATTTTACACTCAGACGGGCCCCAATTTTGCATAATACGCACCAACGCAAAGACAGATCACACGCACAGTTATTGTCTTTAAAATGCCGAGCGCGGTGAAATATGCCACCATTTCAACAAAAAACTGTCACAAGATTGTTACAAATTTTAGGGAAATCGCCTTCAACCGCGTTTAATTAATGCATTTTGAGAAACAAAGTGCAGGCATGGGCGCAAAAAAATTGGGCAGTAAAAAAGAAAAGAGTATAGGCGTGATCTGTAAAAAATCGCAGGCAAGTGCACCTGGAAAAATGCATAAATTCCCGTTAGGCGAGTGCTCTGACGTGGATGTTATCCCACTGGCAAATGCATCTGAACAAAAAGCAATACGTTCCAAGCACAGACGTCGTGTAGCTGGCGTGTTCGCAGCACTTGCCTTGGCATTCACCGCGCCTGCGCATGCTCAAACGCTTCAAAACTTCGTTCAAAACGGCGATCTTGCAGGGACCGCCGGTTGGGAAGAAAGCCATAACACTGGATCTACCTCTGGTTCCTATACAGTTCGGCTTACGGGTACGAATTCGCCCTTAAGTGGTGGCCCCTTCGGATCTTCCGGCGCCACGAACGCAGACGGTGTCAGCCAGTCATTTGTCGACAATGACGGTGACTTGCTTGGTGCGGCACCCTTGAATGTGCGTGCGTTGCAATCCATCGACGTCGTGAATGGCGCGCAATATCAATTTGCGTTTGATATTGTTGAGGTCGACAACGCGGCAGACCGTTCGGCGCGCCTGACATGGGTGCTTATATCGCCCAGCACCGGTGCGGTGCAGCAGATCATCCCCAATTCAACTGTTGAAACGGACAACGGGGTCGACCAAAGCAGTGCAGCAGGTGTTGGAACCATCACAACGACCTGGCAGACTTTTGATTCCGGCACGTTCGCGGCAACTGTGCCGACTGGCACTTATCAGCTTGGCATGCTTTATGATGTGTATTCGGATCCTGCCGTGCCAGTGTCTGTCGCAATCGACTTCCAAATCGACCGCGTGTTCTTTGGCACCAATGTGGGCATGAGCCTTGATAAATCTGTTGACACATCAGGTCTGAGCTTGCCGATCGCGGTCGGCGATACGCTGACCTACACGTTCCAAGCGCAAAACACCGGCAACGTGTCGTTAGCCAACGTGACACCTGTGGACACCATGAACCTTGGTGCGACCGGGACTGGGGCGGCCGTGTCTTTGACAACTGGCCCCACTTTGGTTCCGTCTTCGGACCCCAACGCCAATGGCTTGTTGGATCCCGGAGAAACCTTTGAATATACAGCTACTTTTGATCTGATGATGGACGCGATCAATGCCGGCGGCCTTTATAACAGCGCGACCTCAACCGCCAATCCAGTCGACAGCACAGGCGCAGATATCACGGCCATGCCTGATGTTGTTGCAACATCGAACAATGTGGCATTGAACTATGCGAATTTGCCCATGGCCGCAGACGACACTGCCAACAGTACAACTGTTATCGCGGTAACCGTTGATCCGCTGGCCAATGACGTAGATCCAAATGGCAGTTTGGACGCAACAACAGTCGTCCTAACGACAGCCGGTGCGCCGACAGGTGCGACTTTGGCCTCGGACGGGAAAACATTGACTGTGCCAAATGAAGGCGTTTGGACCGTGGCCAATTCCGGGCAGATCACATTTACACCGGACAGCGCTTTGGTCGGCAACCCGACGCCCGCGTCCTATACAGTGAACGACAATTCCGGCAACACATCCAATGCTGCGACGGTGACTATAACCTACGGGGTTGCACCAGTTGCGACAAATGACACGATCGCGGCCACCACGTCTCAGCCTGCTACGATTGATCCTTTAGTCAACGACACGGATGCAGATGGTACGCTGGACGCAACAACAGTCGTCCTAACGACAGCCGGTGCGCCGACAGGTGCGACTTTGGCCTCGGACGGGAAAACGTTGACTGTGCCAAATGAAGGCGTTTGGACCGTGGCCAATTCCGGGCAGATCACATTTACACCGGACAGCGCTTTGGTCGGCGATCCGACGCCCGCGTCCTACACAGTGAACGACGATGCCGGTAACACCTCCAATGCCGCGACGGTGACTGTTACTTACGGCGCAGGTCCTGTTGCCAGCGATGACACAGTCGCCTCAGCCGGAACTGGACCCATTGCGTTCAGTCCTTTAACCAACGACACTGGGCCAAGCGCACTGGATCCGACACGCGTCGTTTTAACAGCCACAGGCGCGCCATCGGGATCAACCCTGGCGTCCGATGGCAAATCCTTGACTGTTCCAGGGCAAGGGACATGGAGCGTGGATCCCACGACCGGTGCCACAACGTTCACTCCGGAAACAACCTTTACCGGAGTGCCAACGGCCGCGTCCTATACCGTGACCGACATCAACGGCAGAACCTCAAACGAAGCGCGTTTGATCGTTACTGCAGCTGCCCCTGGTTTGCCATTGACAGCAAATGATGACGGGCCGCTGACATTTGACGGGCCAATGGGGGGAACCTCGACAGTTTCGGTTATCAGCAATGACGCCTTTGGGACAACGCTGATCACCGACGCGACGTTGATTGCGTTGACAACAGTGACTGCGCCTTCACCTGCCGCTGGGTCCGTGACTTTGAACAGCGATGGGACAGTCACCGTGGCCCCTGGGACCACCGCCGGGTCCTATACGCTGACCTATCAAATCTGCGAAGCCGTTGATCCGACCAATTGTGCCACAGCGGATGTTGAAGTTGTTGTGTTCAATTCCGGCACAGGTCTGATCGCAGAGATCGAAGAGGACCTGGTCAGTATCCTTGAAGAAGACCTGGCCAACACCCTAACCAGCCAAAGTCGCCAGATCGGCACCTATTCCGCTGATGCGCTGGGTCGCTTGCAAGGGCGGTCGCACAACACCTGTCTTGCGGATGTGAATGCGCGTTTGTCCTCAGAGAACATCTTGTTTGACACGGACCGGGCGGTCATCAAGCCGGAAAGTAACGGGACGTTGGATGCCATCGCACGGATCTTGGCCAGCTGTCAGGGCTCGGCCTTTGAAATCGCGGGTCACACAGATAGCGATGCCTCAGATGCTTATAACATTGATCTGAGCCAACGCCGTGCAGCCGCGGTACGCCGGGCTTTGTCGGCCCGCAATGTGGACACCTCTGGGTTCATTGCACGCGGATATGGTGAACGCGAACCAATCGCCAGCAACGACACCGACGAAGGCAAACTCATAAACCGCCGGGTTGAGTTCCGCCCCATTGATGCAACGGCGTCTTATGAAGGACCTTGCGAAAGTGAGTTCAACTTGTTCCGCGCCTTCGATGCCAAAGCCAACGGCAACGGTGTAACGGCAGATGGACGCTTCCAACGCGATGACCACAATTGTGTCACGGATCGCCGCGAGATCTTTGAAGGATCGCTGAGCTATAGCGACACAGGAACCGGTCAGACGCAAAATGCGATCAATCTGTCTTATCGCCGCGAACAATACCGGGGCAGCGACAGCGTGTTTGGCTACTTCGTAGGGCTTTACAGCTCGAAGTCGGACGTCACGCAACTGGCCGATGGCGATGTCCGCGGTCTGGGCGTCAATGCCGGGATCTACGGTGCCAACCGTCTGAAGAACGAGCTGTTCTTTGACTATTACTTGGGCGGTGCCACTGGACGTCATGATTTCGATCTGGCCTTTGATCGTGCCATTGGAACTGTCGCAGCGTCAGGCGATTATCGCTACATGGCTGGTTTTGCAGGGGCGGCCTTGTCTGGCGAAGTAAACGTCGGCCAAACCAAACTGAAACCACGTGCTGGGCTTGACTATGTCTACACACCCGGTGCGGATGTGGATGTGGTTGCCGAAATGGGGGCTCTGTCCCAAGCCGGGGCGCTGGAACTCAGCGCAATTTCGGGGGGACGTGCCTTCCTGGAAGTGCGCGGCGACCGTCTGATCCGGCAAGGTCAGGCCAATGTCTGGGTCAATCCACGCATTGCCTGCTACCAATCCTTGGGCGCTTTGGACGGTGTTTGCGGCTTTGGTGGATCCTTGGGCATTGAAAGCGCCAGCGAAAACAGCGCCCTTACCTACGCCGTAGAACTTGATGGCGAATGGGGCGAAGATTACTCTCTTGGGTCTGTCACCATGAGCGTCGAGCGCGCAATTGGGCTGGGTGTTCTCAGCGGAGACGCCGGCCTGAATTCCAACGGTGCCACAAGCATTGGCGGCAATTTCGAGGTGAAGTTCTAAGCCCTTCGGGTTTCAGACCTCAAACACATTTCCAGGGATCGCGTCTGTCTTACGGCAGGCGCGATTTTCGCATTCACTTATAGCGAATTCGAGTCACCTTAAGACTTCGCATCCTGCCGACCGCGTTGACGTTTCAATTTCAGGCAGCGTTAGGTGGGTCAGGTTTATGCAAACCTACTTTACGCGACCTGCGCTGCGCGCCATGCCGATGGGGTTTGCCCCGTCACACGCAGAAATTCACGGTTAAAGTTGGACTTTGTCGCAAACCCTGCGGCCAAAGACACGTCCAAGATTGTACGGTCTGTCTCTTTCAGCATTTCACATGCGTCACGGATCCGGTACCCATTTACAAACTGCGACACACTGATCTGTTTTTGCCGGTTGATCGCTTGCGACACGTGTCGATCCGGCACGCCCAGGCGACGCGCCAACCGCCGCAGGCTAAGATCTTCGGTGCGGTGCAGCTGTTCGGTTTGAAAAAGCTGTTCCAGCTGGGCGATAATTTTGGTGTCGGCATCACTTGGATCCTCGCTTGGGTCCGGCTTGGCGGCCTCTTCCCCCACTTGTTCAGAAATCCGACCAAAGACGCCTGACACCCCAATGATCAGGACAAACGCCGTTTGCACAAACGTCAGGATCAGCCCTGCGTTTTGTCCGTCATTGCGCAGGAAATCATAGATAACGTACACATCTGTTAGAGCCGAGGCGACCAAAGCCGCCCCAGTCAGATACATCGCGCGCAGGATCTCGTGGGCATCATTGATCGGCGACAGGGACAGGTGATCGACCCCGGTCCTGGCCCGCGCCAATATCAGCCCCCCAAACCCAAGATAGGTCATCAAGATCATTGGATCCGCCGCATCGCGCATAAGCACGAACCCAGCCCAGTTCACCAAGACGACGCCAAGCGGCCAAAACTGCCACGTGTTGTGACGACCTGCCAGCCCGGAATAGGCAAGATACGCAACCGCGGGCAGCACCGGCGCCAGCACGACCGTAAAGCCCGCCGCGCCCTCGATCCCATAGCCCCAACGCAAAGACGCCAGCAAAGACTGCACCGCATACAGCGCGATCAGGGCTGCGAAAAACTGATGCGCGCGCAGACCCACGTCGCGGCGGGTTACAAAGCGGGCAAACATCAACGCCAATAAAAGCGTGGCGAACAGAGGCAGAGGAACAAACAGCATATTTCAAGCACTTTGACTGAGACAGATTGCGGGCACATTATCCTCGATCCTGTTTTTGGACGACCTCAAACGTGTTTTAGGACGCGTGGATTTACGGCCCATGCCATCTCTTTTGACATCACCCCGCCAACTTACGGAGACACACCATGTCAAAATTCAGATCCTTCGCACGATATGCAGCCTTTGCAGCGATCCTTGGCGGTGCGGGTTATGCCACATACGACCTTACCCGCCCACCCTATGACGGCACTGCAGGCATCACATACGGCGAAGCTTACGCCCCAATTCGGGATCAAAATGTGGATTTCACCCTTTGGTATCCCGCACAGCCCGGCGGCAAAGCCGTGACTGTCGGCGGCAATGGTGTGTTTTACGGAACACCTGCCGGACGGGGCGCACCGCATCAAGCCGGTCAATTTCCCACTGTGATCATATCCCATGGTGCTGGCGGAAATGCGGGGCAGTTCGGGTGGATCGCCTCGGAATTGGCGCAGGCGGGATTTGTCGTTGTGCTGCCCAACCATCCCGGCACCACCACTGGCAATGCCTCAGCTGAAGCGGCGATCCGCGTTTGGGAACGCCCTGCGGATGTGTCCGCCGTTTTGGATGAGTTGACCGGCAATCCCGGGACCTATGCCTATATCGACCCCGCCCGCATATCCATGTTGGGCTTCTCGGCGGGGGGGTATACAGCGATGGCCCTATCCGGTGCGCGGGTCGATCCGGACCGCTTGCAACGTTTTTGCGATGAAACCGATCACGGCATGTCTGATTGTGCGTTCCTGGCGCATTTTGGCATTGATCTGCACGCCTATGATCTGTCACCCGCCGCCCAAGATTTGCGCGACCCTCGCATTCGCAATGCCGTGGTTGTGGACCCGGGCATCGTAAGTACCTTGACTGCATCTAGTCTGGCCGAGATCGAAATCCCCATGCAGATCATTAATCTAGGGGATGCGGGCACAATCCCAGCCGGCGTGGATGCAGCCCAGGCCGCCGCGTTGATCCCACACGCGCAGCATCTGCACGTACCAGATTCGACGCATTTCAGTTTCCTCGCCCCGTGCAAACCCGCAGGGGCGCGGATCTTGGAAAATGAGGGCGAGCTGGATCCACTGTGCGATGATGCAGGCGGTCAATCCCGCGCCAGTATCCACGCCAAATTGGTCGACTTGATCGTCGGATACTTACGCAAAGGCGTTTAAATCCTCATCTGTCCTCGGCGCATTTAGGCCGAGGGCAGATCCACGCTCACATCCTGATCCACCGCAAGCATCGCCAAAACCCCAGAGCCATCGACGAATTGGAACACGTTCAACGCCCCCCCTGCCCCGTCGCCAATGGTGCCATTGGTTTGCACATCTGCGCCGCTCAGCGCCAACGTATCGCCAG
>JBGCEM010000160.1:0-15121 GCA_045106335.1 Paracoccaceae bacterium | reverse complement strand
AAAGATCAAACGGGCCGTCGCGTGATCGCCGGATTTCGTCATCATATAACCGCTGGCGCAGATGTTCATATCGATCTCACCGCGCTCTAGCCGGGCAATATTGGACCCCCAGGTCATCTCTTCAGGATTGGTCGTGCCCAGGTCGTGGATGTTTTCGGCCAAGACCGCAGGACCGGCCAACAGCAGCGCTGCCATTAGATATCTCATCCCATTCATCCTCGCTTCGCCAAACCGGTACGTGCGGGATTATAGCCCCAAAGTGCAATGGATGTAAAAACCGCCGCCGCAAGCAGCGTCCAAAGTAAGGCGAACCCGTTAAAATCGGCATAAAGCGCAAAGCGGATCAGCTCGACCGCATGGGTGAATGGGTTCAGCGCGCAGATGGTGTATAATACTTCGGAACTTTCCGCCATTTTCCACAAGGGGTACAGCGCCGAGGATAGGAAAAACATCGGGAAGATCACGAAGTTCATCACCCCGGCGAAGTTTTCCAGCTGCTTGATAAAGCTTGATAAAAGCAAGCCCAATGCGCCCAGCATGACCCCCGCGACAATCAACGCGGGCAGCACTGTCAAATAGCCGATGCCGGGCATGGTGATGTCGAACACGGCTGCAATTGCCAAGAACGCATAGACCTGCAAAACCGAGATCGCAGTGGAGCCCACCAGTTTGCAAAACAGCAACCACCAGCGCGGCAAGGGACTGGTCAACAGCAGCTTCATCGACCCCATTTCCCGGTCATAGACCAGGCTCAGCGACGACTGCATCCCATTGAAAAGCAGGATCATTCCACACAGGCCCGGCACGATATAAGTCTCGTAGGTGATGTAGGTTTGGTAGGGCGGAATGATGCTTAGACCCAAAGCGGCGCGAAAGCCTGCGGCAAAGACCAGCAGCCAAACCAAGGGGCGCACAAGGGCGGCGATAAAGCGTTCGCGTTGATGCACAAAGCGCAACGCCTCACGCGTGACGATGGCAATCAACGAGGTCAGATACGGGCTCATGCGGGAGCCGTCGTAAGGGTCAGGAACGCGTCACTCAGCGGCGTGTCACCGCAAATATCGCGCGTGATCCCATCCGCCAGAATGCGCGCTTGGTGCAGGATCACCAACCGATCATCCGCGCGCACTTCGTCGCTTAAATGCGTAGCCCAAAGCACCGTCGTGCCCGCATCGCTTAAGTGATGCACATGCGCGGTAATCGCGGCGCGCGCATGGGCATCCAAGCCCACCGTCGGCTCGTCCAGCAGCAAAACGACAGGGTCATGGATCAGCGCGCGCGCGATTTCTGCGCGCCGTCGATGCCCGCCATTCAACGCCCGCGCCTTTTCGCCTGCACGCTCTAACATATCGAGCTTGTCGAGCGCTGCATCAATCCGCATGGCCGCATCGCGCCCCGAAATCCCATGCAGCGCTGCGAAATACGCCAGGTTCTGGCGCACGCTCAAATCCAGGTCCAAAGTCGATTGCTGAAAGACAATCCCCAAACGGGCAAGTGCGGCGCGCGGTGACGCTTTCAGATCATGACCCGCAATGCGGATCGACCCCTGGGGCGACGTAAACAGCCGCGTCAGCAAGTTGAACAACGTCGATTTTCCAGCCCCGTTCGGCCCCAGCAACGCACAGAACGCGCCTGACTCAACGCGAAAGCTGACATCTTCTAAGGCTTGCTTGGACCCATAGCGATAGCTTAGATTGGCGACCTCAACTCCGCTCATTCAATGGTGATTTCAACGCGTTGCGTCTCGCCTGTCGAGCCTGGGATCTTCATGTAATAACGCCCAGGTTTGATGGCGATAAAGCCGATTTCCATTTCACCGGCCTCGTCAAACTCGATACTGTCGAGCCCAAGTGGGCGAATTTCCAGCCCCTCAACGACGATTTCATCGATCCAGATGGCGCGGAAAAACTCAGGGCCGATCAGCGCAAGCTCTTGGCTGCCATCGCCGATGATCTCAAATTCGTAATAGGTGCCGGATTTCAACACCCAAGGCCCCTCAGAGATCGGCGCGCCTGCAGATAATGTGATCTGCGGCAAGTCCTCTTTGTTCTTGCCAGAAAGCAACCCAGCCGCGCCAAACCCTTGGGCAAAGGTCGGTGTTGCCAAAAGAAGTGCGGCGGCAATGGCCAGAAATTTCGTCATGATGGTCCCCGTGGATTAGGGCCGGAACGCCGCACCCCAAGGGAAGCGTCCGACTTTGATGGATTTCAAGGCTTTGCGCGAGGCCACGTCGATGACGGTCACGTCCCCCGACACGCCATTGGTGGTGAACAGCTGCGATTTATCGGCGTTAAACGCCATGTGCCAAACGCGCCGCCCGACCAGAATATACTCTTCGACCTCGTAGGTCTCAGCATTCACCACCGCGATATGATTGGACGGTCCAAGCGCGACAAAGGCATGGGTGTCATCGTTCGTAAACTCAAAGCCCACAGGTTGCACGCGGTCGGGATGCACGCCCTGGACCTCAAAGCTGATCTTGGCCTGCTCAGTTTGCGTGGCCGTGTCGAACACGGTCAGGGTGCCGCCAATTTCCGAACTGACCCACATCTGCGTGCCATCCTTGGCAAATTCTGCGTGGCGGGGGCGGCTGTCGACCAGCGTGTTGGCAAACAGCTCTTGTGTTGAGGTGTCGATCCAATGCGCCATGTTTGTGGTCTCGGACGTGGTGATGGCGATTTTGCCGTCGGGGCTTACGGCCATCCCTTCGGGCTCAACGCCCACATCGATCTGCGCGACAACTTTGCGGGTCTGCGTGTTGACCACGGTCGTGATCGCGTCGTCCTCATTGGCGATATAAAGATGCGTGTCATCGGGGTGCAGCACGAATTGTTCCGGATCTTCACCCGAGGGCAGATCGTGCAGGATTTTGCCAGTCTCAGGATCCATTACCTGCACGGCATCGCTGTCAGAGGCACAGATATAGACGCGGGAATAGTCCTTAGAAAAGGTGATGCCGCGCGGTCTTTCGCCTGTTTCGTAGGTCTTGATGACCTCTAATGTCGTTGTGTCGATCACAGACACGGTATCGTCTTTTTCGTTGGTGACCCAAATTTCCCCCGCCGCAAGCGAGGTCGTGCACAAGGCAAGCACAAGGGCGGACGGCAAAACAGTGTTCATTGAAAAGCCTCACATTTGCTTTCGGGACGATCCAAGCCCAGACTGTCCATTTCGTTGGTCTGATGCAAGAACCCATCCAGCGGCGCTTGGGCCACCAGGGCGCGCGGATGCACGATGGCGATGGGTTGGCGCAATTGTCCGTTCCAATCGCGATAGGTTAACGGTCTGCCCTTGAACCCGGCCAGCTCAAACGCATCCGAAAAAATGTAGTCGCGCAAAGTTTGCGGATCTGTCGAATTGGTCCGCGTCACCGCCTCGCCCAAGCTGCGCAGCGCCGCCCAGGCTGCATAGTCGTTTGAGGTCATCTCGCGCTCATGTTGCTCTTCGAACCGGCTTTGTAGTTGCGCTGCCCCCCATTGCTCGATCACCGGCGACCAAGTGACCGCCGACAGCCCTTCAGAGCCTGTGATGGGGCGCGCCTGCCAGGTGTTATAAAGCACATAGCGGCCGAAATCATGGGTTTCATCGGCGAGGATCATCGCATCATAATCGCCAAAACTCTGGGTAAATAGCGGGATTTCCTGACTGGCGGTGCGGCGCATATCAGCATCTGCATCCCAGGTCTTTTCGCCTTTTAACTTAAGTCCGAACTTGGTCATCGCGCGGCGCATCGCGTCTGCGTAGGCTAGATCTTGCGGATACGTGCCCGCGATCATGACCAGGTCCGTCCAGCGCTTTTGCACGAACATTTGCGCCAAGGCGTCTGTACGCATGGCATCTGAAGGGATCGCGTGCAGCATATTCGCGCGGCAATCTGTATCGCGCAAAGACACATCCCCCGACGCGACATTGAACAACAGCGCACCTTTGGCTTGCGGCAAATCGGCAATCGCAAGCAGCACATCGGCGGGCGCGTCGATCACCAAGAAGGGCGACGCATCCAGCATCGCTTGCGCCATAACCAGCGGATCCTCACCCAAGGGCACGAGCGTGTCCGCCAAGCTATAGGTTTGGCCCAAAAACTTACCGGTCGTTTGATTGTCCGCCAACCCAGTCTGCGCGCCTGACAGACCATTGTCTTCCGGAACCGGGTCCAAGTTCGACAGCGTCGGCGGCTGGGGCTGTTCCACCCGCAAATAACCGATGGCAAGTTCGGTCTTGGCGACGGCCATCTGCCCACAAGACAGGGCAAGGCCGAGGAAAAAGAGGTGCAGCAAAGATTTGGTGTTCATGAGGTAAGGTTAACAACCGAGTTTTTAAGCGTCGAACAAGACTTTGGTCGCATCACTCGCTGACCGTGCCCCCCAAAAACGCGACCACAACCAAAGTCCAATACCGAAAGCGGGGCGCGCTGGATTACAACCAAGCAAACATGCGCCGCGCAAAGGGAGATCCACAATGACACAGCTTACACTCAAGGGCCTATTGGCAGGAGGCTTGGTTTTTGCTGCATGTACAATGGTCTATGCTCATGGCGACGTCGCACCTCAGCCTGTTGATACTGCTGGACTGCCGGAAACGGGGGCCGAATGGCTGATCGAAAACCCCTACCGCGCCGATGCCGTCGGTGAGGATGTGTGGCTTAAAGCCATTGAAATCGGGGCTTCTGGGTACAATCAAAACTGCGCGCGCTGCCATGGGCTTGAGGTCGTTTCGGGCGGTCTTGCCCCGGATCTGCGTTATCTGGAGGCCGAGGAATATGGCGATGAATGGTACATGGAGCGCTTCCGGACGGGCTATACGCAAAACGGTGTGACCAAGATGCCCGCCTTTGGGGAATTGCTGGGTCAGGACGCCGCCTGGGCAATCCGCACCTATATCGAAACCCGCCCAGATGGGGACGCGATGGAAAGCGTGGCCAGTGAGCTAAAGGACATTCGCGACACTTTGGCGGGTTTTGCAACGGATGCAAGTACAGCCGATACGGATGCGCTCAAAGCGCGTCTTAGTGAAATTGCAGGGGCGATTGAAACGCTGTCTGGCGCACCCATCGCAGATTCTGTGGCCTTTCGGGCGGCAAACCTGATCGATGGCACCCCGGCGGCCTTTAAATCTGCCGCCGAGACGCTGACCATCGGTCTGTCAGCGGCGCAATAAACGTGCTGCGCCCGATCCTTATCGCGGC
Organism: Paracoccaceae bacterium; assembly: GCA_045106335.1. Taxonomy (GTDB): domain Bacteria; phylum Pseudomonadota; class Alphaproteobacteria; order Rhodobacterales; family Rhodobacteraceae; genus Aliishimia. Next base: position 9,936 of record JBGCEM010000160.1, on the reverse strand, counting down.
CAGCTTGCTGCTGGCCGCCGAAGTCCAAGCGGCAGATCCCTGTGCCGATCACATCCCGCAACCCAAGCCGCAAAATGTGGGCCGTGATATCGTCGGCCAGGACATGGACGTCATCCAAGATCGCGGCTTCATGCTGTTTGCGGTCTATGACGACTATCCGCCTTATAGCTGGCAAGACGCCGGTGCGCCGCGCGGTGTAGATATCGAAATTGCGCGGATTATCGCGGAAGATCTTGGGGTAGATGCGCAGTTCAATTTCGTCGCTGCCGGTGAAAACCTTGAGGCCGATCTGCGCAACAATATCTGGAAAGGGGCCATTGTCGGCGGGCGCATTGCCAATGTGATGATGCGCATTCCCTATGACAGTGCGTTCAAGTGCCGGGTCGAACAGGTTGTGTTCACCGGGCAATACGCCGCCGAATCTGTGGCCATCGCCTATAACAAAGCCAGCTATCCAGACGAAAAGCCCGTGCCTGCGTATTTCCGCTTTGACGCAGTCGGGGTGGAAAACGATTCCATTGCGGATTTCTATCTGTCCTCTTTCGCGCGCGGGCAGTTGGCTGGGAAAATACAGCGCTTCCCATCCGTGGACGAAGCCATGGCCGCGTTGAACGCAGGCGACACCAAAGCCACGATGGGGCCGCTGGGCCAGTTGGAACATGGGCTAAGCGACAAAACCGACGTGCATCAACCGCCCCTTGCGGGCTTTGCGGTCAGCACATGGACCTTGGGTGTTGCCGTAAATTTCAGCTATCGGCCCCTGTCCTATGCGGTGGATGATGCGATCAATTATGCGCTGCAAGACGGGCGGATACAGAAAATCTACGAAAGCTATGGCCTTAGCTTTCAGCCCCCCGAACGGTAGCGGGGTCAAAGCGTCGTCAGGTCACCAGTTTTGTCCACCAACGTGATGCGGGTAATGTCCGCCTGGGCTTGGATCGCTTCGATTTCGTCGCGCGTGGCCAGGACCATCGCCGTTGAAAGGCTGTCGGCCAGCGTTGCCGACGGGGCCTCGACCGAGACTGTCGACCATTGTGGCTGGGCGAATTTGTGCAAAATATGACCCTGCGCGCCCAAAGGTGTCGCCAGCGGGCTTGAAGTTGCAATCGCCCCACTATGCAGGGTGCGCATTCCAAGACGACCCTGGACCGGGTCTTGCAGATCCAACTTCCAGGGCCCGCCAATCGCGCGATATTCGCCGATATTTACCAGCACGTCCTGCAAATCATGCGCCGCCAAAACCTGCGCCACAATATCCGTCGCAAAGCCTTGCGCGATCCCGTTGAACGTCAGCGCCTGGCCAGGGGCAAGCTGGACCTGTGCGGCTTCAAATTGCGCGCGCTTCCAACCGATCAAAGCGATGGCCTGCGCCGGATCGTGACCCAGGGCCCGCGCTGTCCAAAGAGGCTGCACTGATGGATCAAACAAGCCCTGCGTCAAATCAAACGCCAGATCCGCCGCACGCATCAATTCCAAGAACCGTGCATCCGGCTGCGCCAAAACGCCCCGCGCATTCAGCAGCGACAAGGCCGACGTCGGATCGTAAAGATTAAACAACGCCTCAATGTCGCGAATGGCCTGCAGCGCTTCGTCGATTGCGGGTCTTGCGATGTGTTTTGGCCCGCGAATGCGCAGCGAAACCTCTGCCCCAAACGCATAACCCGTCCAGCTTTCCGCCTGCGCAGATTGGGGACTAAGCGCCACTGCGGCGGACAGGGCAATGAAGCGGCGACGCGTCAATGTCATTCGGCAGCAACCCCCAATGTGCGGCCCTTCGCGGCCAGAATAAGGGGGACACATTGCGCTTGATCATCATGGATCGTGACGCAATCAAGGCATTGGAAACATTCGGAATATTGGATCTCTCCGGTTTTTTTGATCGCCCCGTAATTGCACTTCACTTTGCACAATTGACACGGCGATCCACATTCCGCACGTCTGTCAATCCAACGCCGCCCCCGCAGCAAACCACCGATCGCCATCACAGCCCCAAGCGGGCAAACATAGCGGCAAAAGCCTTTGAACAGCACCATCGACAGCACCAGTAGCCCCACAGCATAGGCGACATAATACCATTCGCGGATGAAAAAGGTGGTGATCGCAGTCTTGAACGGCTCGACCTCGATGGCTTTATCCAGACGTGCCGGGGCCGTGAATAGCAAGGCGACCAGGGCAAAAAGCACGACGTATTTGATCCATTTCAAACGCTCATCCCAAGCGGCAGAGGGCTCAAATTGCGGCACGCGCAACAGGCGGCCCAGGTGATGGGCGAATTCCTGCAAGGCGCCAAACGGGCAGAGCCAGCCGCAAAACAACCCCCGCCCCCACAGCACAAATCCCAGGATCGTCACCGCCCAGATCGCCAAGGAAAACGGATCGTAAAGCAGAAACGAATACGACCCGCCCTCAAGTGCTGTGCGTCCGACGGCAAGCGGTGTCGCGATGGACAATTGCCCCTGCCCCCACCAGCCGATGAAGCCCGTGACAAAGGCCAGAATACCAAGCCGGATCGGGGTGAAATGGCGATGGCCTGCAAGCTTGTTCAACCGCAAGCCCAACAACGCGACCAAGCCCACCAGGAACACGGCCAGGATGATCAAATCCGTCTGGCGATTGCGCAGCGCATCGACCCATGGGGGCACGGGTTTGACGGCCTCGACCCGCGCATAGAACCGCTCGGGCGTGATATGTGGCACATCTAAACTGACCGAACCGATTTCGGGCTGAAAGGATCCGTGCGCGCGCAACGCTTTGATCCGCAACACCCATTCTGCCGTCGGATCAAACCCCAGACGCCGGTCCGTGCGCAAAATCAACGCCGCGCCAAAATCGACAGCGTCGTGGAGCGCGTCGGGCACATCTGCGTTCAGCTCAATGTAAATATCTGAATCCCGAAACGCGATTGGAAAACCACCCTGTTCGGCGCTGATCAAATTGGGGGCGGTATTGCGCACAAAATCTTCAGTCACCAAGCCATGGCGCGCCGTTTCCACCACCAAGACCGGCTCATCCGTCGTGGAAATCTCCATGAAATCTTGTAGCTCTTCAAAGCCACTTTCGCTCAGCACTGCCTTTGCGATTGAGGGCGCGCCGATATCGACGACCCACAGATCCATATAGACCCCATCGGGGTTATCCGTCGCCTCAGGGTCGTCGTCTTCCCACAACGTGTCCGCAAACACCGCGTCGATTTCGCGGTTCAAAACGGTTTTGCGTGTAACGATCCCTTGCGCGACCAGATCGTCCCAACTGAGCGCTTCGGTGTAGTCCATATCCGGATAGGCGGGCGGGCCGGTGGCAATGCCGCTCATCTTTTCGCGCGCGACTTTCAAAGTTGCCGCCAGGATGCTTTCATGGGCGATGCGGATCGAGGCCGTGCCCTTGGTGACCCCGTCCAGATAGACCAAGGCCGAGCCATCCCCGCCCGACCCATAGGGCGAGCCAACAACCAAACTGTCCGAAATCGAATGGCCACGATATTGTTTGAAGAAGTCAAAGAATAGTTTTTCGGGCAAGCCTGACACAAAGATCGGCTCGTTATGGGAAATCAGTTGAACGTCCAGAAAGCGGCCCTCAAGATCCAGCACAACCAACATGTTAATCGCCGCGCCCGAAAAGCCGGGCAAAGGCGCCATCGGTTCGGTCTCAAAGACAAATCCAGCCTCCGCGCCACCGGAATTGAGCAGCTGCCAGACGCCTTGGTCGTTCACCGGCTCCCCCAAGGACATGGGCGGCACGATATAGGGTTCCAAAACCTCGCGTGACAATGGTTCCGCCAGCGCGGCCCAGGCCAGGCCCACCCAACAGACAAACGCAGCCGCGCCGACACGCAAAGAAAAGCCCTTCCACATGCGCAAAAGCCTAAGCGCGGGCGGGACGTCAGAATATTCGACTAAGGTACAAGTGCATGTATTTTCGACTTGGGTCCGGTACGCCAACTGTGACACCTTCCCCACATGAGCCAAACAACGCCCTCATTTCAGGCCCCAGCCGTGTTGATTTCGCTGATTGGGCTGATCTGTTTATGGGCCCTCACGGCCTGGTTCGGCGCTGATCCAACCGTTCTGCCTGGCCCCGCCGAGGTGTGGGGCTTGATCGTCGCCGAAACCGCATCGGGCGAGCTGCCCTATCACACATGGGCCACGTTCCGCCGGGTGGTTTTTGCCTTCACACTGGCGATGATCTTTGGGCTGATCCTTGGGATTGCCATGGGATTGAACGCACGGCTGAACACATGGTTTGGGGCCTGGCTTGTGGTGATGCTGAACGTACCGGCACTGGTCGTCATCGTACTGTGTTATCTGTGGATTGGGCTGAACGAAACCGCCGCCATTACTGCTGTTGCGTTTAACAAAACCGCAATGGTTGCCGTGACCATTCGAGAAGGGGTGCATGCGCTGGATCCGAAATTGCGCGATATGTCGACCAGCTTTCGGATGTCACCATTGGCAAAACTGCGCCATGTCATCTTGCCCCAGCTTTGGCCGTTCATCGCGTCAAGCACACGCAACGGATTGGCAATTATCTGGAAAATTGTGCTGGTGGTCGAATTCCTGGGGCGCAGCGACGGGGTCGGATTTCAAATTCATTTGTATTTCCAACTGTTCGAAACGGGGTATGTGCTTGCTTATGCGCTTAGTTTTGTGGCCTTGATGCTTGTGATCGAATACGCGCTGATCGGCGCGATTGAAAAACGTGCAAATGCGTGGCGGCGCGACCATGTGGGCGGCGCGTCTTGAGCCGACGATGACACACATCGTCCTTAAGCGTTCATTTACAACATACAGGAAAGGGTCGACGGCTGCAGATCTGAACTATGAAACATGCCCTGCATTTGGTGCAGCATTCCCGGTGGGTTATGTCCTATTTCCGATTGTTTTTCTGAATGGCTTTGATTGTTTTATGCAAGGATTTGTCGCCCGATTTCCGCTGTGCCAAAGACGCCGAGTTGAAACGCTCTTCTGCCTTTAATTTGCTCCAGCGCTCTAGACGGTCTTGCGAAAACGCGCCATCCGCAAGGGCTTGCAAAATCGCACAGCCGGGCTCTGTTTCGTGTTGGCAATCATTGAATTTGCACTGCCCTTCAAAGCGGGAAATGTCTTCGAACACATCAGCAATGCCGTCTTGGGCGTCCGTTAACTGCAATTCGCGCATGCCCGGCGTGTCAAGCACGTTGCACCCGTTGGCGGACAGGTGCAGTTGACGCCGCGTTGTGGTGTGCCGCCCCTTTGCATCATCTTCGCGCACGCTTGCCGTCTCAACGGCATTATCGCCCATCAAAGCATTCACCAGCGTTGATTTTCCCACACCGGATGAGCCCAGAAATCCAACGGTTTGCCCGGGCTTACACCAGGCCCCAAGCTTATCCTTGGGCGCATCGCTTAGGGCATTGAGACTAAGAACCATTACCCGATCCGATATTTCGGCGACGCGCTGCACATAAGCGTCCGCGTCATCACACAGGTCCGCTTTGGTCAGTAAGATCGCCGGCGTGACCTCGGCCTCGAAGGCCAGCGCAACATAGCGTTCAAGACGGGCAAGATTGAAATCTTGATTGCACGACGTGACGATAAAGGCCGTGTCCAAATTGGCCGCAATAAGTTGTGCTTTGCGGTCTGTTCCGGGGGCCCGGCGTTTGATAAGGCTCTTTCTTTCAAGAACCACGCTTTGCGCAGGCTGCGTGCGATCCAGAAACAACCAATCCCCAACAGTGGCGTCAGGTCCTGAGGGCACAAGCTGGTCAATTCCGTCGCCCAGAACGTGCAAGCCCGTGCGATGCACTTCGATGACACGCACCGGCGGTGTCGTTTCTAACAGGTCAATATCCGCCTGCTGCGCAAAAAAGGGCTGCCATCCAAGCCGTTCCAGTTTCGACAATTCGCGCGTGGTCGAAGCCTTGCTGGCAAGAGCCGGGAACAGATCGGAATAATCGCGCGTCATCCTTTGGATCTTTCACAAGTTGGCCCGCACAGCAAGGCGCGTGCTTCAGATCCTTTGACCTGACAGATAGCGCTTGCGGGATCGCGACGTCGTGAAGGACTGGAACGGCACAACGACCTGCATTGTCCAGCGCCCGCCCGAGCCCTATGTGCTAATTGATGACCCTATCAGACCGCATCTTCCGCCCCTTCGAAACCCTTGTCCATCCCTTCAAGCTTCCATTGCGCGCCCTACCGGCAACTGGGGTCTGGAGCTTGGTCTGGTATTTTGCGCAGCTTTTTCGCGGCGTTTTAGCTATGGTTGCCATTTTGTCAGTTGTCTCGGCGGGGATCGGTTTGGCAATGGTTTGGGCACTGGCCTTTGTCGTCGACGGCGTCACCGCACAAGGGGCTGCGTCCTTTGTAACATCTGAGGCATGGACATTGGCCGCTTTGGTTTTTCTGTTTGCGGTGCTCGATCCTGTTGTGACCTTCGTGCGCGGTGCTTTTATGGCCCAAACTGTGCAGGTTTTGCTGCCCGCCGCGATGCGCTGGCAGGCCCACAAAGCAGTTGAAGACCAGGATGTTGCTTTCTTTGAAGACGTCTTTGCGGGCCAAGTTGCCAGCCGCATTGGACAGGTCACGGGTGCTGTGCAGCGCTCTATGATGATCGCCATGCAGATGGTGCCCCGCGTCGTCATCTCGTTTGGGGGCGCGGCTATCTTGCTGGCAGCCCTGTCGCCCATGATGGCCCTACCAGTTGTGGTCTGGATCGCACTTAATATCCTTTTGGCCTGGTTCGCCGTTCCGATTTACGCAGCCCGGTCCCGCAAAGTCGCGGCTGCCACCAGCCGGGCGACGGGTGCTATGACAGATGTCTATTCCAACATCGCTATGGTCAAACTTTTTGCTGCCGAGGACAGCGAGGCCGGGGCAATCCGCAAGGTCATTGGTGAAACCATCGACACACAACATCGCGAAAACCGCGCCTATGTGTCGACAGATGCATTGGTTCACCTTCTGAACGTGGCGTTGGTTGTGTCAATCTTTGCCGTGGGTCTGTGGGGCTTGGTTGCAGAGTTTGTCACCTTGGGTGATTTTGTTGCCGGGGCCACCATCGCACGGACCCTGTCGGCCTCTTCTGGCATGTTCATTGGATTAGGCCAATCTGTCAGCCGCGCATACGGAACCATCGCCGACGCGATGCCGATTATGACCACACCTCCGACTTTAATGGACAAGGTCGGCGCACCCAAGCTGAACTTAAGCCTTGGGCAGATCCAGTTCGATCACGTGAGCTTTGGATATGGCGCGGCAAATGTCGTTGTGCGCGATCTGTCGCTGGACATCGCGCCAGGCGAAAGGGTTGCCTTGGTTGGCCTGTCTGGGGCTGGTAAATCGACCCTTGTGTCGCTTTTGATGCGCTTGCGCGATGTCGATGCCGGGCAAGTGCGTATTGACAGCCAAGACGTGCGCGATGTCACCCAGACCTCTTTGCGCAGGCAGATCGGTGTTGTGACCCAAGATGTCGGTCTGCTGCATCGCTCGATCCGGGATAACATTCGCTATGGTCGCCCCGACGCCACTGACGCAGAGGTCCAAGCCGCCGCCACAGCCGCCCAGGCGATGGAATTTATCAACGATTTGCGCGATGACAAAGGGCGCGTGGGACTTGATGCCTTCGTTGGCGAGCGGGGCGTAAAACTTTCAGGGGGTCAACGCCAAAGGATTACCATCGCACGCGCATTGCTTAAAGACGCGCCGATCCTGGTGCTGGACGAAGCCACAAGCGCGTTGGACAGTGAGGCAGAAGCCGCGATCCAAAGTAATTTGGACAAGCTGATGGCGGGAAAAACAACCCTTGCCATCGCCCACCGACTGTCCACGATCGCAGCAATGGATCGCATTGTGGTCATGGATGCAGGCCACATCGTCGAGCAAGGCACGCATGACTCCCTTTTGGCCCAAAATGGTCTTTACGCCCGCCTTTGGACCCGGCAATCCGGTGGCTTTCTGGCACAAACAATGGACACGGATTGATGTTGCTTTCGGCGTGATCGCAAAACGTTTTGAGCAAAACTAAAGCACCCTGCCTAAAACCTGGGGAACAAATGCGCGGCCAGGCTGTGCGTTCTCGGGACATTTGCGATACAGGGTGCCTCAGGTTAAAGGCAGGGTGCTGTAGAAGCACGTTTTCGCGGCCTATCGCTTTGCTTGAATGCGAAAAGTGACGTGCGATGGCTCAGGGTAAACTTGAAAAGCTATAAGCCTGGAACTGAGCGTTTCGAAAAGCACTCGACGTCAGCAGACCTCATGGAACATCGACAGGTCGCGGGGTTTGCCTGGCTTTCAATACCTGTTCCACAGGCGCAAGACGCAAGGTCACTGCCCCGCGCGGGAGGCATTAAAACAGGACCCGCTTACGAAATTGAAAGCACATTCCACACTGGACGTTTCGTGGGCACGCCATTTGTGCCCCAAGTTTTAGGCAGGGAGTTCTTATGTATCAAGGATCGCCACCGCGCGCACAAATCCCGCCGAGGCCGCTTTGATCTTGAAAGGAAAGCATGAAATGGTGAAGCCGGTATCGGGCAGCTGATCCAAATTTGCCAGTTTTTCGATGTGACAATAGCCGATATCCATGCTGGCACGGTGCCCTTCCCAGATGATTGAGGGATCTTTTTCCGTAGCAAAACGCGCGGCTGTCAGTGGAAACGGCGCGTCCCAGCTCCAGGCATCTGTACCCGTGACCCGCACCCCCTGTTCCAGCAGATGTAACGTCGCTGCGCGTCCAATCCCGCACCCTTTGACCAAATAATCAGGCTGACCGTAGCGCGCGCCTGCACTTGTGTTCACTAAAACGATATCCAAGGGCGAGATCTGATGGCCAATACGGTCAAGCTCTGCGTCAATCTCGTCCGGGGTCACAACATGTCCATCCGGGACGTGGCGAAAATCCAGTTTCACACCATTTCCAAAACACCATTCCAGTGGGACCTCATCGATCGTAATCGCACGCGCGCCGTCATTCATCGTCGAATGGTGATGATAAGGCGCGTCCAAATGCGTTCCATTATGGGTATAGATCGTCAGCTTTTCGATCGCCCACCCATCGCCACCCGGAAGATCTTCAGGGGTCAAACCCGGAAAGAAACCCGCCATTTGCGCGGCTGTTTGTTTGTGATCGAAATACTCGATCTGGGGCAGCATGATGTCTGGATCCGAAGGAATTTCCGCCTCAAGCGGGACGGACAGATCGATGAACTTTCGTGTCATGGAACACCTTTTCTACAACAGACCGATTGCAATTGCGGGGAATAGAATAATCAAAATAAGACAGATCAACACCATCAGCGCAAACGGTAGCCGCACCAAGGAAAATATCAAAAAGACTGATACTGTCGTCATCCAAGGTCGATTTGATCACATAGACCCAGATCCCAAAGGGCGGCGTGTGCAAGCCAATTTCAACCGCGATCACCGTCAAAATCCCGAACCAAACAAGATCAATTCCCATCGGAACCACGATGGGCAACATCAAGGGAACACCAGCCAGCATAATGGATGAGCTGTCCAGCATCAAGCCCAACAAGATCACCACCAGGACATACAAACAGATCAAGCCTGTTTCTACCAACACGCGCCAGAGGGCTTTGACCCCCAGACGGCGTTTGATCAAACCAATCAGCAGCGCCCCCAGGGCGCCGATGGCCCCGGCCTCGACGGGTGTGAAAAAGCCCAGATAAATGCCGCCCAGAACGATGAGGATCAACGCCGTAATGGGCACACCCTTGGACACCAGCTCAGGCGTGCTCAAAGGGCGACATCGTCAAGCTTTCTGTGATTGCGTCGCACAGTCCGGGCCAAAAATTCCAGCGCCCACAACGGCGATAGCTGCCAGATCATACAGCGTCTCTAGGCTGCCGGCGACACCTGGCGCGCGGGCTTTCAACACGTTCAACACAGCATCTGACCGCGTCATTCGACCGGCCTTAAGCGATTGCGGGGCTTGCAAAAA
>JBGCEM010000159.1:0-3370 GCA_045106335.1 Paracoccaceae bacterium | reverse complement strand
GGGTACCGCAAATACATCCGTACAGCACACAAAATCACCGCTGCTGGAAATCGGTGACGCTTGAATGGTTGTTTACTTGGCATAATCAGGTCCCTTCAGGTCCAACTTCGCAAGAACCGACTGATTAATGCAACAGTCCCTTTTGCCAACTCCGCTTTTGAAGAGCGCTTAAGTCCACTCAATCGAACACGACTATCGAGCTGTCTTCTCGAGCTTGAGCCAGTAACGCGTGTATCGACGTTCTCCGGTGCGGGTGAATGCACCTAGTTCAACCAGCACCTGAAGATCCCTTGTTGCGGTCGCGCGCGATGTACCGGTGATCGAAATGTAATTCTCGGCACTCAAGCCACCCTCGAATCCAACCGGCCCTTCCCGGAACATCCGCTCAATCGCCTTGGACTGCCGCTCATTTAGCCGATCGCGATGCCGGTCATAGAAACGTGCCTTCGCAATGAAGAACCCAACCCGGTCTAAAGTGACTTTCTGTGCTGTCAGGACGGTCTCCGCGAACCATTCCAGCCATGGCGCAACATCTAACGTCATCTGGTGCTGCTCAAGCTGATTGTAATAGGCCTTCCGCTCCCGCTCGATCGAGTAAGCTAGCGCGATCAGGCTGGGTTGGCCCATGTTTTGCGCTAGAGACTTTTCTGCGAGGGCCCGCCCCAAACGCCCATTACCGTCCTCAAATGGATGGATACTCTCAAAATAAAGATGGCTGAGGCCAGCGCGCGTCAAGGCAGGCAATGACTCTTCTGCATCTGGCGCAGTCCTACTGAACCAATCCAAATACCCATCCATCTCGCCCGGAATTTGCGCTGACGGCGGTGCCTCAAAATGCACCGTGGGGCGATCCACGCGGCCCGACACAATTTGCATTGCGTCTTTATGCGCCCGATAGGTCCCAACGCTTTCCAACCGCCGATCATGGGACAACAGCATGCTATGCCACCGGAACAGGGTCTCATGCTTGAGTGGCTCGGCATAGGTCGAATAGACATCTACCATCATCTCGGCCACCCCCTGCTCTCTCGGCTTAGTTGGATAGCTGTCAGGCGACAATCCAAGCTGTCGGCGCAGCGACGACTGCACGCTCTGCCGATCTAGTATCTCGCCTTCGATGGCGCTGGTTTGCATGGCTTCATCGCTCAGCAAGTCGATACGCAGTTGATCGCGCTCAGACGGGCTGACATGGTGAACAGCACCCAGGATTTCACCCGACGACAGCAAGAAACGCTGCTCAAACGGTGCCAGTGCTGCAGCGTCATACCGAAATTCCGGCCAGCCAGATATCTGCCAGTTCCATGCCATGAGTTATAGAGACCCTTTCTATAACTCATAAAATCACCACTTTTGAGTTATAGAAGTCAATCCTATAACTCAATGAAGCTCAAACACACGTAAACTCTGCTGTGCGTTTACACGTAAAGTCTGCTCTCCCCTCCGATTGATTGAAAGTCAAAGCCGACCAATTGAAAGCGAAAAGCCTCAGACCTGCGCCGTCCGCGTCGTCTCATCTGCGTTTTCAACAGCCAGATCCAACTCTGGCAAGTCCCGCAATGTCTGCAAATCGAAGTTTGTCAGGAACATCTCCGTCGTCACAAATGTATGCGGCGCACCGGCGCGCGGGGCTCTTGGGCCAGACGCAATCAAGTCCTTGAACCGGAGCCGAGCCAGCAGGTCGCGGCTGACCTCCTTGCCAAAAATGTCCTTGAGACCTGCCCGATCAATTGGCTGATGATAAGCGATGGCGCAGAGCACGCCCATCTCCATCTCTGTGAAGGCCAAGGACTGATCACCAAGATCGGCAGCCGCCTTGATCGCATCCGCGAACTGCGTCTTTGTCCGGAACATCCACCCGCCGGCAACCTCCATCAATTCATAAGGTCGCGCCACAAGCTCCGCCTGAATATCTTCAATCAACACATCGACCGAGGCTCCCTGCCCCACCACGCGCGCCAAGTCGTCACGGCCAACTGGCGAGGCACTTGCAAACAGGACCGCTTCAATCCGCCCCATCCATTCGCGCCAGCGCAGCTCTTGCGGCAAATCCGCAAGCTCTCGATCAAAGACGCCTTCGCGTCCGGCCTCCTTCGGTTTTGAGTGTTTTCGTTTGGCATCGGAGGTCATGGCGGTGCGGGTCATCCTACAATCCCATAGAGCCGGAACGTCGGCCGCCCTGTGAGCTCGCGCACAACGCCCAGTTCAACGAGCCGATCACAAAAGCGGCGCGCCGCGCGATCGGTCATCGCAATGGTGGTGCCTTGAATTGTCGGTGACAGCGTCGTTGACGGCGCCACGGCATCTTCGCTTAGGAATAATGTGACGGCTGCATCTGACCCCTTGGCCCGAAGTTTCGGCGTGATCGCCCGAAGCGCCGCTGCCTTGTTTGCTAGATCGCTACCCAGTCGGATCGTGCCTTCGATTGAGATCAACAGGCTCACTTGAACTTTCAGGTCTGACACCTGCCGGTCCGCGATCAGATCGCGCAACATCGTTTTTGTGAGGTGTTGTGCTGTGACAGGCAGCACTGACGTCCAGTTCAATGCCCGTGCCACCACGATATCTGAGAGCAGAAGGGCGATCCGTTCCGCCCGATCATCCACCTCAAGCACCGCGCGCATCACGGCAACACAACCTGCCAGCGGCCCTTGGGATTTTGCGCGATCGGCACCAGCCGCAACCAACCCTAAGACATCACCGGCAAATGCTGCGCCCACCAAACCTTGGACTGAACCGCGCCAATCATGCCCCGTCAGTTTGAGACGCGCCGCATCCCGCCAAAACGCCAGCAGATCACCGTCGGGCCCCCGCGCCTCTCCTGCTGGCGTCAGATGATAGGCATCTCGGATATCCGCTTCCCGTGCCAGCCGCCCTTCCAGTTTCGAGGTGGCGGTCGCCGTTTTGACGGCCAATCGATTTCCCAGCAGCTTTGTTGGGACGCCATGCCTTGGATCGGACACCAGTGCATCAAGCACGGTTAGGGCCACCCCTGACCGAAAGGTCACAGTTTCAAGGGTTTCTGCACGTCCGGAGGTGACCCAGGTCGGCAACTTCGGTAGGTTGATTAAGTCATCAGAGACAGTTGCGGGCTGAAAGGTCATGCCGAGACACTATCTCAAGGCGGCGCTTTTATCCAGAAAATAACATCCAAACCGCCCCATCTTATAGCTTCCTTTTATGTCCAATAAGTTTGCCTTATCGGACGTAAAAGATATGCTACGGAGCAGTTCAATTTCATTGCGGGATTCACTGAAAAATGGTCTCAGAGGGCGAGAAATCGACGTCATCAAACTCCGATGCATATTATGCTGCTCCTGACGACGAGAGAGATCATGAGAAAAGCGATGGCATCGCCCTGCCCGCACATGTC
>JBGCEM010000158.1:0-21611 GCA_045106335.1 Paracoccaceae bacterium | reverse complement strand
CCGATCCCGCCCGAAATCCAAAGCACATGTTCAGAGCGTTCCGTCCAAAAGCGCGCAGCCACGGGGGGGATGATCAACAAAGCGACGATCAGGATCAAACCAACGATCTTTAAGCCCACGACCGTTACGGCCAGCACGACGGCCATCAGGATCGCCTCGGATCGGCGTGGATTTTGCCCTGAAACGGCTGCGTAGGCGGGATCAAACGCCGCGACCGTAAGCGGACGGCGCATCAACACAATCACCAAGAGCGTCAGCGCCGCACTGATCACAATCAAAAGCGCATCCGCCTGCAGCATGCCCGCCGTCGAGCCCAGCAAGAAGCTATCCAACCCCGCCTGACGCCCCGTGCCGATGGCTTGGATTACCGTCAACAACACCACGCCAAAGCCGAAGAACACAGATAACACCGCCCCAATCGCGGCATCTTCGCCCAAGCGTGTGCGATTGCTCAGGAAACTGACCGCCGCCAATCCAAGCGCCGAGGCGCACACGGCGCCAATGAGCAGCCCGATCAAGGATCGACCGTCGCTGCCGAACGCGACCATCACCATGAACGCCGCGGCGATCCCCGGCAATGTGGCGTGGCTGATCGCGTCGCTGACCAAAGCTTGTTTGCGCAAGAATAAAAAGGTGCCCGCAACGCCTGCGGCTAAACCCAAAAGGGCGGCCCCAAGGGTCACAAGGGCCGCGTTATATCCCAGTTGGAACAGAAGGGCGTCGGCCAACATGACTAGGCGATTGCACCAATCTTAACTGCGCCAGTCGCTTGCGCCAAACGCCCGCCATAGGTGCGTTGCAACAAGTCGGGGGTAAACACCTGATCAACGGGTCCCGCCGCGATCAATTGTTTGGAAAGCAGCACAACATTATCGAAATAATCTGGCACTGTGGCCAGATCGTGATGCACAGCGACGACGGTTTTGCCCTCCGCAGACAAGGATTTCAGCACCGAAATAATCGCTTTTTCTGTCGCTGCATCGACTCCGGCAAAGGGTTCGTCCAGCAGATAAAGGTCTGCTTGTTGCGCCAAAGCCCGGGCCAGGAAGACGCGTTGTTGCTGCCCCCCCGACAATTGACCGATCTGGCGATGCGCGAAATCCTGCATGCCCACGCGCGTCAAACATGACAATGCCTCGGCCCGGTGCGCGCCCCGCATCCGCCCAAACAACCCCAGGCGCGGGTACAGGCCCATCAGCACCACATCAATCACGCGCGTTGGGAAATCCCAATCCACGGACGCGCGCTGGGGCACATAGGCAATCCGATCCCGCGACACACTTAATGGTTGACCAAAGAACATAGCGCGCCCCGCCAAAGGGGTCACAATACCCAACGCCGCCTTCAAAAGTGTCGACTTACCAGCGCCATTCGGGCCAATGATGGCCGTCATTTGCCCAGGTTCCAGCGTCATATCCACTGAAAAAATCGCGGGCTTTTCGCCGTAGGACACAGTCATTCCCTGCACATGCAAAGGGGCCGTCATGTTGTCTTGCGCCAAAGGCTGACCAATCAAATCCAAAGCCATGTCTTACCCTCCTGCGCCCAGTTTACCATTCAGCCCAGCTGCGGGCACATCCGATCCTAAAGCACGCGCAATCTTCGTTATATTATGATCCATCATTCCAATATACGTGCCTTCATACGTGCCCGCAGGGCCCATCGCGTCGCTGAACAGCTCGCCCCCCAAATTTACACTATGCCCTTGCGCAGCTGCACCTTCGATCAACGCACGAATATTGCGATCAGATACCGAGCTTTCAACGAAAACTGCGCCGATCTGGCGTGACACCAGCACATCAACCAGACTGCGCATCCGGTGCAGACCAGCTTCACTATCTGTAGAAATGCCTTGTACGCCAATGACTTCCATCCCGAAGGCGTCCCCGAAATACGAAAACGCATCATGGGCCGTCAAAAGCACCCGCCGGTCTTGGGGTATATCGGCCAAAGCGGTGCTGCCATAGGCGCGCAACGCCGTCAGCTCAGTCTTGAAGGCTGCGGCATTGGTCTGGAACACATCGCTGGAGTCTGGACGCAATTCAGTAAAGGCACGTGCAATTCTATCGGCAATCTCGGCCCACAGATCAGGATCCATCCAGATATGTGGGTCATACGCACCGGCATAATCCGGGCTGTCGATCAACGCAGGGCCTGTGCCATCCAAAGCACTGGCCTTCAATTGATCCGTCACGGCAACCACGGGCTGGCGGACGGCAAGGCGGGCGAAGAAATCCTCCATCTGCGCTTCTAGAAACAGGCCATGCCACAAAACCAAATCCGCGCGCGTCAACGCCACGATGTCATTGCGTGTCTGGCGATAAGAGTGCGGATCCACACCCGCGCCCATTAAACCCGTCACAGCCACTTGTGCGCCACCAATCCGCGCAGCGGTATCGGCAATCATACCCGTCGTCGCCACCACATTCAAAGGCCCCGCAGCATGACCAATCTGCGCCATAAGTGGCGTAGATAGTGCAAAGCCCAGTATAGTGCGGCGGTTTAACATGAAGCGGCAATCCTTTTTGTCTACGATTTAGTTGAATATGAGAATGATTTGCAGAAAGTCAAGTTTATTGCGAATAAGTCGCAGAAGCGTTTGGAACGTGAAAAGCCTCAGACCGCTTGCGCCGCGCCATACCGCATGCGACGAATAAAGCACCATTATTCCCAGACGGTACCCGATGATGCAAACCGACCCAAACCCGACGGAAACTGACGCGCAGGGCGCGCAATTGCCGCAAGTGACCGAGCCCCGCAATGAGGGCATCGCGTTGGATCTTGAATGGGTCCGCAGTTTACAGGCCAATACGTCCGCTATTGAGCGACGTGCGGCGACGTTACCTGGGCGACGCTCTATCAAGAAAGAGCACCAAGCTGCCTGGCTCGCCCGGGCTGTGTCGTGCATCGACCTGACCACATTATCCGGGGATGACACCGATCGACGTGTTGCGCGCCTATGTGCAAAAGCGCGCCGTCCCGTCCAAGCTTCGATGTTGGACGCGTTAGGCTTGCCCGATCTTACCGTCGGAGCCGTTTGCGTATATCACGAAATGATCCCCGCCGCGTTGCGCGCGCTGGACGGCTCTGGTCTGCCCGTCGCAGCTGTTTCCACAGGATTTCCCGCCGGTTTGACGCCCTTTCACCTACGTCTTCAGGAAATTCGCGAAAGTGTCGCGGCAGGTGCTTCAGAGATAGATATCGTTATCTCACGACGGCATGTTCTGGAAGGGCAATGGAACCGGCTATATGACGAAATGGCGCAAATGCGTGAAGCCTGCGGGGCCGCGCATGTCAAAGCGATCCTGGCCACGGGTGAACTTGGAACACTGCGCAATGTGGCCCGCGCCAGTGTCGTGTGCATGATGGCCGGGGCCGATTTTATCAAAACGTCCACGGGCAAGGAAAGTGTGAATGCCACGCTGCCCGTGAGCTTGGTGATGATCCGCGCGATCCGGGACTACTACGAACGCACCGGTGTGCGGGTCGGTTACAAACCCGCTGGTGGGATTTCGAAAGCGAAAGATGCGCTGATGTATCTGGCCTTACTCAAAGAAGAACTGGGTGATCGCTGGCTGCGCCCCGACCTGTTTCGCTTTGGCGCATCCTCGCTTTTGGGCGATATCGAACGGCAATTGGAACACCACCTGACCGGATCCTATTCGGCGACTTACAGACACGGGGCGGGTTAAACCATGCGCGTATCAGAGATTTTTGAGACAATGGACTATGGCACGGCCCCTGAAAACACGGCAGATGCGCTGGCCTGGCTGGTCGATCAAGGCGGTGCCTTTGGGCATTTCATTAATGGGACATTTACGCAGCCCAAAGGTGATTTTGAAAGCCGCAATCCCGCGACAGGCGAGATTTTGGCAACGCTGACCCAAGCCTCGCAGGACGACGTTGAGGCCGCCGTTACGGCCGCGCGCAAAGCCCAAGCGCCGTGGGAAAAGCTAGGCGGACACGGGCGGGCCAAGGTTCTTTATGCGCTGGCACGGTTGCTGCAAAAACACGCGCGTTTGTTTGCAGTCTTGGAAACTTTGGACACCGGAAAACCCATTCGCGAAGCCCGTGACATCGATATCCACATGGCGCAACGGCATTTTTACTATCACACGGGCATGGCGCAACTGATGGAATCAGAGCTGCCAGATCGCCGTGCATTAGGCGTCTGCGGTCAAATCATCCCGTGGAACTTTCCCCTTCTGATGCTGGCTTGGAAAGTCGCGCCTGCCTTGGCCATGGGTAACACGGTGGTTCTGAAGCCCGCGGAATACACATCCCTGACGGCCTTACTTTTCGCGGATATTTGCATTCAAGCGGGCGTGCCTAAGGGTGTTGTCAATATTGTAACGGGCAATGGTGATGTCGGTGAAACGATCGTGACCGCTGACGTGGACAAGATCGCGTTCACCGGCTCAACTTCGGTCGGACGGAAGATCCGCGAAGCCACGGCGGGAACCGGCAAAGCGTTGACCTTAGAACTGGGCGGGAAATCGCCCTATATCGTGTTTGACGACGCCGATATCGACAGCGCCGTCGAGGGTCTTGTGGATGCGATCTGGTTTAACCAGGGCCAAGTCTGCTGTGCGGGCTCACGCCTTTTGGTGCACGAACCCATCGCTGATCTGTTTTACGCCAAGCTCATCGCGCGCATGAACAAATTGCGGGTGGGCAATCCGCTGGACAAATCCATCGACATCGGCGCTGTTATCGACCCTGTGCAACTTCAAACGATTACGAAACTTGTCGCAGATCATCCCGAAGGGACGCATCATGTCGCCAGCTGCGAACTGCCTGAAAATGGCTGCTACTACCCGCCCACTTTGATCACCGGATTGGCACCTGCAGATACGCTAATGCAGGAAGAAATCTTCGGCCCGGTGCTAGTGTCGACCACGTTTCGCACCCCAGCCGAGGCTGTGGCCCTGGCCAACAATTCCCGCTACGGGCTTGCCGCAACGGTCTGGAGCGAGACTATCAGCCTTGCCTTAGATATCGCCCCGCAACTGGCGGCTGGCGTTGTGTGGGTGAACGCTACCAACTTGTTTGACGCCGCAGCGGGGTTTGGCGGCGTACGCGAAAGCGGGTTTGGACGTGAAGGTGGCTGGGAAGGGTTGCAAGCGTACACGCGACACAAGGAAAACCCTAAGTCTTTGAAACCAATGTCTGCTTTCGAAGGCGAAGGGGCGGGCGACGGCATCGACCGGACCTCAAAACTATATATTGGCGGCAAGCAAACCCGGCCTGATGGCGGATATTCCGCGCCTATTTGGGGGAAATCAGGTGCGTTGTTGGGGCATGTTTCGCTGGCCAATCGCAAGGATGTGCGAAACGCAGTCGAGGCCGCGACAGCAGCCCAAAGCTGGTCCAAGACCACTGGGCATTTGCGCGCACAGATTTTGTATTACATCGCGGAAAACCTGTCGGCCCGGTCTGGTGAATTCGCCAGTCGAATCGATGCAATGATGGGCGGACGCAAGGGCGCGGCCGAGGTTGAGGCATCCATCCAGCGCCTGTTCACCTATGCCGCCTGGGCCGATAAATTCGATGGCCAAGTGCACGGTGTTCCTATGCGCGGAGTCGCCTTGGCGATGCACGAACCAGTGGGCATCATTGGGGTCGCCTGCCCGTCCGAAGCGCCATTGCTTGGGCTGATTTCAACACTTGCACCGGGATTGGCCATGGGCAACCGCATGGTGTTGTGCGCGTCGGAAATCTTTCCCTTAGCTGCCATGGATTTCTATCAAGTCCTTGAAACTTCAGACGTTCCAGCTGGAGTGGTCAATATTTTGTCCGGTCCGCATAGTGACACGGTCCCAACCTTAGCCAGCCATTTGGGCGTTGATGTGGTTTGGGGGTTTGGGACGGGCGACATGTCTAAAACCATCCAACACAACGCGGCAGGAAACCTGAAGCGCAGTTGGGTCAATCACGGGCTGGCCCGAGATTGGCACGGCCAAAACGGGGAGGGCCGCGACTTTTTAGAAGCCGCGACACAAGTTAAAAATATCTGGATCCCTTACGGCGTTTAAGCTTTCGGGTCGGCATGACCTCAGTTGCTGGCCGTCGTTTCTAACCCTTCAGGCTGACCGACCACAACGAAATGCAAGTTGTCCGGTTGATAAAGCCATTTTGCGACGCTGTTTGCACGTTCTAACGTGACAGCATTCACTTTGTCGTTGCGCGTTGCGATGTAGTCGACCGGCAAATCCTGAGCTTGCATCCCAACCAAGATACCCGCAATCTGCGCGTTTCCATCAAAACGCAAGGGATACGAGCCTGTGAGATATAGTTTTGCGTCCTCTAGCTCTTTCGCCGTTATGCCCGTTTCAGCCATCTTGCGCCATTCGTCGCGGATCACTTCGGTGGCCTCCCCAACGCGGTTGTTGGCAGACGACACGCTGCCTTGATAGGTCGCGGCGTAGTCTTTGGGCGATAGAAAAGAATAGACCCCGTATGTCAGGCCACGCTTTTCACGCACCTCGTTGGTCAGCCGGCTTTCAAATCCACCTGCCCCTAAGACTTGGTTCAAGACAAAGGCGGGAAAGAAGTCCGGATGATCTCGTTCAATCCCGTTTTGCCCAAACAAAGCAACGGATTGCGGCGTCTTAAAGGGAACGACCGTCACGCCGCCTTGCAGATTCGCTTCGATGATCTCTGGCAATGGCGCACCAGTTTCTGGCAACTCGCCCAGCAAAGTATCGATAATTTGACCCAAAGTTTGGGGATCAATGTCGCCAACAGCGCCGATCACAACGCGGTCGCGTGCCAGCACATTGCGATGCGCCGTAATCAAGTCGTCCCGGGTCAGGGCCGTGACCGTTTCCAAAGTGCCATCCGGCGACGACCCATATGGGTGATCAGCGCCATATGCCATAAGATCAAACGTGTGGCGCGCAATCTTGCGGGGATCCTTGGCATCAGACCGCAAGCTGGATAGCAACTGGGCACGCACGCGCTCCACTGCATCGGGATCAAAACTTGGCGACACCAAAGAATTGCGCAACAACGCAATCGCCTGATCCCGATTTTCAGTTAAAAAGCGGGCGGAAATACTAAGGCCATCATCCCCGACATCGTATCCAAAACTCGCCGCCAACGCTTCTTTCGAGCGGGCAAACTCACGGGCATCCATTCCACCCGAGCCTTCTTCCAACAAAGACGTCATCAAAGAAATAGCACCGCGTTTGCCCGGTTCATCCAATGAGGCGCCGCCTTTGAACAGAATTTCAATGGCTGCAAATGGAATAGAGGGTTCTTCGACCAACCAGGCCTTAAGTCCGCCGGGCGAAGTTACTTCCTGGATATTCACCTCGGCACGCGCCGGAAGGGCGAGAACAAACGCAATGAAAATAGCACAAACGCGGATCATTGGCCTACTCCTTCGGCTTTCATCAGATATCCTGTCACCGATCCTTCGCGCCGAAACACGGATTTGGCTGCAGCGATGACGTCTTCTGCGGTGACCGCTTGCAGAATATCAGGCCAGTCTTGCACGTCTTGCACCGTCAATCCCGAAGTTAACGCAGCGCCGTAGCGCCGTGCGATCCCATCAACATTGTCACGCGCATAGATCTGACTGGCGCGCAGCTGCATTTTGATCCGCTCAAGGGCCGCTTCATCGACACCGCCTTCGACAAAGCTGACCAGCACTTGGTCTATGGCAGCTTCAGCTTCTTGCAAAGAAACCCCCGGAGTTGGCACAATAATGATATCAAAGGTTGTGTCATCCAACGAAGTTCCGCGGTAAAACGCACCGGTATAAACGGCTTTTTGTTCCTCAAATTGCAGTTTTTCGGCCATATAGCTGGTGGTTCCACCGCCCAATACCTCGGCCAAAATACGCAACGCTGCCGCCTTTTCTTGCGCGCCGGGATCTCGCTCAGGGGCGATGTAGCTGCGCGAAACGTATTCCGTCGCTACGCGCGCATCGCGGTAAATCACACGCCGTTCGGCATTTTGTGGAGGCTCTTCACTGCGCAGGCGTTCAGGCAAATTTGGGTTTGACGGGATAGGACCGTAATGCGTTTCAGCCAAACGGCGTACTTCCTCGGGCGTAACATCGCCGGACACAACCAGAATCGCATTATTTGGCGAATAATGAATATCATAGAAATCCAGCGCGTCTTCCAACGACAGGGTTTCCATTTCATGTTTCCAACCGATAATCGGTACGCCATAGCGGTGATTAAGATATTGTGCAGCGTTCAGTTGTTCACCAAACAAGGCACGTGGGTTGTTTTCCGTGCGTTGGTTACGCTCTTCCAAAATCACCTGTCGTTCCGTGATGATATCGTCTTCGGTGAGCCGGATGTTCTTCATCCGGTCTGCTTCCATGCTCATCATCAACCCCAAGCGATCTGCCGCAACACGTTGAAAATAAGCGGTATAATCATAACTGGTAAAGGCGTTGTCCTGACCACCATTGGCCGACACGACAGCCGAAAATTCGCCACTGGCCATTTTGTCCGTTGCCTTAAACAATAAATGTTCCAGGAAATGTGCCACACCGGATTGGCCCACTGGTTCATCCGCGCTGCCAGCGCGGTACCAGAGCATATGTTGGACCACCGGGGCGCGATGATCTTCGACCACGACCACATCCATCCCGTTGTCCAAGGTAAAGGTCGTCACAAGTTCATTCGCCTGCACCAAAATCGGCGTGATGCATAAAGTGAGGCTAAGCAGGGTTTTGCGCAACATCAGCGGTCCTCAATTCTATTGATTGTGCATTACATGTACGCTGAACCGCCTACGGTTCAAGCATACTGGCAAAAACGTGAGCAAAGCGTTTAAGCAACGACCGTTATTCTGGAGGGGCCGAGGGCGTGCGCGCACCGGCCCGGCGCCACTTGCGTTGTTCAGCTTGAGCGTCCAGGCTTTGACGTTCATAGACAAGTTTATAGCGATCCCGTCGACCTATCCGCAGCTGTGTGAAGCGTCCGCGCCGTTTGCGAAAGGCTTCGTCCTCTGTGGCAAGCGTTTGCCGGATCCCCCCATCACGCCCAAAACGAGACACGTAATTGATCACTCCGCCATCAGTACGAGGCGCCTCGGACGTCGCAACGCGCCGTTGTCCCCCCAATTCTGCAGCACTGTCCTGCAAAGGCGTCAGATCTGTGCGGTTCGACCCACCAGGGGTCGGTTGCGGCAAAGTCGCGAATGTGTCCGGGGATTGCAGCGGCTTTCCCGGCACGATCAGAAACTCATCCGGGCCTTCGCCAGGATTTGTTAATTCACGAAGCCCGCCGCTTCCACACGCCGTCAACCCGCATGCTGCGACAATCATTACAATTTGTGCCAGACGCATTTGCTGCGCTCCGTTTCACCGCTTTTGTCTATGGATACGCCAGATCGCGGGGCAGTGTCACGCGCGTTTTTTGGGGTCCGGTGTAACCAAAACCAAACCGATGGCACCTGCAAAGATAAAGATGTCCGCCACGTTAAAGACAAACGGATTGTTAATCCCGCAGCAGGACATGTTCAGGAAGTCCAAGACATAGCCATAGATCAGGCGATCAATTACATTGCCAAGCGCGCCACCAATGACCAGCCCGGCACAAATTTTCGCAACAGGTGTCGCATTGGCCTGCCGGATCCACCACAACAGCCACAGACAAATCGCGCCCGCCAGAGCAATCAAAGCCCAGCGGCTGATCCCTTGTCCCAATCCAAAGTTAATTCCGTGATTTTCACCATATATAAAGCGCAGCAGCGGCGGAAAAACCTCAATCGGTCCGCGTGTTTGGACGGACATCATATGAACAACGACATATTTACTGGCCTGATCGACCGCAAATGCCAAGATCGCTGCCCACCACACCAACCGCATGTTAGTGCCGAAAGTGTCGCATGCCAGTAAAGACCATGGCCAAACCGGCCTCATCTGCAGCTTGGATAACTTCGTCATCCCGCATAGATCCCCCGGGTTGGATCACACAGGTTGCCCCGGCTGCTGCGGCTTCTAACAGCCCATCTGCAAAGGGGAAAAACGCATCGGACGCAACGGCAGAGCCTTGCGTTAAAGGAGCCGGCAATCCCAGAACATCTGCCATGCGCTCGGCCTTTTTGGCGGCGATTAAAGCGCTGTCCACACGGCTCATTTGGCCTGCGCCGACACCAACTGTTGCACCGTCTTTGACGTATACAATCGCATTGGATTTCACGTGTTTGGCGATGGTCCAAGCAAAGCGCAAATCCGCCATTTGCGCCGCACTCGGCTTCACTTTGGTCACAACCCGCAGATCGCTGTCCGGCACAAACCCAGTGTCTTTGTCTTGCACCAACCATCCGCCCGCGACTTGCTTCGCCGCTAAAGCTGCGGCGCGCGGGTCTGCTAGGCCGTCGGTGGTTAGAAGACGCAGATTTTTCTTGGCCGCAAAGATATCCTTGGCTTCGTCAGAGGCCCCGGGCGCAATGACAACTTCAGTGAAAATACCGACGATTTCTTGTGCTGTATCTGCATCCAAGGGCTGGTTCAGCGCAACAATCCCGCCAAACGCCGACGTCCGGTCGCAATCAAACGCCTTCATATATGCCTGTTGCAGCGTGGCCCCTGTGGCCGCACCGCAGGGGTTTGCGTGCTTGATAATCACACAAGCAGGGCCCTGATCTGGCGCGAATTCACTGATCAGTTCGAACGCGGCATCTGTGTCATTGAGGTTGTTGTAACTTAGCTCTTTACCTTGATGCTGCTGGGCTGTCGCCACACCCGGACGGGCCGAACCATCCGCATAGAAACTGGCAGATTGGTGCGGGTTTTCACCATAGCGTAATTCTTGACGCAAAGTGCCCGCAAAGCTGCGACGGCGCGGCGTGCCCCCCACTTGCGCGGCCATCCAGGTGCTAACAGCCGTGTCATAAGCGGCTGTGCGCGCGTAAGCGGTCTGCGCCAAACCTTGCCGCAGCGCATAGGTGGTGTGCCCATCATGCGCGTTCAGCTGTTCAAGAACAGCATCGTAATCCGCGACATCGGTGACAATATTGACAAATCCGTGGTTCTTCGCCGCCGAGCGGCTCATCGCAGGCCCGCCAATGTCGATATTTTCGATCATCTCGTCATAATCTGCACCGCGTGCCAAAGCATCTTCGAACGGGTACAGATTGACCACCACCAGATCTATCGCGCCAATCCCATGTGTGTCCATCGCGGCCACGTGATCTTCATTATCGCGCAGCGCCAACAGACCCCCATGCACCACTGGATGCAGCGTTTTGACCCGCCCATCCATCATTTCGGGAAAGCCGGTAACTTCGCTGACATCATGGACCGTACAGCCCGCATCACGCAACGCTTTGGCCGTGCCACCGGTGGACAGCAACTCAACCCCCAGCTGCTCTAATGCACGTCCAAATTCCACTAAACCGGTTTTGTCGGACACGGATAGCAACGCGCGGCGCACGGGGTAAAGATCAGGCATGAAAGCTCCTTAAGGCAGGTCTATCTGATCCGGAACCAGATCGCGCACGCCAATGGCAGTTTCTTGCGGTTTGGACAAGGACCAACGTACCCTTGTCGCATATTCGACCGCGCGGCCTGACAAGACAATCTGCTGGGTCGCACGTGGCTTTAAGCGACCGGTTTCCAAATAAACCGAAGGCTCTAGACGCAGTGGCATGGATTCAGATCGAAACACCCAGATCTCACCACTTTTCAGCATTAGCGAGACCGCC
Organism: Paracoccaceae bacterium; assembly: GCA_045106335.1. Classification (GTDB taxonomy): domain Bacteria; phylum Pseudomonadota; class Alphaproteobacteria; order Rhodobacterales; family Rhodobacteraceae; genus Aliishimia. The sequence continues at coordinate 9,935 of JBGCEM010000158.1, read as the reverse complement.
GCCCCCCCAAGATCAAGCTTTACATCGACTTCAGGGTGCAAATGAAAGCGCACATCGAAAGGAACCCCTGAAAGCCGGGTCGCGTCCAAAGCTTTGTCAAAGCGGCGTTTGTCTGCATCATCGAGCGATACCAAAAGATCCTCGCCCGCCATCGCCCGCCCATCAAAGGTCAGATCGAGGGTCCGCGCATGTGACAGCCCATGTGTTTTGCTATACCCGTTATGCCCCCCCTGAAAGCGCTGCCCATCCGAGGCTTCACTTATTTCAACTGGGACATGATCGGGCGCATCGACCAGCATTTCGCGCGCCGTTGCTTTGTCAGAATCCCCCAAACGTGCAGAGGAAAACCCATCAAGGCTTAACGTTGAATGCGACGGTGTGGCCCGCCCAGCCCGACGCCAATCCCCGCCAAAGCTGGCCCCAGATCCGCAATTTACAATAATCGGACGGCGCCCTGACGTCAGCTCAAACGCCAAAGTTGAGGCATGCGCGTTCGTACTGGCGGCACCCGTTGGTGGCGCAGCGGCATCAATAACGACACTTGTGCGTCCAGCCGACAAGCGGGCAAACCCCATAGACAACCCGTCAGACGTCCGCGTACGTACACCGGAAAATGCCAAAGCGTGATCCAACCACCCGTCAATCCCGCGCCCGCCTCCATGAAACCGCGCCAAACCACCATCTGAATGGCGCAAGGTCCGCAAAGACGGTGCAATCCGGTCAATGGCACGCAAATGTGACTCTGGGATCGGCAGATCCGCCTCTTGCAAGGCGGCAGATGCCCATGTCAGAAGCATGAAAACATCCAGCAATTCCTGCGGATTACGCGTTGGGACCCCACCTTCGGAGTCAATTTGCAGGTCACATTCCTTGGCCAACGCTTCGATTGCAGGCTCGGCCAGATGCTCTAACCCTTCAAGCGCTAAACTGGCGTAAATCAAGCCCGTCAACGCCTCAAACCGGGGCAACCCAGGCGAGGCAACTTGCCAGCGGCGCGACAAAAACCGCGTCTGATGCACCAAGGATTGATGAAAAGCGATCGAGCGCGCACTGTCCTGGCCGCGCAGCACGAACAATGCGTGGTTGATCCAGCGGATAAGTCGCCGACCCGTCAGATCCGGCGTCCAACCCGGGCCTTGGCCTTTGCCAAAGCGGTCAATCCAGCCCCAAAGCCACAAAGCGCCCGCCGCGCGCGCAGACCCATCGCCAACAGAGGCCAAGTCATCCAACCAAGCAAAGCCTTGCCGCTCAAATTCAAAGGCAGGATCAGGTGGCACCAGGTCCCAAATATCTGTGTTGGGCGCGACCAAAAGGTGCCCAGCAAACACGAAATTCCCGGCGACCAACTGACGCCCTTTGGCAAATCTGCCAATTGTCCGAGGCTCGGGCGCAGTGACAAAGGCAGTCGCCAGCGAAGTGCGTGTCGCAAATCGCGCATGTATGCGGTTCATGGCGCGCGTCGCCCGGGCTTTGAAGCTCGCTTGTTCCATTACGTTCTCTGCCTGCAGCGCTTCGATGGCGCGTTTTTTCGAAGATTAAACCGCTTGCGCACCAGAGTCACCGATTTGTTACGCCATCAAGCCGATTTTCGCAAAGCCGCGATATAAAACCCGTCCATGCCACCCAAATCCGCCCAATAATCAGGACGCAGACGCAAACCACCCTCGGATGTGCGCCAGGCGTCTTCGATCCAGTCAACCTCAAGCGCTTTGGTGTCAATTCGCAGATCAGGGTGTCGCTCTAGGGCCTCTTCAATTTGCACTTCGCCCTCATCTGGCAACAAAGAACAGGTGCAAAAGACCAACTGACCGCCCGGTTTCAAAAGCGTCACGGCTTGATCAATAAACGCTTCTTGCTGCGCGATAAGGCGCGCGAACTCTGACCCGTCTTTGGCGTGTGGCAAGTCGGGGTGTCGTCGGATCGTGCCCGTGGCCGAGCAAGGCGCATCCAGCAGAACTGCATCCCACGTACCGCTGATCGCAAGCGCGTCAATGGTGCGCAGCTCGGCCTGCAACCCGACACGATCCAAATTCGACTGCACAACCGACAAGCGGTGATCGGACACATCAACAGCTGTCACATCGCGACCTTGTGCGGCCAATTGCAACGTCTTCCCCCCCGGAGCGGCACAAAGATCAAGCACCCGCTGCCCGTCCACAAGCTGTGCGGGCAACGCGGCAGCAGCGTCTTGCACCCACCAATCACCTGCTTCAAAACCCGGCAACGCAGTGACTTGGCCCGCGTCCTGAAGTCGCACGGACCCTGTTGGTAGCAGCGTTCCGCCAGTCATCTTTGCGACCTGTTCGGGATTGGTTTTCGCCGTCAAATCCAAAGGCGCGCCTGCATGATGTACAGCCTCACAGGCGACAATCGCGGGCCGACCCCAGGCATCCATCAGCGGTTTGCGCAGCCAATTGGGCAAGCGCGGCGTGGCCAGACCAGACCAATCGTTGGCGACGTCCTTGTCCAATTTCCGCAGCACCGCATTGACTAAGCCCTTGAGACGCCCATGCTTTTGACTGCGCGCGGCAATCGCGACCAGATCATTGACCACCCCATGCGCGGCAGATCCGTTGGCCAACTCAACCACACCAAGGCGCAACAAATTCAGCACCGGCAGAGGCGGCGTTTTCTTAGCATGGCGCGCGATAAGCTTATCGGCACGCTCAAGATTGCGCAGCACTTGATTTGCCAGCCTCTGCGCGCGCGCCCGGTCGGGCGGATCAAGCCGATCAAACACGCCCGCAGCGGTCAGTTCGGACATCAATTTACCGTCCCCTAAAATCCGGTCCAACACAAATGCCGCGCTGCGCCGCGCTGGTATGCCGCTTGTCGTCATGTCAGGCTTGCCTTGCTTTGAAGAATTGGGCGCGTATATCAGGCCTATGGATGAAAAGGAAACACCCCGCCCCAATTTACCGCCAGCCGCACAACGCGCCTTGGCCGAAGCCGAAGCGCGCCGCGCAAAGGAACAAGAGAGCGCGCTGCCCAAAGAGCTTGGCGGGCGCGATGGCCCCGAACCTGTGCGCTACGGCGACTGGGAAAAAAAGGGGCTTGCCATCGACTTTTGAGGCAACAACCAGTCCTAGCCCTGGGTCTTTTCATAGGCAGCGAATAGATCGCTGACCAGGACCCCATTGATGCGCATCCCGGTTAAATTTGCATCCGAAATCTCTGCGTTTTCTAATGTCACGCCCTGAATTTTCATACTCGATAAGTTGGCATAGGTGATTGCGCTGCCGGACAAATTCACATCGTCAAACACCGTTTCGGACAAGTTCACATCCCGGAACGCCGCACCGTGAAGATTGGTGTCAGAAAATGTCGCACCAACCAGAACTGCGTAAAAGAAGGCCTTTTCTAAGTTCACCCCATCAAAACGCGCGCCGCTCATATCCGCCCGAGCAAAGGTCGTGTTCTGCATCTGCGCCCCATCAAAGGGGTTGGCCCTTGGTTCGTTGCTCATTTGACTGTCCTTTCAAAGGTCGCTGTGAACTTATCCCGGTTTGCCCAAATTCGCTATAGTGCGTCCCAAGATATCGACGCCCTGCATGTTCCAGAAGTGCAAAATATCAATGAAAATCCAGTTTTCAGACAGTTTTTCCCCATCGCGGCGATAGATATCGATTACCCGCATGTCGCCCTTGGTTCCCGTCGCAGGCATGCCCATGAAGCCGCCTTTATGTTCCAGCGTCAGATTGGGCCAACCAAAAAATCCACCATAATGGCCTTCGCACACCCGCGCGATATGGCCGCGAAACTCACGCGTTTGGAACGCGTCGCGGAAGGGCCCCGAGTGCTGTTTGGCATAGCGTTCAATCGTGTAGCTGGCCCCAATCCCCGCAGGACCCCACCACAACATGTCGTCATTCCAACTGCGCGCCAACTCGACCTCAAGCGGCTCAGATTTACCGCCAGACCATTTGCTGATGTCATTCACCATGAAATCGATCGCTGCATCCGTGGCGTCGGTCACATGCGGGTCTGCGTCCGCAAACAGCAATCCATCATGGGTCCTAGGTCCTGGCTGCACCAGATGTTGCCCCGTTTGCGGCCCGAACGGGTGCAGCCCAGTTTGCATCATCAAGTGCGGTATATCAAAGAACATAGCCTGTTCTGTGATCTTGCCCTGATCAATGCGGGAAAACTCGCAGTAGCGCAGCATGACCAACTTCCCAGTCGCGGGAATACCCAACCAAGGTGCGTCCAGATTGCCCATCAAATGCCCCATGGACACGACCCAAACAGACGGATCAGGCTCAAGACGGTTTTGCCCCGCAAAGAAGATATCTTGGCGTCGCTGCATAGCCGGGATTGCGCGCATCAAAGGCGTCCAAAACGTGTCGCCAATCGCATCTGGGCCGATTTGTTCGTGAAACGGATGATAGCCGCGCCACAAACAGGTCGGGGTCAAATACTGGGCAAGAACAGCCGCAGAACCGTCGGGACCCGCAGCTTCTAGATCGCGATGAAGATCCAGCACAAGCTGTTTTTCAGTCTGAAATTCACGCATCGTCACGTCCTTCACAGCGCTCTGATCCAAAATTGCATTGGCTTGGTCGTTTCGCAGTCCTCGCCCAGATCTGTCCAGGCGAATTGCGCAACAACATTATCCATTGGCGCATATCCACGACCCCGCCAGAAGTCATCCAAAGGGCGATAATTGCGGGGCCGCGCAGGATGTGTTTTCGCGCGCACAACACTGCAAAAACAGACATGTTCAAAACCCAGTTTGCGCGCATGCGCTTCACGCTGGTCAAAGAACTGATGCCCGATCCCTTGGCCGCGAAATTCAGGAAGCAGAACGCTTTCGGCGCAATAGAACACTGTGCCTAAATCCAGATCTGCATGCGCAAATGCCTGACCAAACTCGGCCGCATGTTCCACCAAGGGCGCACCTGTTGCTGCCCCAACCAAATTGCCCTCAAAGCGCGCACCAACAATGATCGCGCGCCCGCTTTCGGCATAGGGACGCAAATAAGACTGCTCATAGTCCAAATCCCCATCGTACAAATAGGGCCAATCGCGAAACACCTGCAGCCGCAAATGCGCCACATCCGACAAAGCGGCACCACATGCCTGCCCCGTCAAAGCCGCTACTTTCACGCCCCGACCTGAGCCATCCACTCGGCCAAATTGTAATACGTCGTCACCCGCGAAATGCGCCCCGCACGAATGTCAAAAAAGGACCCCGCAGGCAGGCAATAGGTCTGTCCTGTGGCCTCTGGCAGGTCCTCATCCGTCACCAAATATGTGCCATTCACCACATATTCAGCTGCCGCCCTGGTCCCTTCAGGATCGGAAAAAATGATCATTTCCGTCAGATTTTCGCGATAACACCGCGCCATATGCACACAAAATTCAGCAAACAAGACCTTGCCCGCGCGCACCTGACCTTCGTTCACATGATGCTGTACGTCTTCGGTCAGACAGTCCAACATACCGTCCAAGTCGCCCTCATTGAACGCCTCAAAATACCGCTTTACCACTTGCATTACGTCACTCCGGGTCCAAACCGATCCGTCAGCCGCGTCACGATCTGTTCACGCGCCTGGCGGTAATTGCCCAATTTCGCATCCCGCGTTTCACCCAAGCCAGTCGGGTCCAAAATCGGCCAATATTCCACATCCAAATGGAAAAACCGCGTTAATTCCAAAGCCCTGCGCTGACTGGCCGGGGACAACGCAATCACCAAATCGAAGGACGACAAATCATCGCCCCATTGTTCCATCTCATCAAACGACCGCGACCGGTGAAGCGACAACTCAACGCCCAATTCTTGGCACACAGCAATTGAAAAACCGTCAATTTCCAGATCATTGTGCACGCCAACAGACTGCACATAGGTCCCCGTCCCATAGAGTTTTTTCATAATCCCTTCGGCCATAGGCGAGCGAACTGCATTGTGATCGCAGCAAAACAGCACCGATTGGGGAAGCGGGTGCGTCATCTAGCCGCCGAAATGCAAAACACAGATCAGCGTGAACAGGCGGCGGGCGGTATCCGAATCAATATCTACCTTACCTTCCAGGCGTTCTTGTAACACGCGGCTTCCCTCATTGTGGATGCCGCGCCGGGCCATATCGATGGTTTCAATCTGGGAAGGGGCCGCCGTTTTCACCGCCTCAAAATAGCTTTCGCAAATCTGGAAATAGTCTTTCACGACCTGGCGAAATGGGCCCAATGACAGGTGAAATTCCGCCGCTTTTTCCGCGCGTTGCGTGTTCACATCAAACACCAACCGCTTGTCACGGATCGAAAGTCCAAGGTGATATGGACCCATGGGTGCTGCCCGATCATCGCGCGTCGGCAACACGAAAGTGTTGTTTTCCAGCAGATCAAATATCGCAACTTTGCGCTCTTGCTCGATTTCCGGCGTGGGTGGCGGCAGGCCTGCGTCGTCTAAATCAATATGTATGATGCGGGACATAAGGCGCATCCTTCTTCACTGTGATCGGTTCGTCCTTAGCGAAACAACGTTCCACACGCAATTCATCGCGTGGCTCAGTTAAGCTTGTTCAGACGCGCGGTGACGGACAGGCCATGGGCTTCCAGGCTTTCCGATTGGGCCAAAGTTTCTGCTACAGGGCCAATCTGGCGCAACGCATCGGGGCTCATCTGGGCCAAAGTGGTGCGTTTGAGGAAATCCATCACCGACAATCCGGACGAAAACCGGGCCGAGCGCGCGGTTGGCAGCACATGATTGGGCCCGCCCACATAATCGCCAATCGCTTCGGGAGTCCATTGCCCCAAAAAGATCGCGCCGGCATGGGTGATTTTTTCGCTCAGCGCACCCGGATCCGCCACACACAGCTCAAGATGTTCGGGCGCGATGCGGTCGCTTAGGGCAGCTGCCTCGTCCAAATCCGCCACAGTGATAATGGCCCCGAAATCCCGCCAAGACGCCCCTGCGATATCGCGCCGTTGCAGCGTTTGCAGACGTGACTCAACGGCATCCGTCACGGCGCGTCCAAATTCCGCATCAGTGGTGATCAACAAAGATTGCGCATTTTCGTCATGTTCTGCTTGGCTAAGCAAATCCAAGGCGATCCAATCTGGATCATTGTTCCCATCCGCAATCACCAAAATCTCGGACGGACCCGCGATCATATCAATGCCGACTTGCCCAAACACCCGCCGCTTAGCCGCTGCCACATAAGCATTGCCCGGACCGGTGATCTTATCCACCGGCTGGACCGTTTGCGTGCCATAGGCCAAGGCCGCCACCGCCTGCGCCCCACCAATGCGGTAAATCTCATCCACGCCAACAATCTGCGCCGCCGCCATCACGGCGGGATTAATCGTCCCATCCGGCGTGGGCACAACCATCGCCAATCGACCAACACCCGCCACTTTGGCCGGGACCGCGTTCATTAACAAAGACGACGGATAAGTTGCCTGCCCGCCCGGCACATATAATCCCGCCGCCGAGACAGGGGTCCACCGCCAACCCAAAGTCGCACCACTTTCATCTTCCCAAGACTGATCCTGTGGCATCTGCCGGGCGTGATATGCCTCAATCCGGGTCGCCGCCACGCGCAACGCTGTACGCACATCATCCGGCACCAAAGCTGCTGCATCTGCCACCTCTTGCGACGTCATTCGAAGCGTTTCGGACGTCAACGTCACGCGGTCAAACTGTTCGGTCAGCGCAAGCACCGCCGCATCACCGCGCTGTCGCACATCCGCGATAATCGAGGCCACCGCCGCATCCACATCTGGACTGTCCTCGCGTTTGGCACTCAACAATTCACGAAACGCATCCTCAAATCCCGGCTCAGCGCTGTTCAAAAATTTGGGCATTTCATCCATCCCGATGTACATTCAAAGCCCACCTAGCCTGCACAAGGTGGTGTCTCAACCCCTGCTTCGCTGTGACCGCGCCTTATGTCCCAACCCAAAAACTCAGCGCCAACAAAACATGGCGTGTGCGCACCGCGCACTCCGTTGGATCAAACGCCGTGGTCGGGGGCTTTGCCGGACGGGGCGCGATAAGGTCGTGTGACGTCGCGCAGGCCAACTTCCAGCGCTTCAACCTGCAAGCGCAACGCACCGTCCCCGGCCAACGTCAAGATCACAGCGCCGCCACCATCTTCGCCAGCCTCAAAACTGACAGACATCAACGAAAGGATCAAATCCCGGTCTTTGCGATCAATCCCTTGGCTCGACACCCCCAGCACGTGATCCACGATCAGCACGGATTGCACACGTTCAGGGCTTTGCTTGGCCCGCGCGCCGTCTTCCCAGCGGAATCTGTTCAACAGGACCGCAAAGCGCCGTTTCGTCGCGCCCCAGCTCATTTCATGGGCCGGAAAGACGGCATCTTGAACCAGCGCGGACAGGATCTGCAGCCCCTCTGTATCAAAAGCGCCAATATTTACAGGGGCTTCGCGTCCATCCTCAAAGCGGGCGTCATCGGTGCTCATGCGTCTTTGATCCGTTCGATTTTCGCGCCCACGCCGGACAGCTTACTGACCACATGTTCATAACCACGATCCAAGTGATAGACGCGCGCCACTTTGGTTTCACCTTCTGCCGCCAAGCCCGCGAGGATTAAGCTGACGGAGGCGCGCAGATCGGTCGCCATCACAGGCGCGCCCTTCAAACGATCCACCCCGGTCACCGTCGCGGTACCACCCGACACTTCAATATCCGCACCCATCCGCACCAATTCCGGCGCATGCATGAAGCGGTTTTCAAAGATCTTTTCTTCCAGAACCGACGTGCCCTCGGCCGTACACAAAAGCGCCATCATCTGCGCCTGCAGGTCCGTGGGAAAGCCTGGAAAGGGTTCTGTCGTCACATCCACCGCATGGATGCGCCCGTTCCTGCGCGACACTTTCAAACCGGCTTCCGTCTCGGTCACCGAAATCCCAGCAGCATCCAGCTTTTCACAAAACGCGCCCAGCAAATCGATCTTACCGCCCAAGCATTCGACTTCACCGCCACAAATCACCGGCGCCAGCATATAGGTTCCCAATTCAATCCGGTCCGTGACAACCCGGTGCGTCGCCCCGTTCAGCCGGTCGACCCCTTGGATGGTGATCGACGGGCTGCCATCCCCCTCAATTTGTGCGCCCATCGCCCGCAGGCAGGTCGCCAGATCCACGATTTCCGGCTCGCGCGCGGCGTTGTTGATCACAGTCGTGCCTTTGGCCAAAGTCGCGGCCATCATGATGTTCTCGGTCGCGCCAACTGAGGCGAATGGGAAGTCGATCACAGCCCCTTTCAGACGCCCACCATCCGCTTTGGCATGCAGATACCCATCGCGCAGATCAATCTCGGCCCCCATTTGGATTAGGCCATCCGTGTGAATATCCATGGGTCGCGCGCCAATGGCACACCCCCCGGGCAACGACACTTGCGCATGCCCTTCGCGTGACAAAAGCGGTCCCAATACCAGATTAGACGCCCGCATTTTGCGCACAATATCGTAATCCGCCAACGTGTTGATCGCCCCATGCGACGACATCGCTAAGACCTGGCCCTCTGCCATCGAGGTCACCTCGGCCCCCAAAGACTGCAATAATGCTGTCATCGTCTTGATATCGCTTAGCCTTGGCGCGTTGGTCAGCGTTAGCGGCCCATCCGTTAACAACGTCGCCGGCATCAGCGTCAAACACGCGTTCTTCGCCCCTGCGATCGGAATTTGCCCCTGAAGCGGACCATTGCCCGTCACAACTATACTATCCATCTTGCTCGTCCTTGCCTGTCTGCGCCTTTGTCAATCCCTGCTCCGCTGGCGCGTTTCGCGCCCGCGCCTGAGCTTTGCGCTTGGCCATATTTGCCTTCAATGCGGCTTTCAGCCGTTCTTCGCGGCTTTCCAAATTTGGGGATGTAGGTTTATCTGCCATAAGCGCCTTGTTACAGCAGAGCCGAAAAAGCGTCCATATAGGTCTTGCATGCAACCGCGCTTTGACGCTAAGCACCCGCGC
>JBGCEM010000157.1:0-43143 GCA_045106335.1 Paracoccaceae bacterium | reverse complement strand
CTTGAGGCGGACGGCTATGTGCGGGCCTATGTGGCGCGATTGAGCGCGCAGAAATTGGGCTTAAACGTGCAGGGGTTTATCCAAGTGCATTTGAACCTGCATGCCCCCGAAACCTCGACGACCTTCGCCCGGCTGGTGCGCACGCGCCCAGAAATCACCAGTGCGTGGTCCATGACGGGGGATGCGGATTACCTGCTGCGGGTGTTTTGCGAAGACCTGCCCGCGCTGAACCGGCTGATCCATGACGTGCTCTTGCCCCATGAGGCCGTGCTGCGCGTGCACAGCCAAATTGTGCTGGATCAGTTGAAAGAAGACAGCTCTTTGCCGATCTGACCGCGCTTATTTTCCCAGTTCCGTCGTGGTGGCAAAGCCAAACCCTTTGTCCATCTGCGCGATGCGCTGCACCACATCATCTAGGTATACCGGCTCGATCACCTCACGCACCACCAGCTGACGCATCAACGTCTCAGACGCGGATTGACGATCTTTGTAATGTCCATAGAACGCGAATGTCGCAGCGGCCAAAGCCGTTAAACTGGTCTGCACAGACGACGTTGAAATCGCGCGGGCCACCCATGTAGGCAGCGCCGACGTGCCTGGGTCCGATTTCAAAACCGGCCCCAAAGCGGGGTAGATCAGCACCAAGACCGCCAACACGATCGAGATCCAAAAACACACTTTATTTAACAAAGAATAGGACCACGCCTTGATGTAGATATCGTCAATCAAGGTCAAACGCAGCCGATCGCGGATCACCTCGGAACCGCCATACAAACAATGGGCCTGGCGTTGCAGATAATCCGTATTGGTTTCTTGCGCCGGGCCATCCGTGCAATTGGCCACACTGGGCGCCGTGATTTGCAAACCACCTGTGCTGACCAAGTACATCAGACCGGCGCATACGAAAAAGGCACAAATCCATAAAATCAGCTTGTAAGACGGCATCTGGCTTGCTCCTCAAGGTAAAGGCTGCGACGTTTCAACCGAAGCCTGAATCCGCCCTATCTTTATGACAGAATTTCTTTTTAGAAGGGTTTCAGCACCGTGCGGTCCCCCCAAACACATGGCAGGAGCCTTTGTGGAAACGTTTTTATATCAAGCTTCGATCTATCTTGCGGCCGCTGTGATTGCCGTCCCCATCGCCGCGCGCATGGGGCTTGGGTCAGTTTTGGGGTATTTGGCAGCGGGGATCATGATTGGGCCCGTTCTGGGCTTGGTTGGCTCTGAAACAGCGGACCTGCAACATTTCGCCGAATTTGGTGTGGTGATGATGTTGTTCCTAATCGGCCTTGAACTTGAGCCCCGCGCGCTTTGGGATATGCGGCACCGCTTGATCGGTTTGGGCGGATTGCAAGTCGTTTTGACGGCTTTGGCGATGATGGGGGTGGCGATGCTTTATGGTCAACCTTGGGGGATCGCTTTGGCGATTGGACTGACCTTGTCGCTCAGCTCAACTGCGATTGTGCTGCAAACTTTGACAGAAAAAGGGTTGATGCGCACCAAAGGCGGACGTTCGGTGTTCAGTGTGCTGCTGACCCAGGATATTTCTGTTATCCCAATTTTGGCGTTCTTGCCGTTGTTGGTGGTGACCATGCCAGTGACGCTTAGTCCTGATGGCTCGATCCAGCGCGCGGGCGTTGACAGTCACGGTGCCGATTATCACGGGCCTGCGCTCAGCCTTGTGGATGGCTTGCCCGCCTGGGGTGTCACGCTGGTGACCATCGCGGCAGTGGGTGCGGTGATCTTGTTCGGCATCTTCGCCACGCGCCCGATTTTCCGATATATCCATGCGGCGAATTTGCGCGAAATGTACACGGCTTTGGCGCTTTTGATCGTTGTTGGGATTTCTTTCCTGATGCTTCTGGTGGGTCTGTCGCCTGCTTTGGGCGCGTTTCTGGCCGGGGTGGTTTTGGCCAATAGCGAATTCCGCCATGAGCTGGAAACGGACCTTGAACCCTTCAAAGGCCTACTGTTGGGCTTGTTCTTTATCACCGTGGGCGCGGGCATTAACTTTGCGCTGTTGATGGCAAACTTGGCGGAAATCCTGTCTTGGGCCTTCTTGGTGATCGTGGTGAAACTGGCGATCCTGTGGGGGTTGGGCCGCGCATTTGGGCTGTCAGGGCGTGATCATTGGCTGTTCTCGTTAAGCTTGGCGCAAGCGGGCGAATTCGGATTTGTCCTGATTTCCTTCAGTGTCGCACAAGGGGTGATGCCCACGGGTGTGGCGGAAACCTTGTTGCTGGTCATCGCGCTGTCGATGTGGATCACGCCGCTGCTGTTCATCCTCTTTGAGGTCATGACCCGGCGCAGTGATGCCAGCGCGCCACCAGCACAAGCGGACGAGTTTGAAGACGAAGGACCTGTCATCATTGCCGGGATTGGGCGGTTTGGGCAGATCGTGAACCGGTTGGTCGTGGCCTCGGGTATCAAAACTGTGGTGCTGGATCACAATCCCAAAACCATTGAATTGATGCGCCAATTTGGGTTCAAAGGCTATCTGGGCGACCCGACGCGCACTGATATCTTGCGCCGGGCCGGACTGGCCGAAGCCCGCGTTTTGGTGGTGGCCTTAGATGATATCGAGGCCGCCCTAAAGCTGGTGAAATATGCGCGCGCGCAACGCCCAGATCTGCATATCGTGGCCCGTGCTTTTGATCGACGGACTGTGTTTCGCCTGTATCAAGCCGGGGCCAACGACATCGCACGCGAGACCTTTGATGCAAGCGTGCGCGCAGGACGTTATGCTTTGGAAAATGTTGGTCTCAGCGAGTATGAAGCCAGCCAAGCCGCGCGCGTATTCTTTGACATGGACCGCTATGGCATCCGCGAATTGGCGAAATTGTGGCGCGAAGATGTACCCGCCGCCAAAAACCAAGCCTATATGGAACGCGCCCGCGAATTGCAGCAAGAACTTGAATTCGCCATTGCACAACAGGCCGACGAAGACCGCCAAAAACGCGGATAAACTACGAAAAACAAGCCGCAGAGGTGCCAAATTCCAATGCGGCTTATTCAGAGTTACGGTTGATAGCGGCTGTTAGGCCGCTTTCTGCGCCTTACGCCGCCGCGACATCACAGCAATCCCGCCCAGGCCCGCCGCCATCAACGGCAAAGAGGCCGGTAGTGGGATTGGGGTTGTTTGCTCGGTCACGCCTGTCACAGAAAACGCCGCGTTTGAGAAAGTTGTACCGCCCGGCACGCCGAACGGATCAACGGAACCCGTTGTCACACGCAGCACAAACAGATCAAACCCAGCAAAGGCACCTGATGCAGCCGTGGCGTCGTACAGAGCTTCGAAATATCCAGCCCCTGATCCCACTTCCAAAACCGCGCCGGATGCCAGATTGCTGGTAAAAATGTCCGTCGCCGATCCGCTAGTATCTGAGAAACTAACAACCGGCAGCACGGTCGCACCCAACGCACCTGCCCCAGACATAAAGAAATTCGAGGCCCCTGGGGTCCCGGCGGAGCCTGACCCAGTTCCAGTCACAACGTCCAACAGTGGGTCGGCCAACACCGTTGCCAATGTCGCCGCGTCAGCGCTGGACACACCGAACGCCAATGTTGCTGCCAATGCAATTTTTTTAAACATACTCACGTTCCTTCAAATTTTGATCAAATCTAACAACAAATTGCGTTCACTGTCTATCCGTATTGATCGCGCCAATCTGCGCCTGGTCCCTGAATTGTTTCCATTTCCACTTATAAAATGTGATGTTTTTCAACCCACACGATTTACCCAGGGACGCGGCCTAATATGCGGCCAAGAATGCGGCCAAAAATGCGGCATGAATCAGTTCCTTGGCTCCAACGCAGAACATCGCAGAAGTCTGGGCAAAGGTTGCATGAAAGGTTATGATGAACCCATCGTCCCAACATGAAAGCGCGCGCATGACCGATGCCTATGACCCGGCCCAAGATGGTGCAAAAATGTCTTTTGAAACCGATATGAGCTATGGCGATTATTTGGGGTTAGATGACTTGTTGGGCGCGCAAGGCCCACTTTCCAGTGCACATGACGAAATGTTGTTTATAATCCAGCACCAGACTTCCGAATTGTGGATGCGCTTGGCTTTGCATGAACTTGATGCCGCGCGCGGCCATATCGCGGCAGAGCGCTTTCCCGAAGCGTTCAAAATGATTGCCCGCGTGGCGCGGATTTTTGAGCAATTGAACACCGCCTGGGACGTATTGCGCACGATGACGCCCAGCGATTACACTCAGTTTCGCGATGATTTGGGGGCATCCTCTGGTTTTCAATCGCATCAATACCGCTTGATTGAATACTTAGTTGGCAATCGCAACACCGCCATGCTGAAAGTCCATGAACACCGCCCTGCCTTGTACGCAAAACTGACCGCTGAACTGGCGCGCCCGTCGCTGTATCACGTGGCCTTGCGCGCGTTAGAGCAGCATTTGGGCCTAAAGTTTCCACAAGACGCGTTCCAAATGGCCGCACCACATCAGGCCCACGACGACATCGTCGCAGCCTGGACGCGCGTTTACAAAGACCCAACCGCGCACTGGGCCTTGTATGAGCTGGCCGAAAAACTGGTTGATCTTGAAGACTATTTCCGCCGTTGGAGGTTCAACCACGTGACCACGGTCGAGCGCATTATTGGCTTCAAACGCGGCACAGGCGGCACAAGCGGGGTGCAATATCTGCGCCGCATGCTAGACGTCGAACTGTTCCCCGAATTGTGGAGCCTCAGAGGAGGGTTGTGAATATGCCATTGCCGTTAAAGGAGCTGTTCGAAATTCCCGAGGGGATGATTTATCTGGATGGAAATTCGCTGGGCCCCTTGCCCAAGGGCGTGCCGGAAGCGGTTCAAGACGCCGTGCGCGCGCAATGGGGCGCGCAGCTGATCAAGGGTTGGAACGTCTGCGCATGGATGGCACAACCCGCCCGTGTGGGCGCTTTGGTCGGCAAGCTGATCGGCGCGCCCGAAGGGTCCGTTGTGATGGGGGACACACTGTCGATCAAAGTGTTTCAAGCCCTCGCTGCCGGTTTGGCTTTGCGTCCAGATCGCCGGGTTATTCTGTCTGATTCCGGCAATTTCCCGTCCGATCTCTATATGGCGGAGGGTTTAGTTTCTTTGAAAAATCAAGGCTATACCCTGAAGGTCGTTGACCCTGTAGAGGTGATCGACGCAATTGATGAAACCGTGGCCATAGTGATGCTAACCGAGGTCGATTACCGCACCGGGCGCAGGCATGATATGAACGCGACAACCAAAGCGGCCCATACGTTTGGCGCCGTGATGCTGTGGGATTTGGCGCATAGCGCCGGTGCTGTGGATGTGGATTTGACAGCAAGCAGGTGTGAATTCGCGGTAGGCTGCACCTATAAATATCTGAACGGCGGTCCTGGCGCGCCGGCCTTTATCTATGTGCGTCCCGATCTTGCAAAATCGGTTGAACCTGCGCTGTCTGGCTGGCTGGGGCATGCTGCACCCTTCGCCTTTGAGACAAGCTACACCCCTGCCCCCTCGATCGAGCGCATGCGCGTCGGCACGCCGCCCGTTTTGCAATTGGCCGCGCTGGAACAGGCGATGACTGTCTGGGATCATACCACAATGAGCGAAGTGCGCGCGGCGTCGGTCGCGCTGTGTGATCTGTTCATCGCCCAAGTTGAAGCCCGCTGCCCAGAGCTTAACTTGATCAGCCCGCGCGATGGCGCAATTCGCGGCAGCCAAGTGTCATTTGCCTTTGAAAACGGATATGCGGTGATTCAAGCGCTTATTGCCCAAAATGTCATCGGCGATTTTCGCGCGCCCAATGTGATGCGGTTTGGGTTCACGCCTTTATTTATCGGACCACAGGATGTGATCGCCGCTGTAGACATTTTGGAAACGATCCTGCGGGATCGTCTTTGGGACACACCGCAATTCAAAACCCGCAACCCTGTGACCTAACGGGACGTGAAACCAATTCTTAAGACCATCGAAAAGGACCCCAAATGACATGTGTTTTTGTTCAAGTTCGCTGCAAGCCGGGCACCACATACCGTGTCGCGGACGCCATCGCCTTGCGCGAAATCCACTCTGAAATGTACTCGACCAGCGGTGAATACGACTTACTCGTCAAACTCTATATCCCAGATGGGGAAGATGTCGGCCTGTACATAAACAACACCTTACTGGATGTCGAGTTCATCGAACGCACTGTTACGACATTGACATTCAAAGCTTTTTAGCCCCGCAGTTTGCGCGCGGGGCGCTGTTTACATATCCGGCCCGCCGGGCGCGTGTGGCGAGGCGGGTCGGCATGATCGCATGTTGATGCGCGAAGGCGCCTTACTGCATCCCAAGAGCTTCTTTGTACATTTCCAAAACCGCCTCTTCTTCTGCGATATCGTCTTGATCCCGTTTGCGCAAAGCAATCACCTTGCGCATCACTTTCGTGTCGTAACCGCGCGACTTTGCTTCGGCCATGACCTCTTTTTGCTGTTCTGCGATATCTTTCTTTTCCGCTTCAAGTCTCTCAAAACGTTCAATAAATTGGCGCAGCTCATCTGCGGTAACCCGGTAGCTGTCAGGTTTTGATGTTTCGACGACCTCGTCCATCTGCGGTTCTCCTGTTTATCTGCCTCAAGCCACGGCAGTATCCCCCCAACGCTTTGTCTTCAAGATCAATTGACCCAATCCGCACAACAGGCTAGGCCACCGGCATGATGACATGGTTACCAAACACACTGATTTGGGGCGGAGCTGCCGTCACGCTTGTCGGCCTAGGCCTGCTGATGGTGTGCATGTTTCGTGTGGCGCGCGCCAAACAAGCCAACCCTTCAGAGGAAGATCTACGCGACGTGCTGAAATCAGTCGTCGCGCTGAACTTCGGCGGATTGTGCCTGTCTACGATGGGGTTAATTTTCGTCGTCGTCGGCCTTGCCATCCGATAGACGACGGGTCAGATCGGAAAGTTATCAAACCGCGCCTCAATGGCCTCTTCCAGCAATTGTTCATGCAAGTTGCGCAATCGTGCAGGGACGCGCGCACCGGATTTGGCCATGTCCTGAAGCAATTTTCCGAATTCAGGCTGCAGCTTAAGACGGGCTGCAGGTGTTGCAGATTGAATTTCCATTGCCAAAGTGTCGGCATGGGACACCAGGGGCGCACTGATCATCATGTCGGGATCCTTTCGGTAAAGTGACGTGGGTCGTCGTATCAATAATATACTAGTCTATATGCACAGTGTTAACGATGCAGGAGGGCGCGCTGTTTTTTCACACCCCGCCATAATTTTGTGCCGAATCAGTCTAGCAATTGGTCAAGACTGCGCATTGTGCTACAAAACTATGCGTCGTCTGGACAACCTGGATTTGAATCATTATCGATATGACATGGAAATTCGACAACTGACCGAAGACTTCTACGTCGCCCCACAATTGAGCCCCGAAGACATGGCCGCATTGGCCGAGGCCGGCATACGCACCGTGATTTGCAATCGCCCGGACGGTGAAGTTCCCCCGTCCCATAGTGCTGCGACTATGCAAGCTGCGGCTGAGGCAGCGGGTCTAGACTTTCATAGTGTTCCTTTAACTCACCAAAGTTTCACACCTGACAACATCGCCCGACAACGCGGCATTGCGACAGGATCTGATGGTGCATGCTTGGCCTATTGCGCGTCTGGAACGCGATCCTGCTTTGCTTGGGCCATGGGCGCCGTCGAAGATCACAACCTGTCGGACGTGATCGAAATCGCGGCACGCGCCGGTTACGATTTGGGTCCAATACAACCATTGTTGTCCAGCTTAATGGCCGCGCGCGGAGAATAAGCGCGGCTTCATCATGGCGAAGATCAATGAGGCGGGCCCGAATTTCGCGGATTTTAAGCAAAGATGCCGGCTGCTACGGAATCAAACTCGACGTGTCTGCGCTTAAGACAGCGGAAATTTTCCAAGGCACGCGCGATCATTGGACCGGCAAGCAGATCGCGTGGGTGAGAACGTTTTCTTTGCCGTTTATGACAAGTGACGCCTTCGGTCACCGTGCCCAGCGACGATAAAGGATCACACCAGCACCCTGCGCCAAGCCTCAGGCATCTTATACCACCTAACGCGTCGAAAGATTTGATTTCAGACAGCGTTAGACACTTCAGTTTAATCGGAAACTGCTTTATGGCAGCGTCGGCAGGCCAGGTAAATCTGGTAAATCGGGTAGATCGCCACCACCCGATATATCGGGTAAATCAGGAAGATCACCCGATGGGATGTCCGGCAGATCGGGTAAATCGTCCGACATGTCAGGTAGGCCAGGCAAATCGTCCGGCATGTCCGGTAAATCTGTCAGCGCGCCGTCTAAAGGCGGCATAGCCCCACCCGGTTCGGACAAGATGTTGGATTCAAAACCAGGCGTCCCACCTGGGGCAAACCCCCCGCCCGTATCGCGGGGATCCACAGCGTCGATCATGTGTGGCACACCCACTGGACTGTCAAAATCGCGCCGCTGCGGGAAAGCGCCGGACTGACCTTCAGGCTGCAACTTAATCGCACGCATGCCCCCGACTTGTCCCAACTTACCGGCGGCAATTTTGCGCCCCGATAAGGTTAGGATTTCGCTTTGCTTCAAGACGCCTTCCGGCAGTGGAATTGCATCACCAATTTTCAATTCTGACAACTCGGACAGAGGGATCCGCAAACGACACAAGGCAGCTTGAAGCGGCGCCTCTAACGGCATGACGACGTCTTCCAGAGTTTGCGGACCAGACACGTCTTCCGCCAAATCAATTTCATCAGCAATGATAGGCTGATCAGAATAAGGCAGGAATAGATCTATTGTACCTTGACGCACGCCGCCTGCAATATCGACCACGATCGCCATATGAAGGTATTCTGGCGCACCTAAGGCCATTTCCAGCAATCGTTTTTCGGCCATGAAAGCACCATACCGAATACCTTTCAGCAAACGCGTATCGTCTGGTGAATCAGGCAGCGTTTCAGCCATTTTGAATGTCCGGTCCAGCCAAGGTGCCACAAGTGCAGATTCCGTCCGCGTCGTTTTGCGCGGCACTTCGCCGTCACGCAATTCCGACACCCGCCCCATGGTTTGTTGCTGCACAACCGCGCTGGCTAAAGCGGCATCCACAACGGCCGCCGCACCACCGCGCCCAGGGGTATCCAACAGGATCATCATCGATTCTTCGGGGATTTCAGGAACCAAGTCTTTGGCGCGGGCTTTGACTTCGGTCATCCCGATCACACCAATTGCCGTCTCGATTTCGTCTTCAGCCGCTTTGACCAAAGACACACGAATAGCGCGCACGGCCGTCATCGCACGTGCTTTTTGCCTTTCTTGTCCTGCCAACGCTTTGCGCCGCAGAACCGACAAAGTGTTTGGTTCGCTCATGTCTTCGCCACGGATATTGTTTCCCTCTCGTGGCACTGGTTAACGCAGGGAAGTTACGAATGCCTTACTGCACGGGAAAAGTATGAACTTTTGCAAGGGTGACGCGAAAGCCGGTTCCACCCGTATCTGGCAGGTACGAAATGCACCCGCCCAAGCGTTCCATGATCTCTGAACAAATGGCCAGGCCTAAGCCTGCACTAGACCCGTCGCTGTCGCCAAGTCTCGAGAATTTCTCAAAAATTACGGCTTGATCAGACTCGGGAATTCCTGCGCCATTGTCGAGAAAATCGATAAATACTTGGTTCTTTTTTGACGAGATTTCGATCCGCAAACAAGGTTTATCGGCGTCACAATATTTGCGGGCATTTGTAATCAAATTAATAAAAACTTGCGTCAATCGATCCAAATCCGTGTCCAGCACGATATCCTCTAAATCAATTCGACGCTGGATCGTCAGGGGATCGGGTCCACTTGGATGCGCCGATTGGATGGCGCGGTCCAGAATTTTGCCCAATGTACCTTGCTGACGGTTCAACGTTACTTGCCCATTTTCGAGCACGCTTAGGTCCAAAAGATCATCCAAAAGCCGCGTCAAACGGATGGTTTCGTCATGAATAATCGAGGCAAACCGCGTTTTGTCTTCGACATTAAGCACGTCAGTGTCGCGCAGAATCTCTGAGAAGGCGCGGATGGATGTCATAGGTGTGCGCAGTTCATGACTGATTTGACTTAAAAACGCATCTTTTTGCACCGAAAGCTGCGTCAGTTTGGTGTTGGCCAGCCTTAACTCGCGTGCCGTGCGCGATAATTCAGCCGATTTGACCTCAAGCTGGTTAGAATATTCCAAAATTTGCGCAGATTCGTCGGCCACCGCCATCAGATCTTGCACAGATATCCCCGGCCCCCCAGCAATTTGGCTGACCATCGCATGCGCCGTTGCGGCACCAACAGAGGCCGCCAATTCCCGTTCAATGCGCTGCAAGAACGCCGGTGTTGGCTCGGCCATCGAGGCGCCCAAGCCTTGGCGCTTGGCTTCGGATCGAAACAGGTCGCGCGCTTCTTGCGGGCCCAAAATGCGCTGCGCCATAATCAACAGATCTTCGCTTTCCGCCGCTGTGACGGACCAGCTTTGCGCTGCGCCGGCGTGTTCAAACACATTGACCATTTGCGCGCCTTGCAAGCGTTCCAAGGGGCGCGGGAACGTGAACATGGACACGACCCAAAAGGCCAGGAAATTCAGGGACAAAGACCACCAAACCGCATGCACCATACGGTCCAAGCCTTCGATCCCAAATAACGCAGATGGGGCCAACCAGGACAGCCCCCAGGGGCCGCTTTCCAACACGGATTTGGGCAACACTCCGTCCGGGCCAAAGCTGGGCAAAAGCAGCGTCCAGACCCAAATCGCAAAGCCTACAGCCAATCCCACCAAGGCCCCTGCCCGCGTCGCACCGCGCCAAAAGATCCCCCCCAGCATGGCCGGTAAAAACTGCGCAACACCCGCAAATGAGATCAATCCCATCGCCGCCAACGCAGCAGATCCGCCCGAATAACGGTAGTACAAGTAGCCAAGCGCGATGATGACACCAACTGATAAACGTCGCGACAAGATCACGACATTGCGCACGTCCCCTGACACCGTTGCGCCCTGATCACGCGACGCGAGCCAGATCGGCATAACGATGTGGTTGGATACCATCGTGGCCAGCGCCAGGGATGCCACGATGACCATTGAGGTCGCAGACGAAAAACCGCCCAAGAACGCCAAAACTGCCAGCCCGTCTTGCCCCAATGTCAAAGGCAAGGTCAGCACGAAAAGATCCGGGTTCGCGTTAGGCGTTAGCTCTAAGCCCATCACTGCGACGGGCACGACAAACAGGCTCATCAGCATCAAATAAACCGGGAAAAGCCACGAGGCCATGTGCAACTGACGATCATTGTCGTTTTCCACCACCAACACTTGGAACATGCGCGGCAAACACAAAAACGCCATCCCCGCCAGCGCCGTCAATGTCGCCCAACGCGCGCGGTCCACCTGCCAAGCCCCGATATCACTGGCATCAATCCGCGCCATCATATCGCCCAAACCACCCGCCACCCCCCAGACCACAAAGATCCCAACGGCCAGCAAAGCGATCAACTTGACCACAGCCTCGACCGCTATGGCGGTTACAATGCCATGTTCACGGTCATGGGTGTTCAGTTTGCGCGTGCCAAACAGCAAGGTGAAAAACGCCAACCCGAAAGCGACCCAAAACGCCGAATTTCCTGGATCTAACGGGGCGGAATTCTCGTCCATTTCCGCAAAGACAGAAAAGGACAAGGTGACCGATTGCAGTTGTAGCGCAATGTAGGGCGTCACCCCAATCACTGCGATGGCGGTAACAAAGATTGCCACAGAATTGGATTTCCCATAACGCGACGAGATCAGATCCGCGATCGACGTCACCCGTTGGCTGCGCCCGATCCGCACCAGTTTGCGCAAGACCCACCACCAGCCGATCATGACCAAAGATGGGCCCAGGTATATCGTCACGAACTCCATGCCCGAGCGCGCTGCATATCCCACTGCACCGTAAAATGTCCAAGCGGTACAATAGATTGACAGGGATAAGGTGTAAATGATTGGGGCACTAAGCCAGCCACCTTGGCCCCGTGCGGCCGCACGTTCTGCCAAAAATGCGACAAAGAACAGCAGCGCCACATAGGTTAAACAAATCGCGACCAGGCCGTTAAGCGACGTCATTCAAAGGACATCCTGGGGCGTATGCGTGGCGCTGGCCCTGCGCAGTCTGGTCAACCAAACCAACAACACCGCAGCACTTAGGATAAGCGTCGCCCAAACGATGAAAATATAGACCAAAGCCCCCGACATTGTCGTATTATCAACCGACCAAAGCAAAGGCATCATGAACATCCATGCCCCCAAAAGCGGCAAGACTTTCAAACCATCCACCAGCCTGCGGCGACGGTAGCTGGTGCGTTCTAGGAACACGCCGGGTTCGGGGTGGGGCGCCATAAATTAGGCCTCTGCCAAGCTGCGCACCGCGTCCAACACATCGGCGTTGGAAAAGGGTTTGGTCATAAACATATTTGCCCCGGCTTGCGTGGCCAGATCGCGGTCTTGGTCCTGGCCCCGCGCGGTCAGCATCAATACCGGCAGGTTTTCGAACTGTGCCTCGGCGCGCAATTCGCGCAAAATATCCAGCCCACTTTTGCCCGGCAACATCAGATCCAGAATGATCAAATCCGGTGTGCGTTCGCGAATGCGCGGCAACGCGGTCCCCCCATCGGCGTGCGAGTCTACATGCCAGCCATCGCGCGTAAGCACGAAGCGAATGGCCTCGGAAATATTGGCTTCATCTTCGACAAGCAAAACATGTTTTGCCATGCTGTCTTCCCCCCTTGTTTTTTAGTCGGGTGTCTCTTTTTGGACCCCTCAACCTTAGCATCGCGGATACCGCCGCTGCGTTAATTATCTGGTCTTTTTCGCCACATGTCAAAGATCCTGCGCACCACTCAGAACAGATGGCACGCGCCGCCCTGGGCAGTCGGCTTTTGGACAAATCTGACACGACGCCCCCAACGACAAATCTGTCGGGGCAGGATCTTGATCGGGGACCAACAGCATCAGCGCAGACACCAAAGGTGGCATATTATACGTCGTAGGGCCAAGGGGCTCGGCATAGGCAAAACAGGTAAAGGACGCCCTGTTGCGTCCGATCTGTTCGACCCTTTGCCGCACGACCTGGCCAGGTTGGGTCAGGGCCCGAAACAACGGCCACAACGCACAGGCAGGTCCGTGTTGAGGCATGTCAAACCCGGGCACGGCTTTGCGGATCACCAACGCACCAGAAGCATCACAAGACACAAACCCTGCGTTCAAATTTGGTTGGCTGGCAAGGCGGCGCAGCACAACGCCAACCGAGCAGTCCAGATGTTGCGCCAAGGCGACGGGGTCGATCTGGCCCGTAATAGATAGTTCTTTGTTCAGAACGTCGTGCGGCAGGATTTGCGCGTCCCGCTGATAGTCCTGTAGCATCGCAAAAGCTGCAATCTTGGCGGACGCGCTGAGGCCTGTTTGATCTAAGAACGCGGCCAAATCCACACCACCCGATTCCAGATCTTGGAAATGAAATTGATGACGTGTCACGAATGCATCGACGTCGTCTTGCAGGGATTGCCCCAGTGTGGCCTCGGTGGTGGGGTCTTGTTCCAAAAAACCGGCCAAGGCACGACTGCTGTCGGCCAAACGCTTACTGTCTTCATGGATATTCTTGTGAAAGCGCCGCAACCACTCGGCCCCGAGCTCTTCAGTTTCGGTCAAGATAGACGCAGTCGAGCGGATCGAGGCCGCGGTCGATAAGACCTCATGCACAGACGCTGCCAAGGCCGGATCATGTGCGATGCGATCCCTTAAGCCCTGCACTTTTTGATGCAATTCCTCTGTGCGCGCGTAGGTTTGTGCGACCAGACGCGCCCAACCGGGAAAACGACCCACAAAGTCCTCAATTTGATCCAGCTCAGGTCGATCCAATTCAGGATCTGCGCCTTGCACGGCGGCTTGGGCGGCCCGCAACGCTGCCAAAAGTCGCGCATCGGCCCCATCACTAAGCTGAGCGGGTTCGACCGCCAAAGACTTCGCGATCTGGATCAACAATTTGCCGCCGATTCTGCGCCGATTGTGTTCGATCAAATTCAAATATGACCCGGAAATTCCAACTTTACGGGCCAAATCGGATTGACGCAGCCCGGCCACTTCGCGCCGTGCCCGAATTCGACTGCCCACTTGCGTGCTGTGTTCCAAAACAACGTCCATCTCATTTGCAGGCGAATTCAAAGGCTTTCTGCACTGCGTCATAACAAGCTTTACAAAACACCTTACTGTGCAGTTGAAAGATTTACAAAATAATATGCGCCCCTTACCCAAGGCTGCGACATTTTCTGAAACCCTGCCATAACAAGGCTGCAACTTTCAGTGTTTGGGCCCCGTGCCTGTAGCAATGATTGTCTGCACAATCCAAATGGGAGGATTCCATGACTAAATCGAACCTGACACGTCGCGGCCTGCTGAAGACCAGTGCGGTTGCAAGCGCGGGTCTGGCTCTGCCGACTTACCTACGCGCAGATGGCCATTCCGGTTTCACAAATGCCCCCACCGGCAGCACAGTGACACTGGGCTTTAACGTGCCACAATCTGGTCCTTATGCAGATGAGGGCGCGGACGAACTGCGTGCATATGAATTGGCTGTCGAACACCTGAATGGTGGCGGCGATGGCGGGATGATGAATACGTTCACATCCAAAGCGTTGCAGGGCAACGGCATCAACGGCAAAAAAGTCGAATATGTTACGGGCGATACGCAGACGAAATCTGACGCAGCGCGTGCTTCGGCCCGGTCGATGATCGAAAAAGACGGCGCTGTGATGATCACAGGCGGCTCGTCCTCGGGTGTGGCTGTTGCGGTTCAGGCGCTGTGCCAAGAAGCTGGCATCATCTTCATGGCCGGTTTGACGCATTCGAACGACACAACGGGTAAAGATCGCAAAGCCAACGGCTTCCGCCACTTCTTTAACTCTTACATGTCCGGCGCAGCACTTGCACCCGTTCTGGCCGCGAACTACGGCACAGATCGCAAAGCCTATCACCTAACTGCGGACTACAACTGGGGCTACACAACTGAAGAAGCTGTGAAATCCTCGACAGAAGCCATGGGTTGGGAAACAGTTGCAGCTGTCAAAACACCTCTGACACAGACGGATTTCTCGTCCTACATTGCGCCTGTTCTGCAGTCTGGCGCCGACACATTGGTGCTGAACCACTATGGCGGCAACATGGTCAACTCGCTGACAAATGCGGTTCAGTTCGGCCTGCGTGACAAGCAAGTCAATGGCAAAGACTTCCAGATCATCGTTCCATTGTACTCTCGCTTGATGGCGAAGGGTGCGGGCGCGAACGTGAAGGGTATCTTTGGGTCGACAAACTGGCACTGGTCGCTGCAAGATCCAGCATCGCAAGCCTTTGTCCGTTCGTTCGGCACCAAGTATGGCTTCCCACCCAGCCA
Source organism: Paracoccaceae bacterium (assembly GCA_045106335.1). Classification (GTDB taxonomy): domain Bacteria; phylum Pseudomonadota; class Alphaproteobacteria; order Rhodobacterales; family Rhodobacteraceae; genus Aliishimia. Next base: position 27,731 of record JBGCEM010000157.1, on the reverse strand, counting down.
GGCGGCGCACACATGCTATGTGCAAACCTTGCTGTATGCGGATGCCGTGACACGGGCCGGTTCGTTCAACCCATGTGCGGTTGCAGAGGCATTGGAAGACTTTGAGTTTGACGGCATGGGCAACGGCAAAACGCTGTATCGTGGCGCAGATCACCAGTGCTTTAAGGACGTGTTGGTTGTGAAGGGTAAAGAAAACCCAACATCCGAATTCGACCTTCTGGAAATCGTCGAAGTCACACCTGTCGCACAAGTCACATACGACCCCGACCACCCACAAATGGGCGGCGCAGAGGCCACATTGGGCACCTGCAACCCGGGCGCGTAAGCCACAATCACTGAAAATCTGGATGGGCAAATTTGCCCATCCCACGCATCGGCCGGATGAATGGTCGATCAGTCAAACCATGGGGTGGGGCAATGGAAGCGCTTATTCTTCAAATTTTGAACGGTCTCGACAAAGGATCCGCATATGCGCTGATCGCTTTGGGGCTGACATTGATATTCGGCACGCTGGGTGTTGTGAACTTTGCGCATGGTGCGCTATTTATGATCGGGGCGTTTTGTGCTGTGACGCTGGGTCGCATCCTGACGCTGTCTCACCAGATCGTTGACGAAACGAAAACTGATTTTCTCGGCAACCCTTTGAAAGTCGACGTATTTTACGTGCAAGACTGGTTCGGCATGGAAACCGGGGCTGCAATTATTGATTGGGCGGTGCCGCTGTCAATCTTGTTTGCAATTCCCGTGATGATCACCATCGGAATCGTCATGGAGCGCGGCCTGATTAAGCACTTCTACAAGCGTCCCCACGCGGATCAGATCCTTGTGACATTTGGCTTGGCCATCGTTTTGCAAGAGATCATAAAGTATTTTTACGGCGCCAACCCCATTCCGACCCCTGCCCCGGCAGCCTTTACAGGGTCGTTTGATTTCGGCGCAATGCTGGGCTTTGATCCCAATCTGATCATCTATCCCTACTGGCGGATTATCTACTTTGCCTTTGCAGCTGTGATTATTGGCGGCGTGTTTGCCTTTTTGCAATTCACCACCTTCGGGATGGTCGTGCGGGCTGGCATGGCGGACCGCGAAACTGTTCAGCTTCTGGGCATCGACATTGACCGTCGCTTTACCCTGATGTTTGGGCTTGCCGCCGCGGTCGCTGGACTGGCCGGGGTGATGTACACACCGATCAACTCACCCAATTACCATATGGGCATGGACTTCTTAGTGCTCAGCTTCGTGGTGGTGGTTGTTGGTGGCATGGGCTCGCTTCCCGGGGCTGTCGCTGCTGGCTTCTTGCTGGGTATTCTCGAAAGCTTTGCGTCCATGCGTCAAGTTTTGGACATCGTCCCAGGCATTAACCAGATCATTATTTACCTGGTCGCAATTATCATTTTGCTGACCCGCCCCCGTGGCCTGATGGGTCGCAAAGGCGTGATGGAGGATTAAGCACATGTTCGGACTTTCTGGAAAAGACTTCCGCCTTTTACTTCTGGTCGCAGTGCTTGTTTTTGCAGCCCCCTTCTTGCTGAACCCCTTCCCCGAAGGCTCTGGCATGGCGCAATTCAACGCAGGCTACCCTGACTTAATGCAACGCTTTGTGATTTTTGGCATCTTTGCCATTGGCTTCAACATCTTGTTCGGTCTGACGGGCTATCTGTCCTTTGGACACGCGGCCTTCCTGGGGGTCGGCAGTTACGCCGCGATCTGGATGATGAAGCTGCTGACCATGAACATTATCCCTGCGGTTATGCTGTCGGTCATTGTTGCGGGCGTGTTGTCCCTGATCGTGGGTTGGATTTCCCTGCGCCGCTCAGGCATCTATTTCTCGATCCTGACCTTGGCCTTTGCACAGATGATGTATTCGATGGCCTACTCGGTGCTCACACCACTAACCGGGGGTGAAACCGGCTTGCAGCCCAAAGTCACGGACGCGCGGATCTTGGACGGTGCCTTAGCCGAGGGCGCTTCGCCCAAAGCCAACTTGTTCGGTTTGGAAATGGGCGCCAGCTTTGATCTGCCTATGGCGGGTTGGGTGTTCACGATCAACGCGGGCTACTACATCGCGGGTATCATGATGCTGCTGAGCTTTTATCTGTCGATCCGCATCTTCCGCTCGCCTTTCGGGATGATGCTGCGGGCGGTAAAATCGAACCAACAGCGCATGAATTACACAGGTCTCAACACGCGGCCCTACACCCTGGCAGCCTTCGTGATTTCAGGCATGTATGCTGGTCTGGCCGGTGGCCTGATGGTCGCCATGGACAGCCAAGCGGGCGCAGAACGCATGTTCTGGACGGCTTCGGGCGAGGTCGTTTTGATGACCATCTTGGGCGGTGCGGGCACGCTCATTGGTCCGGTCCTCGGTGCTGGGATGATCAAATACATGGAAAACATCCTGTCCAAGATCAACAAAGAGATCCTGCAGCAGTGGTTTGCCTTTATGCCCGATGGGATCGAAGACCTAATGGTCACGCTGATCTATCCCTTCATCGGCAAAGGCTGGCACCTGACTTTGGGCCTGATCTTTATGCTGGTTGTGATCTTCCTGCCCGGAGGTCTGGTCGAAGGTGGGCAACGCATCGCAGGGCTGTTCAAACGCAAAAAGCCCAAGACCAACACGCCGTCCGGCACAACTGAACCCGCAGAATAAGGAGACCGACAGATGGGAATTCTAGAAGTCAAAAATGTCGGGAAGCGCTTCGGAGGCCTGCAGGCGCTGAACGAGGTCAACCTGAGTGTGAAAGAAAACTCGGTACACGCGATCATCGGCCCCAATGGGGCAGGCAAGTCCACCCTGTTGAATTGCTTTGTCGGCAAACTGATCCCTGACAGCGGGTCTGTCAGCTTTGACGGGCAATCCGTGCTGGGGCGCAAACCATTTGAAATCAACCAGATGGGGATTTCGCGGGTGTTTCAGACGCCTGAAATCTTTGCGGACCTAACAGTCATGGAAAATATGCTGATCCCGTGCTTTGCCAAACGGGACGGCGCGTTTGAGCTGAACCCAGTGTCCTCTTTGGCGGCACAAAAGGACGTGATTGAACAGGCCAATCACAATCTTGAAGACATGGGGCTGTATGAAAAGCGGGACATGCATGCAGGTGCGATGTCGCGGGGGGACAAGCGGCGTTTGGAAATCGCGATGTGTCTGTCACAATCCCCGCGCCTTTTGTTGCTTGATGAACCGACAGCCGGCATGGCGCGCGCGGACACCAACAACACAATCGATCTGCTCAAACGCATCAAAGAAGAACGCGATATCACCATCGCCATCATCGAACATGACATGCATGTGGTGTTCTCCTTGGCCGAACGGATCACCGTTTTGGCCCAAGGCACGCCCCTGGTCGAAGACACGCCTGACAACATCAAAGGTCACCCCAAAGTGCGCGAAGCCTATCTGGGCGAAACGCAAACTGCGGCATAAGGAGTTCCAAGATGAACGCGCAATCTGAAGTCTCCAAGCAAGCCCCCCATTCCGAACCGGCCTATATGTCGGTCTGGGATATGCACGCCTATTACGGCGAAAGCTATATCGTACAAGGCGTGTCATTCAACGTGCATGAGGGTGAAATCCTGGCCCTTCTGGGGCGCAATGGGGCGGGCAAAACCTCGACCTTGCGCGCGATTGCCCGCATGGATGACCCACAAGTCACCCATGGCGAAATTTGGTTGGATCACCAGCCGCTGCACAAGATGAATTCGCATCAAGCCAGCCAAGCAGGGCTTGGCCTTGTGCCTGAAGATCGCCGAATTATTCCTGGATTGACGGTCGAAGAAAACCTGAAGCTGGCGCAAATCGCACCCCCTGTGGGCTGGTCCATTGAACGTCTCTACGACCTGTTTCCGCGCCTTGGCGAACGCGCTTCACAAGAAGGCGTCACCCTGTCGGGCGGCGAGCAACAAATGCTGTCAATCGCGCGCGCCCTGGCCCGTGACATCAAAGTGCTGCTGCTGGATGAACCGTATGAAGGTTTGGCCCCGGTGATTGTGGATGAGATCGAAAAGACCCTGCGCATCATCAAACAACAAGGCATCACGACGATCTTGGTGGAACAAAACGCTGTGCGCGCATTGCAGTTGGCGGACCGCGCGATCATCCTGGACACAGGTGGGATCGTCTTTGACGGCACCGCGCAAGAGGTCTTGGATAACGCAGAATTGCGGTCAGAATACCTGGCGATTTGACCGGAACATCTACATTTCCATGAAATTCAAAAGGGGCCAAGCGGCCCCTTTTTTTGTCGCCACTGCCCCAGCCAAATGCCTGGAAAAATTCAGCACGCACAAACCCTGCTTTCCTAGACGCACGGCTTGGCCTATAACGACGTCACGACAGGGGCTTGCAAGCAAAATGACATGCCCGAAAAAACGATCGAGGACTTCATGACGGAAAAAAACCATGATGCGGATGTCGCCTTTATCAGCGCACTTGCAGAGCTTTTGCGTGACAATGATCTGACGGAACTTCAGGTCAAACGCGATTATGCCGAAGACGGCAGCTTGAATGTCCGCGTCAGTCGGCAGCAAAACCAGATCATGACTCAGGTCTCGGTCCCTTCAACGCCGGCCCCGATTGCCGCCGCGGCAGCACCAGCACCTTCGGCCCCCACAGCGCCCGCACAGGAAGATCCTGCCAGTTTGCCCGGCGCAGTCACAAGCCCGATGGTCGGCACTGTCTATATGCAAGCCGAACCCGGCGCGCCTGCCTTTATCAAGGTCGGCGACACTGTTTCCGAAGGCGATACATTGTTGATTGTGGAAGCGATGAAAACGATGAACCATATCCCAGCGCCAAAATCCGGCACAGTGAAACGCATCGTTGTGGAAGACGGCGCCGCTGTGGAATATGGCGCGCCCTTGGTCGTCCTTGGATAAGCGGGGCCGGCCATGTTCAACAAAATCCTAATCGCCAACCGAGGCGAGATCGCCCTGCGCGTAATCCGTGCCTGCCGCGAAATGGGCATCGAATCTGTGGCGGTGCATTCGACTGCGGATGCGGATTCCATGCATGTGCGTATGGCGGATGAGGCAATCTGCATTGGGCCGCCGTCGTCAACGGACAGCTACCTCAGTTTCCCGGCTATCATCTCGGCTTGTGAAATTACCGGTGCCGAAGCGATCCATCCCGGTTACGGGTTCTTGTCTGAAAACGCGAATTTCGTACAGATTGTCGAAGATCACGGCCTGACCTTCATCGGCCCCACGGCAGAACATATCCGCATCATGGGCGATAAAATCACCGCGAAAGACACCATGAAAGCTTTGGGCGTGCCCTGTGTCCCTGGATCTGACGGCGGCGTACCGGATCTGGCTGCCGCGCGGAAAATTGGCGAAGAGTTCGGCTATCCTGTGATCATCAAAGCCACCGCCGGTGGTGGCGGTCGCGGCATGAAGGTCGCGCAAACGGCTCAGGACATGGAATCCGCTTTCATGACAGCCCGTGCAGAAGGCAAAGCCGCCTTTGGCAATGATGAAGTCTATATCGAAAAATACCTGCAAAAACCGCGCCATATCGAAATCCAAGTGTTTGGCGACGGCAAAGGTCAAGCCGTTCATTTGGGCGAACGGGATTGCTCACTGCAAAGGCGTCACCAAAAGGTTTTTGAAGAAGCCCCCGGCCCTTCAATTTCAGACAGCGAACGCGCGCGCATTGGTAAAATCTGTGCCGACGCTGTGGCCCGCATCGACTATATCGGGGCCGGCACGATTGAATTTCTTTATGAGGATGGAGAGTTTTACTTCATCGAAATGAACACGCGCTTGCAGGTCGAACACCCAGTGACGGAAAGCATTTTTGGTGTCGATCTGGTGCGCGAGCAAATCCGCGTCGCGGCGGGTCAACCGATGTCGTTTGCTCAAAACGATTTGGACATTAACGGTCACTCAATCGAAGTGCGTATTAATGCCGAAACTTTCCCCGGGTTCGCGCCGCGGCCAGGGACGATCAGTGCCTATCACGCGCCAGGTGGATTGGGTGTGCGCATGGACAGCGCGCTTTACGATGGGTATTCGATTCCGCCCTACTACGACAGTTTGATTGGCAAATTGATTGTGCATGGCCGTGATCGCCCAGAAGCTTTGGCGCGCCTAAACCGGGCTCTAGGCGAGTTAATTGTTGACGGAATAGAAACAACAATTCCCCTTTTTCATGCACTTCTGCAGGAAGACGATATCTTAACCGGCCGCTATGATATTCACTGGTTAGAGCGGTGGTTGGAAGGTATCGAAGCTCTATGAAAGACGACACTGGCCAAAATATCTTGACGCCAGAACTTCTTTTGCACGCCTATTCCATCGGAATATTCCCGATGGCCGAACATCGCGATGACCCAGACGTCTTCTGGGTCGACCCCAAACGACGCGGCATCTTGCCGCTGCACCGGTTCCACATCTCGCGCTCGATGCGTCGCGCATTGCGCGACCCCGGTGTGTCTGTCACCTTAAATGCGTGTTTTGATCGCGTGGTACAGGCCTGTGCTGATCGTCCTGACACTTGGATCAGCGCAGAAATTTCACGTCTTTACAGCGCATTACACCATAGACAACGTGCGCAGTCCTTTGAGGTTTGGAAAGATGGCGCCTTAATTGGCGGTGTCTATGGCGTGACTTTGGGATCCGCATTTTTTGGTGAAAGTATGTTTTCACACGACCGGAACGGATCGAAAATCGCATTGGCCTGTTTGACAAAACACCTACGCGATTGCGGATTTTCCCTGTTTGACACACAATTCGTGACACCACATCTCTTGACGCTCGGCGCCAAAGAGATCAGCCGCGCGCTATATCAACAAATGCTGGAACGCGCCGTTGCGACACCGGCCAATATTTTCGCAATCCCTTTGTGCCAACCTCAAGAAATTGTGCAGCGGATCACCCAAACATCGTAACGATTGTGATCCATCGCACTGAGCGCAGGCGCAGAAGCGATCATCCATCCCGAAAAGACAGGTTCGACCTGTCCGGTTTCGCGCACTTGAAGCCCTGCGAAGGCATCCCCCGCCAGATTTCCTGCAGGATATCGACAATCGGTCAGCGTGATCGTTAGGCGCCCCAATTGTGCATTGCTTCCAATTGGCATTTGCAAGTCAGTGGTTTGACCAGAAATCTTGTCCAAACCACGTAAAATCGCACCCTGCCCAATCGAGGTTGATTGCTGCGCCGCGACCGATGTCGTTAGACCTGCAACACACAACAGAATCCGGATCACTGACGGTCTCCACCAACAAATTTCAAGAGTAAAGAAATCAAACTCACAGCGCCTTGCGTGTCGGAAACCTCATCGCCTGGTTCGAAACTGAAAGGCGACCCCCCTGGCATCACCTCGACAAAGTTTCCCCCCAGTAAACCTTCTGACGAAATAACGATGGCGCTATCATCGGGGATTTCGATCGCATTGGAGACTGACACTGTCGTGTCGGCACGGAATGTTTCTGGGTTCAAAGCAACTTCGGTCACAGTGCCAACTTTAACCCCTGCTAAACGCACATCCGTTCCGACGCCTACACCTTCAAGACTGCGAAAAGAGGCCGTCAATGTATAGCTATCTGGTGCAGAGGTTACACCCGATACCTGCGCGGCATAAACGCCAAACGCCAGAGCGCCTGCCAAAACAACCCCACCAATCAAGATTTCGAATTTGTTTTCAGCCATTTAAGCGACTCACTCAGGAGACCAAGCCTCATAGTCCGAGCGGGCCTCTGGTTCCGATTTGCGGATCGATCCGGCAGGTGCATATGCCAGGGCCGAACCGGTTAAGTTTTCCTGATGTGGTTTTTCCCAAGTTTTGCGAACCAACGGTTTGTCTGTAGGGGGTTCATTCCATGTGCGATGTAGCCAACCATGCCATTCAGGACTCACGCGGCTGGCCTCGGGTTCCCCATTAAAAATGACCCAGCGTTTGCTATCGTCTGCCGTCTTATAAAAGACGTTTCCTTGATCGTCTTCGCCGACACGCGTGCCTTTGCGCCATGTCCACAATTGCGTATTCAAGGTCTGGCCGTTCCACCAAGTCACTGCACGCAAAAGAGAATTGAAAATACCCATACTTGCCTCCGGGTCGTATATCTTAGCCTATGCCTGATTTCCGCAATTGGGTCTAGCGGATACACATGATCACAAACGATCTTTCTGGCGATTTCCCGATTTAGTTTACATCAGAACATTTAAGGAAACCATTATCTAAAACACCCTGCGTTAAACTTGAAACACAATTGTCCTGCTGTGCTGCGCATTCTCGCGAGACACGCGATAAAGGGTACCTTAGGTTCAAGGCAACGGACCACAGACCGGAGCTTGTAGCTCCAAAATCAATCACATTGATTGGATTGCCGTCACTTCGATCTCTATCCGGTACTTAGGATCGATCAACCCGCATTCGATCATAGTCGCGGCAGGTGGATTTTCACCGAAAGTCCGTTGCAAGATTGGCCAACAAGCCGCAAACTCTGCCCTATCCGGTAACATATAGGTCACGCGCACCACATCTTGGAAGCCAACTCCAGCTTCTTCAAGAGCATGTTTTATGGTGTCTAAGGCATTCTGACATTGATCCGTCACACTGCTGCCTTGCCCAACAGTTCCTGCAACGAAAACGAAACCGCCCGCTACGACGGCACGGCTGTATCCGACTTTTTTTTCGAACTCTCCGCCAGAAGAGATGCGCTTAATACTCATAAGATCACCCTTTTCTTCACGCCATACCCTGCAAAAGAAGCGTCAGAAATAAACATCCTGACGCTTTTGAGTAATCACCAAGACTGGCTTTGCGTTAACCCGCGACAGCGTCTTCTTTTTCACCGTCTCCGTGGATCATCAAAGGTGCCGCATCTGAATTCACCGCGTCTTCATTAACGACGACTTCATTTACACTTTCCATCCCGGGAAGATCAAACATCGTATTGAGCAAGATATCCTCAAGGATAGATCTAAGTCCACGCGCCCCGGTTTTGCGTTCAATTGCACGCTTTGCGATCGCGCTGAGCGCATCGTCGGTGAACGTCAACTGTGTGTCTTCAAGTTCGAACAAGCGCTGATACTGTTTTATCAAAGCGTTCTTGGGTTCTGTCAAAATGGTTACCAGAGCATCTTCGTCCAAGTCTTCCAACGTGGCCAGAACAGGCAAACGACCAACGAATTCGGGGATCAAACCGAACTTCAAAAGGTCTTCTGGCTCAAGTTCTTTGAACAAGTCGCCAACGCCACGGTCATCGTTGTTACGCACATCCGCGCCAAACCCCATCGCAGAGCCCTTGCCGCGCTGCGCGATAATCTTGTCGAGCCCCGCGAAAGCGCCACCGCAGATAAACAAAATATTTGTTGTGTCAACTTGCAAGAATTCTTGCTGCGGGTGCTTGCGCCCACCTTGCGGCGGAACAGATGCGACGGTTCCTTCCATCAACTTCAGAAGCGCTTGTTGGACGCCCTCGCCCGACACATCGCGGGTAATTGAAGGGTTTTCGGATTTACGCGTGATTTTGTCGACTTCATCGATATAGACGATACCGCGCTGCGCACGTTCCACATTGTATTCAGAGGATTGCAGCAGTTTTAGGATGATGTTTTCGACATCTTCACCGACATATCCGGCCTCAGTTAAGGTCGTGGCATCGGCCATCGTGAACGGGACATCCAAAATCCGGGCCAGCGTTTGCGCAAGAAGGGTCTTACCACAACCAGTAGGGCCAATCAGCAAGATATTCGACTTCGCAAGCTCGATATCGCCACCCTTCTGGGCGTGATTTAGTCGTTTATAGTGGTTGTGCACAGCAACTGACAGGACGCGCTTGGCCATCGCTTGTCCGATGACATAATCATCCAAAACGTTGCAAATATCTTGCGGCGTCGGGACACCTTCGGAGGACTTTAGTCCAGAGGCCTTTGTCTCTTCGCGAATAATATCCATACAAAGCTCAACGCATTCATCGCAGATGAACACGGTGGGACCCGCAATCAGTTTACGCACCTCGTGCTGGCTTTTGCCGCAAAAGCTACAATACAGGGTGTTTTTTCCGTCACCGCCAGAATTGTTCGCCATAGTACCCTTTCATGCCTCAGACAGATCTGAAGCTTTCCGCGGGACAAAATCTGTCCCAAATACTTCTAGTGCACCCACCGCCTACAACTTAGGACAGCAAACCCGGGTCCACAATCGCAAAATGTGCCGTATCACAGACCTATTACAGCACGGTTACTTTTCATCATCATCGTCCTTGGGGCGATTTTCGACAATCTCGTCAATCAAGCCCCAATCTTTTGCCTCTTCGGGCGACATAAAATTATCGCGCTCCAGCGCGTCTTCGACGGCTTCTAACGTCTGGCCCGTATGGCTGACGTAAATCTCATTCAACCGTGTTTTCAGTTTTTGGGTTTCTTGGGCGTGAATCATAATGTCCGTTGCTTGACCTTGATACCCTCCTGATGGCTGGTGCACCATCACACGGCTATTGGGCAAAGAAAAGCGCATCCCTTTTTCGCCTGCGGTCAGCAGCAAAGACCCCATCGACGCGGCTTGTCCGATCACCAAGGTCGACACCTTGGGCTTGATATATTGCATCGTGTCATAAATCGACAATCCACTGGTTACGACACCACCTGGGCTATTGATATACATGGAAATTTCTTTGGACGGGTTTTCCGCTTCAAGGTGCAGCAGCTGTGCTACGATCAAGCAGGACATGCCATCATGGACGGGGCCATTTAGGAAAATGATCCGTTCTTTCAGCAACCGCGAAAAGATGTCGTAGGCCCGTTCCCCGCGGCTGGTTTGTTCAACCACCATCGGGACCAAAGTGTTCATGTATGTTTCCATGGGATCGTGCATCACGTGCCTGCCTTCAAACCTGTTTCGACGCACCATAGCGCCGATCTGTTAGCAGAGTCTTAGTGCCGCCCCCCAGCGGCTGCAAGAGGGGGGCGTACGCTGTAGGTGGTCTTATTTCACTTATTGGTGGTAATAATCCGCCAAATTGGGGGGAAAACGATACAACTTGCCCTGGTCTGAGTGCGCAGGCCCGTCACTCTATTTGCTTAAAACTTGATCATTCCAGAAAAATATCAGGCTTGACGGCGTAAGGCCGCGCCATAATTGGCTGGGATGCACGCAAATACGATATTCCCCCCAACCCGCATTGAAGCGCTGACACGTTTGCGCGATTTCACACCGTGCGCTGGCCGTGACTACGCCGCGCGCCGCAATTATGACTTGGGGCCCGGTCGCCATGCTGGGGTGTCCACTTTGTCGCCCTACATCCGCACACGCTTGATCACCGAGCAAGACGTGCTGCAATCGGTACTGGCCAAATTCGCCCCAAGCACAGCCGAAAAATTTATCCAAGAAGTGTTCTGGCGTACCTATTGGAAGGGCTGGCTGGAAATGCGGCCCGGTGTGTGGCGTGACTATCGCCAAGAGCTGGGGCAACAGATCAACAACATTCAGACGCAATCAGGATTGCGGCGCGACTGGACTGCGGCCTGCCAGGGCGAGACGGGAATCGACTGCTTTGACGCCTGGGCGCGCGAACTGGTGCAAACAGGGTATTTGCACAATCATGCACGTATGTGGTTTGCCTCGATCTGGATTTTCACCTTGCGCCTACCTTGGGTATTGGGGGCTGATTTCTTTTTGCGTCACTTGCTTGACGGAGATCCTGCGTCCAACACATTGTCCTGGCGGTGGGTTGGCGGCTTGCACACGCAAGGCAAAACCTACTTGGCGCGCACCAGCAATATATCCAAATATACCGAAGGGCGGTTTCATCCCAAATGGCAACTGGCCTCAGAAGCGCTGCCCTTGAAAGGAAGCCCTAATCCGGACCGACAGCCCCTACCCGACTCTGACGATATCAATCCAGACCTTAGAACTGGCCTGCTGCTGCATCCAGAGGATCTGTCGCTTGCCTATCTATGGGAAGGTTGCAGTCCGCCGCAGACAGTATGCATCCTGCATTCAGCACATCGTCTTAGCCCTTTACATCTGGCGCCGCATATAAAGACCTTTCATGCTGGGGCTCTGCAGGACTGTGTCGCACGGTATGATTTGTCTGTGGATGCAACGGCCCAAAGCGCTGAGGACATCAACACATGGATCGTTGCGCAGGGACTGGATCAGGTGGTGACCGCTTACGCACCAGTTGGGCCGAGTGCAGATATTTTGGCAAAATTAAGCCGCAACAGCACAGCGCGCGTAGTGCAGGTGCAACGGGCGTTTGATCAAGCCGCTTGGCCGCATGCAACCCATGGCTTCTTTCGCTTCAAAGAGCACATCCCGTCGTTGCTGAAAGTCATTATATAAAGCATGTAAAGAGTCTCACTCAGCGGGCCTGTCTTGGGGGATGTCAATGCGGCACACAACATCACAACAAAAGGCCCCTAGATTTCACCACCCGACACAGACAACGTGTGTCCGTTGATCATTGACGCCTCTGGACTGGCCAAAAACGCAACGGCGGCTACGACCTCGTCTATATCAATCATCCGCTTCAAAGGGTTGCCTGACGTCACACGCGCAGTGGCTTGCTCGGTCGACAAATTTAACCGCGACGCCACCCCCGCGACAGCAGCATCCGCCATATCCGTGCTCACAAATCCCGGACACACCGCGTTACAAGTGATGTTTTGGCCCGCAACCTCATGCGCCACCGATCGCACCAGCCCAACAACACTATGTTTTGACGCGGCATAGGTCGAAATATTCGACCCACCCTTGAGCCCTGCCGTTGAGGCAATTGCAATCAATCGTCCCCCCTCTGCCATGCGCTTCAAGGACTCTCGGAAAGTTAAGAAAACGCCCGTCAAATTGACGCTTAACGTCTGCTCCCATAGCTCCAACGGCGTATCGACCAACAGACTTGGCGTCCCCATCCCTGCATTTGCCACAACAATATCAAACGGCGTTGCACAAAGGGCCGTCACGTCCGCCTCGCAGGTTATATCTGCTTGGACACATGTCATCGTGTGATCATGATTGGTCTGCGCCAAAGCATCCGCACGCCGCCCAGCAATCGTGACCTGCATCCCCGCCGCGCTGAAATGCCGCGCGATCCCGCGCCCAAGTCCCGATCCACCGCCCGTCACCAGAACGCGTTTCATAAATATGCCCTTTGATTTTTGGCGCGCAAAAAGCTGCGGCTACACTAGGATACATGCCCCGTACCGCGCGCATTACAACGCCGGACTTTGCATATGCCGACAAGCTTTGCCCGACCGAATTGCAGCAGCGTCGTGAAAATCCCTGATAGGTTGTAGAAAGTTGGTTCGCGTTTAGCCGCCATTTACAGTTTGGATCTATCCAAGCCGTGGCAAAGGAGAATCCATATGCAGCAAATAAATCAATCACCCGTATCCGACTTATCCCCGGCAGAAAAATTCATCGTTACGATGGGCGCCGACCGGACAAAGGACATACTATCACGCCCGATCAGTGCCTTGGTGATTGAGGACAGCGAATTTGACCGCAAACGCATCGCGCGGGTGTTCAAAGAGACGGGGTTAGACTGCAAAATTACAGAAATTGGCTGCTTGTCCAACTTGCGCGGCACGTTGGATGTTCAAAAATTTGACCTTGTCTTGGTCGATTTTCAGCTGCCTGAAAGTGATGGGCTTGAGGCCGTGAACTTAATCCGCAGCCACCCGGCCCATTTGAACAATGCAATCATCATGATCACGGGCCAGGCTGACATCACCGTTGCGATTGCAGCTATGAAATCGGGATGCTCAGACTATTTTGAAAAATCAGCGCTGTGTGCCGAAGATCTACGTGGCGCCGTCTTAAATGCTTTGGAAAAGTCTGACCTTCAAAAGGATTTAATGCGCGCCCGAGGATTGAATGGTAAACTGGAAGAGCTGGTCAAAGATTATGCCAGTCAAAACGCCTCGGAAATGAAGCCGTTGGTCTTGTCTTTGATGCGCCAAGCACGCGCGCAATTGAAGAAGCCAACGGGCAGCAACAACAGTGAAGCGCGGGAAATGGACACTTTGTGCCGTGAACTATGGGCGAAGCTTGTGGCAATGGAAAACACGCCAGAGCTTTTGTGACCAATCCCACAAAAGCCTACGACAAGCTAGACTTAGTGGCTTGTCGGGCGATCCAACGTATAATCGGGATTTCCCAACGTCTCCGTTGATGAAAAGAACATCGCCTGACTTACAGCCGAACGCACTTGTTCTTCCGTATACGGTTTCGTGATCAAAAACGTCGGCTCTGGTTTACTGCCGGTCAATAGACGTTCCGGATAGGCCGTAATGAAAACCACCGGACGTTGCCCGATCACTCCAAGAATATCAACAACCGCATCAACCCCTGAGCTGTCATCCGCCAGCTGAATATCTGTCAGAATCAAATCCGGCGGGTCTGTGCGTCCCAACGCAGTCGCCGCGTCGCGCGTACGCGCCACACCCGCAATGCGATGCCCCATATCCAGAACCATTGCTTCAAGATCCATGGCGATGATCGCTTCGTCTTCTATGATCAAAACTGTTCCGGAGACCGCTTCACTCATCTGCTCTCGGGCTTTATCCACCAGCTTTTCAACATCTTCTGGGGTGGTGTTCAAAATCGTCGCCGACTCTTGAAACGAAAAGTCTTCCATCGTTGTCAGCAACAAAGCTTCGCGTGACCGTCGCGTCAAAGACGACAAGTGTCTTTGTGCGCGTTTTTTAAGTCCGGTTTCCTGCACATTCACCTGTGCTCCCGTTGCATCCCAAATGGCATGAAAGACCTTAAACAAGGCAAGCTTGCCTGATTCTTCGGTGTCATAAAGTCGTCTGTCCGCCAATAAAGATTCGAGCGTCGCCGCAGCAAGACCATCGCCGTCTTTTTGATTTCCCGTAAGCGCACGCGCGTATCGGCGCAGATATGGGATGTTGTGCTCAGCGACTGCGCCAATCGCTGATGAAGATACGTTCTTGGTCATTGTTTCAACTTTCTTAAGAAGTTTACGGAACCAAACAGCGTTTCGTGAGTTGTATCTATATAACTGATACTCATGCGTGCAAAGGAAATAAGTTCATGGCTGACGATGAAAAGTCAAATGCCCCAGATCTTCGTATCGAAACGAACTTAAAACGCGTTTACAAAGACGTGCTTGAGGGCGAGATCCCGACCCGTTTTGCCGATCTTATCGATCAGTTGAAAGGCAGCTCTGATCCCGCCGACTCAAACCCCGGGTTAGATACATGACGCGGATGCACGCACCCGAGGACATCATTAACCACATCCGGGAAATGCGCGCTTTTGCTGTTAGTTTGGCAAAGCACCAAAGCCTGGCGGATGATCTTGTTCAAGACGCGCTTGAGAAAGCGTGGAAGAATTTTCACCTGTTCAAGGATGGGACGAACCTGCGCGCATGGTTAATCACTATTCTGCGCAACACGTACTATTCGCAGATGCGCAAGTTTAATCGAGAACAGCAAATGGACAGCTATGCCGCTGAAAACATTGCGGACAAACCGTCTCAGGACGGGCATTTGAAGCTAGCAGAGCTTAAAATTGCCTTTGAAAGCCTGTCTGATGAACATCGCGAAGCGTTAATGTTGGTCGGTGTTCTTGGCTTTTCCTATCAAGAAGCCGCAGAGGCATGCGGGGTCGCCGTTGGCACAATAAAAAGTCGCGCGGCACGGGCCCGCACCAGACTCGCAAAGCAAACAGGACATGAAAATCACGATGCAACGGACGTCGCAACTTTGTCAATTATGGCCGCAGGCCAAGACTTGGCAGGTAGAGCATGAAACATCCCAAAAAAATATGGTATGAAATTGGGCTGCGCGGACGTATCGCATTATTGCTGGCGCTTGCGCTGGTCCCTATTGGCCTTCTAGGCGCAATTCAAACCTACAAAATCGCGCGCGCTGACATGGTGAATAAATCTGCTGTTGTTACCAATCAAATCCAGAATTTATTTGCAGAACCCCAGCGCGTCTTTTTTAAGGCGTCTGCTGATGCAAAGACGATTGCCTCGCTGGAAACCAATTGGATTGCGAACGCCGGCACATGTAATCAATTGATGCAGGCTGTTGTTGACAGCAAAAGCTATTTGGTGAGCGCGATGATTACGGACCACAGCGGGACGAATTTGTGCTCTTCGAAAACAGTGCCGTCGCGCGTTGATGTAACAGGTTTGGATTTTCAGGCTGCCAGCGCGCACGTGTTGGACACTCGCTCTGCTGTGCTGACATATCCAATTCTTAACGCGTCCAATGTGCGGCCCGAACCACACTTAGTCCGGCTGGAAATTCAATCCGACTTTTCGGCAAAGACGTTGAACGGAGAGATTGTCGGTGTTGTATGGGCGCCAAATGCGACACAAAACCAATTCATTCCGGAAGGCGTTTCTGCTGCCAATCAGGCAAGGCTGCAAAACCTAGCAATTCCCGACCAAATGGGCACGCACAAAATCGACGAATTGGTTGGCTCTGATGGAAAAAAAGTTGCATTTATTCCAATCCTTGAAAGCAACATTTTCGGGGTGGCTGTTCTGCCGACCGAGTCGGCCTATGCTTCAATTCTGAATTACGCTCCGCTTTTTGCAGCGCTTCTTGCGCTTTGGCTGGGAAGCATTTTCATCGCCTGGGTGAGTGTAAATAAACTGGTTATTCAACCGCTTAATGGGTTACGCACACGCATGCGTAATTTCGCAGACACACGAGACATTCCAAATATCCAAACAGACCAGCAGCTACAGTCCCGGGAATTGCGCCAGATGGACGCCGACTTTCACCATTTGGCCCGAAGCCTATTGGACGATCAACGAGATCTGCACCGCTCAGTTCAAGAAAAAAATACCCTGTTAAAAGAAGTTCATCATCGCGTGAAGAATAATCTTCAATTAATTTCCTCAATGATGAATATCCAAATGCGTCGGTCTATTTCCGACGAAACCAAGCAAACGTTAGGACGTTTGCAGGATCGCATTATGGCGTTGGCGACGACCCATAAACGGATGTATTTGGGCGATGATATTGTTCAAATAAACGCGGCGGCCATCGTATCTGACGTCGCTGAGCAAATCGCGCAAGTTGGAAGCCCATTTGGACGCCCGGTGAAAATGACCACGGATTTAGAAGAAATCACTGTGTTCCCGGAACAAGCCTTTGCCTTGTCCTTGCTCGTGTCAGAAGTTGTAACAAACGCCATAAAAAACATCGACATGACGTCGCTCAACACCCAAGATATTAAAATTGAGTTGCATAAAACGAATGCAGACTATGCCCAGCTTAAGGTCACAAACCCAGTTAACGATCAAAACGCGGCGATGATCACAAATGGAATCGGCACGCAGTTGATTGAAGCCTTCACGCAGCAATTGGGCGGTCAAGTGACCCGGCAAAAAACGTCGGATCGCTATATCCTAACACTGAACTTCCCAATTGATCTTGTGAAAGCGCGCAGTTTGCAAAAACCAAATCAAAGCATGGCCGCGCAGTAGCGCACTAAATTGGCAGCGTTTCGTCACGATGTGGTGTTGCGAAAATTGACTGGCATGTCGGCGCGTTGACGGCTTGTGCTGATCTGCGCAGAGTGGCACGATTACGCGAAACGCTTGCCCATAGGAGCCGCCTTTGAGCCCTTCAGATTCGACGACAGATCAGACAGCCACCAATTCCGGCGAAACTTTGATAGAGTTTCCGAACAATCGGCTTTTGATTGACCTTTGCGGCGAATTCGACCGCAATTTGGCTGATGTCGAACAGCGCATGTCCGTTCAAATCCTGCGCCGTGGCAACCAATTGGCTGTTGTCGGACCACCCGATGCGCGTCATGCCGCGTCCGAGCTGTTGAATGTGCTTTATCAACGGCTTGAACAGGGCCGTTCCGTCGAAGCGGCAGATATTGATCGAGAAGTTCGAATGGGCGATGATGCGTTCGCCGCACGCAAAGGGGAACAGCTGGAAATGCCGGATATGACGGCCCGGGTTGAAATTAAAACCCGCAAAAAACTGGTTGAGCCGCGCACAGATGCGCAAAAAGCCTATGTGCTTAGCTTGTTCGAAAATGAGCTGGCCTTTGGGATTGGCCCGGCGGGGACCGGAAAAACCTACCTGGCCGTGGCCGTTGGGGTGTCAATGTTCATCAATGGTGAGGTAGATCGCATTATTCTCAGCCGCCCAGCCGTGGAAGCGGGTGAAAAACTTGGCTATCTGCCGGGCGATATGAAGGACAAGATCGATCCTTATATGCAACCACTTTATGACGCGCTGAATGACTTTCTTCCAGGCAAACAATTGGCTAAGTTAATCGAGGAAAAGCGCATTGAAATCGCGCCCTTAGCCTTCATGCGCGGGCGCACATTGGCGCGCGCCTTTGTCGTGTTAGATGAGGCCCAAAACGCCACATCTATGCAAATGAAAATGTTTCTGACCCGGCTTGGGGAAGGGTCCCGCATGGTGATTACCGGGGATCGCACGCAGATTGATCTGCCCCGGGGCGTGCAATCGGGGTTGCGCGACGCGGAACGATTGCTGAAGACGATCCCGAAAATTGGCTTTAATTACTTCACCTCAAAGGACGTGGTCCGCCACCCCTTGGTCGCTGCCATTATCGAAGCGTATGAAGCAGAAGCAGAAGCCTCCCTACCGCACAAAAGCTAAAGCCCTCGAGTAGATCAAAAAAAAGGCCCGCCAAAACAGCGAGCCTTTCGTAGAAAAAGTCTTAACCGCTTACATGCGGCTGGCGACGTTTTCCCAATTCACCAGTGAATTCAGGAAGTTATCCAGGTAGGCCGGGCGTTTGTTCCGGAAGTCGATGTAATAGGAATGTTCCCACACATCGCAACCCAGCAGGGCCGTTTGCCCAAAGCACAAAGGATTCACGCCGTTTTCTGTCTTGGTCACAGCCAAGCCGCCATCGGGGTTCTTGACCAACCAGCACCAGCCCGAGCCGAACTGACCCGCGCCCGCAGCTGCGAAGGCTGATTTGAAGTCATCAACAGAGCCAAAGCTGTCGACCAACGCTTTTTCCAACTCGCTTGGCATCGCGTCGCCCGCGGGACCCATCATTTCCCAGAACTGATTATGGTTCCACAACTGGCTGATATTGTTAAAAATTCCGTTCTGGGCAACGGCAGATCCATCATAGGTGCCGACGATGATGTCTTCCATCGACTTGCCGTCCCATTCGGTGCCCGCAATCAGCTTGTTGCCGTTGTCGACATAAGCTTTGTGGTGCAGGTCGTGGTGGTATTCCAACGTCTCGGCGGACATGCCTTTGGCTGCCAGGGCGTCATGTGCATAGGGAAGATCGGGAAGTTCAAAAGCCATTTTGGCCTCCTGTCGTCATGGGTTTGGTCTTGACTGACAGATTGTCCGCGCCGCTGCAAGGTCAAGGCGACGGCTTGGATTTTCTGAAAATAGTTATTTACAGTGTGACGCGTTAGATCGCATTCAAGACAAGCTGCCTCTTGCAAGCACCCGAACGCGTGTTTTGAAACGCGGCAACTTCAATTGAACGCGACACGCTTTAACCGATTGCCAAGAGGGTGCGCTATTTTTGGTCAAAATACTGGACCGCGCTGCCCGGCCGAGCCGCTGTCTTCAAAACATCAAACACATATTGCGCAACTGAGCGAAAACAGATGACTTCAAAGCAGTGATCTTCGCGCATGTGAAACGCGGCCGCGACCTGCGCCAGACGTGTTCGGCGCAACTGACCAGGCTGAAAACACTCGGGCGACAGGTCCACAGGGGCCAGCTTTGCCAGAACGTCGCGCGCCAAAGGCCCTGTGACGTGAAAAACGGCACGCGCATCTGATACATTTTCCACCAGCGCATGGTCTTGGTGCAAGGATTTGCGGATTTTGTCCAAATTCGCTGCAACCTCATCGCGCAAACACATGACCAAAATCTCATCCGGCGACATCCAGAAGAGTCCATTCGCCCCCGCACAGTTCGCCTCGCCCTGACGTGGCATGTCTACACCGGTGACAGTGCTGACAGCGGCTTTGATTTTGACGGATGCCAAATCCCCCCGCAATGTGATCATTCCGTAGGGGCCTACTTCGCGGATCTCGACCAACCCATCACTGCAGATCGCGTCTTTCAGGGCAAGAACAGGTTCAGACATTTTGCTTGTCTCCGTCTTTGTCATAGAACACCGGATCCACGATCCGGGCCTGATAGGTGGTGCCGTTTGTGCCAGGGAAATCAATCACATGGCCCATGCGATCGGGTCCGTTGTGCACCAACCCCATTGCGATACCTTTCTTGAGCGTGGCGGAATAATAGCTGGACGTCACGCGTCCTTGTACATTGCGTTGGCCGTTCGCGTTTTCGCCATCCGCCACCGCATAGGCCCCATCGGGCAGGACCGCGCCGTCCAGCGTTTCCAAACCCACAAGTTTCCAACGGTCCGGACTGGCCATATGGCTGCGCAGATGCGCGCGTTTGCCAAGGTAGTCGTCCTTTTTCTTGGACAAGGCCCAATGCAGGTTCAGATCTTGCGGAATGACCGTGCCATCCGTTTCATCGCCGATCATGATAAAGCCCTTTTCAGCGCGCAGCACGTGCAAACATTCGGTCCCGTACGGCATCGCACCAAACTCGGCACCCGCGTCAACAAGTGCCTGCCACAACGCCAAGCCCTGCCCCGCAGGCACCGCAATTTCATAGCTTAGTTCACCCGAAAACGAGATCCGATAGGCCCGGCACTCAAACCCGCCCAAGGTCCCATCAGCCCATTCCATGAAGCCCAACGCTTCGCGCGATACGTCCAACCCGCCCAGCTTTTCCAACACCTTACGGGCATTTGGGCCAACAACTGCGATCTGGGCATATTGTTCGGTGACATTGGCAGTATAGACCTGCCAATCCCACCATTCGGTCTGCAACCATTCTTCCATATGGGCATGGATCGCATCCGCACCGCCGGTGGTCGTGTGGCAAAGCCACGTATCCTCATCCAACCGCGCGACCACGCCGTCATCAATCAGGAAACCGTTTTCATTACACATCAGCCCATAGCGGCATTTGCCCGGCTTCAAGTTGGACATCATGTTGGTGTACATCATGTCCAGAAATTTGCCCGCGTCCGGCCCTTTGACGATCAGTTTGCCAAGGGTCGACGCATCCAGCAGACCCAGATTTTCGCGCGTATTGGTGACCTCACGGTTCACCGCATCGGCCGTGCTTTCGCCCGATTTTACATAGGCATAGGGCCGCCGCCAAGCGCCTACGGGCTCCCATTCAGCGCCGTGCGTGTCGTGCCACGCATGCATCGGCGTGCGCCGGATCGGTTGGAAGATGTCACCCCGGGCCTCACCGGCAATCGAGCCCAACGAGATCGGTGTGTAAGGTGGGCGGAATGTGGTTGTGCCGGTCTGTGGGATCGGTTGACCTAACGCATCAGACAAGATCGCAAGGCCGTTGATATTGCTGAGCTTTCCTTGATCTGTCGCCATGCCCAATGTGGTATAGCGTTTGGCATGTTCGACACTTTCAAACCCTTCTTGGGCAGCCA
The DNA here is from genome assembly GCA_045106335.1 of Paracoccaceae bacterium. Classification (GTDB taxonomy): domain Bacteria; phylum Pseudomonadota; class Alphaproteobacteria; order Rhodobacterales; family Rhodobacteraceae; genus Aliishimia. The sequence continues at coordinate 6,280 of JBGCEM010000157.1, read as the reverse complement.
GTTGCACATCCGTAACTTTGACATCGTTCTGGAAATCCAGCCATGCTTTGGCGCGTAATTTGTAAGGCGCATTATGCGGCATCATCCACACAGGCTGCATCGCGGCCTCAGCCGGGCTGTCCGTTTGCGGGACCTGACCCGGCTTTGCGGTAAAGCCAAGACGCGCGGTCGCGTCGTGACCTGCCGTTGCCGCATCCGCCAAGACATCCGAGAGATGCATCGCGCCGCTGGCGATCCCAGCTGTTTGCACAAAGCTTTGACCATACGCCCCCGTAGGCGGACGATTTGGGTCGGGTCGGAAATGCGCAAGTGCCGCGTCCCAGACCAACTTGCCGCCGCAATGGGACCACAGGTGCACAACCGGCGACCAGCCCCCCGACATCGCGACCACGTCACACGGGATCACCTCAAGGGCTGCACCCTCGCCCGCCTGATCGCACAACACGACGCCCGTCACTTTGCGCGTGCCTTTCACCTTGGCAATGGCTTTGCCCAACTCGACGCGCATCCCCATATCCCGGGCGTGCGCCGCCAACACGCCCCCGCCATCAGGACGCGCATCAATAATGCAAGGCACAGAAAGACCGGCTCGTTTCATCGCAAACGCTGTTAGATAGGCGCTGTCATTGTTGGTCACAACGACCGTACGATCCCCGCAAGAAACGCCGAAATTCAACGCATAATCGCGCACTGCTGAGGCCAACATCACCCCTGGCAAATCGTTGTTCGCAAAAGACAAAGGTCGTTCAATCGCACCCGTCGCGGTGATAATCTGCCCCGCCCGAATTCGCCACAGCCGATGCCGAGGGCCGTCCATGTCCGGCGCGTGATCGCTCAGGCGTTCGTAGGCCAGCGCATATCCGTGATCATAGACCCCGGCGCCCATGCACCGCGTGCGCAAGGACACGTTAGGCCGCGCCTTTAAGTCTGCCAGAAGCGTTTCGATATAGTCCTCGGCCTCCGCGCCATCGATCGTGCCACCTGCCAAGGTCTCATCCACAGGCGCGCGCCCGCCCCAATGGGCGGTTTGCTCGACCAAAAGCACCTTGGCCCCGGACTGCGCCGCGGTTTGTGCCGCCTGCAATCCCGCGATCCCGCCGCCAATGACCAACACATCCACGAACGTGTAGAAATGCTCATATGTGTCGACATCCAAATCCTTTGGCGCAGCCCCCAGACCGGCAGATTTACGGATGAACGGCTCATAGACATGTTTCCACAAGGGCCGTGGATGGATGAACATTTTGTAATAAAATCCAGCAGGTAGGAACCGGCTTAGCTTTGAATTCACCGCCCCGATGTCATATTCCAAGCTGGGCCAATGGTTTTGCGACCCGGCTTGCAGCCCGTCATACAGATCCGTTGTAGTGGCGCGTTGATTGGGTTCAAAGCGTCCGTCTTGGCCGTGATGCATCAACGCATTGGGCTCTTCACCGCCACTGGCCACAACGCCGCGCGGACGGTGATATTTGAACGACCGCCCCATCAAGGTCTGTCCAGATGCCAAAAGGGCCGAGGCCAAACTGTCCCCCTGCACGCCTTTCAGCGTCTTACCATTGAACGAAAACGTGACCTGTTTGGTGCGATCAATCAGACGCCCACCACGGGGCAAACGTGCGCTCATGACGGCTCTCCTGTGCGCCAACCTGGGCGTTTTTCGTCGATCTGCGCCAATATATCGTCCGGCGGTCCAAAGGTCTGCGCAGAATAAGTGCCGAACACCTCAAGCGTCATCGTGCAACGCGCTGCGTGAAACCACTTGCCGCACCCCATCGCATGACGCCACCGCTCAAAATGCACGCCTTTGGGATTTTTACGCATGAACAAATACGCCTCAAAATCCCCATCTGAAGACCCCGGCCCGTGCCGCGTCAAATGCGCCTCACCGCCCGCGCTAAGTTCCGTTTCTTCGGCATCAATGCCGCAATTGGGGCATTTCAAAATGAGCATACGTTTGCTCCTGTCACAAACAGTTTGGACGGAAAGACAGCAATGGCCGCATCCAAGGCGCGCAGCGCAACATGTTTGCAAAACTGTCCAGTTTGATTTACACTTTTAACGAACAACCTGAAAGGATCCGAGTTGTGAGCAAAGAAATGATGGCCGTGATTGCTTTTGGGGGCATTTGCATCTTCGCATTGGCAATGTTTGTGGCCGAGCGCCGCGCCGCTGCCAAACGCCTTGAGGCCCGCGGAGGCCGCGAGATTGACGTGTCCAACTTGATCGCCTTTGGGTCGAAAGCCGGCGAAGGCAATGTGACGCACAAATAGGACATGACGGGCAAATAAGACGTGACCCACACATAAACTGGCCGCATGCCTATCCTGCACAAACAATCCCTCCGCGCACATCAATGTGCGACCCCGGCGGCAACGCTTTCGTCGATAAATTTGCCCTGCCCATAGCGGAACATCGAAAATTCGTCCGTAAGCGGTGAATGCCCCTTGGCGATCAATTCCGCCATAGCCCATCCCGACCCCGGGATCGCTTTGAATCCGCCTGTGCCCCAGCCGCAGTTAAAGAACACGCCCTCAACCGGTGTTTTCGACAAGATTGGCGAGCGATCCCCCGTCACATCGACGATCCCGCCCCATTGGCGCAGCATCTTAAGCCGGGACAACATCGGGAAGGTTTCAACCAAGGCGCGGACGGTTTCTTCCACATGGTGGAACGACCCGCGCTGTGTGTAGTTGTTGTATCCATCCGTGCCGCCCCCAATCACCATTTCGCCCTTGTCGGACTGGCTGAGATAACCATGCACCGTGTTCGCCATGACGACGACATCCATGCAGGGTTTAATCGGTTCAGACACCAAAGCTTGCAGCGCGACAGACTCGATCGGCAGTTGGAACCCGGCCATATTCGCCAGATCTCCAGAATGCCCCGCGACCACAACGCCCAGCTTGTCGCAGTCAATCGCACCCTTGGTGGTGTCAACGCCGACGACTTTATCGCCATCGCGTCGCACGGCCGTGACCTCGCATTTCTGGATCACATGCATGCCCATATCCGAGCAGGCCCGCGCATAGCCCCACGCCACCGCATCATGGCGCGCCGTGCCGCCGCGCGATTGCCACAACCCGCCCATCACCGGATAGCGCGGCCCGTCGATATTCATAATCGGGCACAGCTCTTTCACCCGTTCAGGGCCAATGAATTCCGTTTTCACACCTTGCAACGCGTTGGCATGGGCCGTGCGTTGGTAGCCGCGCACCTCGTGATGGGTTTGGGCCAGCATAATGACGCCGCGTGGGCTGAACATGACATTATAGTTCAGATCCTGGCTCATAGTTTCATACAAGGATCGCGATTTTTCATAGATCGCAGCCGAGGGATCCTGCAAATAGTTCGAGCGAATGATCGTGGTGTTGCGCCCCGTATTGCCGCCACCCAGCCAGCCCTTTTCTAAGATCGCCACATTGGTTATGCCGAAATTTTTACCCAGGTAGTAAGCCGTCGCCAGCCCATGCCCGCCCGCCCCAATAATGATCACGTCGTATTTCGACTTGGGCTCTGGATTGGCCCAGGCGCGTTCCCAGCCGGTATGTTGGCGCAGCGCTTCACGCGCGATTGCAAAAGCAGAATAACGTTTCATAGCACTGACGAATCCGAATGAGCCCAATGGGGCATTGTTTGCCCAAGTTTCAAGTTTATCGGCGCGCGGGCACGGCGCAATAGATCTCAGTTGCGACATGATGTGGCGGGCAGCACGATTTATGGCAATTGCCTCTTTTTCAGCACGCGCAGGATGGCTAGATAGCCAAGTATGATATTTTGGATCCTCACCGCCCTCATCACGGCCCTTGTGGCGTCAATTCTGCTGGGCGCGATGTGGCGCGGCGGGGGGGACGGCGCGACGAATGACGGGGCGCCTGTGCAATATGATTTGCAAGTTTACCGCGATCAACTGGCCGAGGTCGACCGAGACTTGACCCGCGGCGTGATCAACGCCGAAGACGCGGATAGGATCCGCACAGAAATCTCGCGTCGCATTCTGTTGGCCGATGCGACGGCCGAAACCGCGGCACATCCCGTAAAAGGCTCGCAGATCGGCGCGACGGTGTTTGGCGCGCTGATTGTTGGGGCTTTGCTGTCTGCGGCCGGTGTCTATTGGGTGCTTGGCGCGCCCGGTTATGGGGATTTGGCCCTAAAAGCGCGGATCGAAGCGGCAGATCAGTTCCGCCAAAACCGCCCGGATCAAGCCACGGCCGAAGCCGGCTTGCCTGCTGTTTTGGACACCACCCCGCAGCAACAAAATCCCGAATATGTCGGTTTGGTCAGCCAACTGCGTGAGGTGATTAAAGAGCGGCCCGATGACCTGCGCGGGCTGCGGTTGCTGGCAATCTCCGAACGCAATCTGGGGAATTTCGCGCAAGCGCATCAGGTCTTCAGCCGATATTTGGATCTGCGTGGGCAAGACGCCAGCAGCGAAGAATTTGCCGATTTGGCCGATATGTTGATCCTGGCCGCCGGGGGGTATGTGTCGCCCGAGGCCGAAGCGGCTTTGGCCATGGCCCTGCAACGCGATCCGGCCAACGCCCCTGCGCGCTATTATGCTGGGCTTCTTCAGGCCCAAACCGGACGGCCCGATCAAGCGTTTCAGATTTGGGATGCATTGCTGCGTCAAGGCCCGCCTGACGCACCTTGGATCCCCCCCATCCAAGCACAGATCGACGACATGGCCATCCGGGCCGGTGTCAATTATGCCCAACCCGCCCCTGGTTTGGGTCGTGGTCCAGATGCCGACGCTATTGCCGCAGCGGGTGATTTAAGCTCAACGGAGCGTTTGGAAATGATCGAAGGCATGGTGAACGGCTTGTCCGAACGCCTGGCAACTGAGGGCGGCACAGCGCAGGAATGGGCGCAGCTGATCACGTCTTTGGGGGTATTAGGTCGACGTAATGATGCCTTTGCGGTCTTCCAAAATGCCCAAGAGGTCTTTGCCGGAGATCTGAGCGCGCTTGATCAAATCGCACGGGCCGGATCGCAAGCCGGGGTGGCCAATTGATTTTTGACGACGTTGCAGCGTTTTTACAAACCTTGCCCCAAAATACCGCCTTAGCGGGTCTTGATCTGGGCACAAAAACCATTGGCGTTGCTGTTTCGGACCGGATGTTGTCGGTCGCTACGCCTTTGGAAACTGTGCGGCGCAAGAAGTTCGGTGTGGATGCGGCAGCCCTTGAGACCATCCTGATGAAGCGCGACATTGGCGGTTTGGTGTTGGGTCTGCCGCGCAATATGGACGGGTCCGAAGGACCGCGCTGTCAATCGACCCGTGCATTTGCGCGCAATTTCGCAGCGCTTTATCCCCGCCCTTTGGTGTTTTGGGATGAACGCCTGTCCACTGTGGCCGCCGAAAAAGCGCTGCTTGAGGCTGACACAACGCGCAAACGCCGCGCCGAGGTTATTGATCACGTGGCGGCGGGTTATATCTTACAAGGTGCACTGGATCGCATCCGCGTGTTACGCGCCGCTTAGTCCTTAGGAAACGCTATGCCTGATAAGTCTAAACCCTGGTCGCGGCGCGAAATCGAAAGCCCATGTGTGCAGGTGTGCGTGGTGCATCCTGAAACCAAACTGTGCATCGGATGCGCGCGCAGCACAGACGAAATCGCCGCTTGGTCGCGATTTACCCCAGACATTCGCCGCGCCATCATGGAAGACCTTCCCAACCGCCAAGCCAGTCCGACCACGCGTCGCGGCGGGCGCGATGGGCGCCGCAATCGATGACAGGCTGTTCCATAGCTGTCCGAATTTGACCACCGCCCTGGCACATCACGTGTCGTGATCGACCAACGGGACAGGCCACGAACACGCAGTTCAAATTAACGCGAAACTGCTTAAGAGCGTGTCGCGTTCAATTAAATTCATTGCGTTTCAAAACACCCGATCAAACGCATGCGAAAGGCAGCTTGTTTTGAATGCGATTAAACGCGAAACGCTCTAGCTGCGCATCCGCGAAAACGTGGGATCGTAGGGGGATGGATCAATGACCTGGACCGCGACATGCGCGCCGCACAGATCCAGAACCAGTGTGGATCCCGTGGCCGCAAAATTGGGGTCAACAAACGCGTAAGCCAAGTTCAGCCCCACGCGGTGGCCGAACGCGCCAGATGTGATTGTGCCAACAACTTTTTCCTTGGTCATCACCGACGCGCCAGGATGTGCGGGCGCATGGTTTGCCTTGATGTCCAGCGTGACCAACTTGCGTTGCGCACCCATGGCGTGCCGTTTCAGCAGCGCCGCCTTGCCCACAAAATCCCCTTTGTCCAGCTTTACA